>NZ_CP131132.1 GCF_033705735.1 Shinella zoogloeoides
CAGGTTACAAAGATTTATAGTGACGGCAATATAAATTCGAACTCAGAATCGTAAGATCAGTCTTCGTGAAGATCGAATCCACGAATGAAATGACGAAAAGAAACGAAGGTGGCAAACATTGGATAATGAGATTCTGGCGCGCCCCTATCCGTTAAGACGGAACTATAACCTGTTCGTACTACCGATTTTCTTCCTGACGATTTCCGGCCTACTTATTGCCGTCTCAAACGCTCTGTCTGTTAGTGTCGAACGTGCCTATAGTGCACAAACGGCTTCGCTCCATGCCGCGCTGTTCGCGCCGATCTTGGGGAAAGCCAGACACTCGGAGATCGGAAGTGGAGGAAAAGTCAGCGACGCTGACCAGACAAGACAGGCTATCGAAACGGAAGCGAAGGAGCTTGACTTGCTCTGCGCAGTTGCTTTTACCGAAGACGGCAAGGTACTGGCGGCAACCAACGACACATCGTGCATGGCCTCAACGATAAGTCGCATCCCCGAAATATCTGACGGACAGACAGTCTTTCTCGAAGAAGATGGGCCCCCTGTGCATTGGACCGTGCTCAGCAGGGCGCCAGGTATGACAGGGTCTATGTCGGTCTACATCGCCACTTCCGAAAAGGCATCCGCCCGCGAAAAACTTCTCGACAACGATACGATTATTTGGATCGTTATCCTTGGCGTGCCTCTAATAGGAGCACTTTGCCTCTCCACGTATTTCGTCTCACGGGCACAAAATGAAATCGACACACGCACAAACGCCCTGAATGAGGCGCGAAAGTCGCTCGCACATTTTGTTTCCGACAGCACTGAGAAGCGCGTTAGTTCCGGGCGCTCGAGCGCCGAGCGCCTGGCTGCGTCCATCCTGGTCCTCGATATCAGAGACTTCTCCAGTTTTGTCGAACAGGCGAGCGCCGAAGAAGCCGCTGCCCTTGTGTCTGAGGTTGCAAGCCACAGCTTCGCGGCCATCCTCGAACACGGCGGCGATATTGATCGCCTCGTGGGTGACGGGCTTGTCGCCTGGTTCGAAGGATCAGAAAGAAAGACAAACGCCCTCAGGGCGTCGGAGGCAATTCTGACAAGTGTCTCACGGGCGAATTTGCCCAGAGGGATCGGCATAGGACTGCACGACGGCACTGTGATAGAGGCCGTGATCGGAACCGAAATTCGCAAGGATGCAACGATCCTCGGTTCGCCCGTCAACGTTACCGCGCGACTGTGTGCTGCGGCACTACCAGGTGAAATCGTGGCCTCCAGTGAATTTTTCGAGGTGGCGGCAGGGCACGAGTTCAACGTTTCGGCTAGAGGCTCACTTCTGCTGAAGGGTATCGCCAATCCTATCGAGACGATTCGGCTTTCGCTGATGAACCGACGCGTGCTTGTCTAACCCGGCAGTGGCTCAAGTTCGGTTCCGTCATCTTCAACGCCCAGTTTTTCCCGCAGTTCAGGCGTTTCATTCGGGCCTATTTGCTCCTCGCTATTCGAGTCGCTGACGAATGTTAGGGGGAGCATCGCATGCTTGCCTTGTCAACGGCGACCGTATTGACCACCAACGTCCTCAGACGCTCGCAATCGCCTGTTCAAGCAAAGACCGCACGTGCGCCGCGACCGTCTTCAGTTGCTGGTTTTCGATAGCCTGCATCGAGGCCACGGGGTCGATGGCGCTGACCATGATGGCGCCCCCCTCCAGCGATCGTACGATCACGTTGCAAGGCAGCATCGCGCCGACCTTCGGCTCGATCTTCATCGCCTCGAGGGCCATCTTCGGGTTGCACGCACCCAGGATGAGATAGTCCGGTATATCGACGTCGAGTTTCTTATTCATGGTCGCTCGTACGTCGATTTCAGTGAGGACACCGAACCCGTTGCTCGCGAGAGCCGCCTTCGTGGCTGCGACCACCTGATCAAATGGTATTCCGTTGGTCGTCTTATCGAGAGTGTAGGTCATGTTCTTCCTCCATATAAATCGGCTCCTGCCGATTAATCCGCCGGTGTGAGGACCACACAGTAACACTTGATCAATATTCCGCACACCTAGACGGCTGTTCCCACCAAGGCGCCTATGCCTGCTGTCAGCGCCATCGCAAAGGCGCCCCAGAAGGTTACGCGTACCGTGGCCCTCAGCACATTTGCACCGCCTGCCTTGGCACCAATCGCGCCGAGCAGGGCGAGGAACATAAGCGAGGCTACAGAGACCAGCATCACCAGTTGGTTCGGTGGCGCCACCCATACCATTGCGAGTGGCATTATCGCGCCAACCGCGAACGTCAGAGCCGACGTCAGCGCGGCAACGATCGGTCGGGCGGTAGTGATTTCGGAGATGCCAAGTTCTTCGCGGGCATGCGCCTCAAGCGCATCCTTCTGCATTAGTTGCACTGCTACCTGTCGGGCCAGATCAATCTCGACGCCGCGCCTGGTGTAAAGCTGTGCGAGTTCCTCGCGCTCAAGATCGGGCTGGCCGTCAAGCTCAAGCCGTTCGCGGGCGAGATCAGCCTGTTCGGTATCCGCCTGCGAGCTGACCGAGACATATTCTCCAGCCGCCATCGACATCGCACCAGCCACGAGGCCGGCGACGCCGGCGATCAAGATCTCCGAGCTGCCCGCCGCGGAGGCTGCAACGCCGACGATTAAGCTCGCAGTGGATACGATACCGTCATTTGCACCGAGAACGGCGGCTCGCAGCCACCCGATCCGGGAAACGAGATGCGTTTCGCGATGAAGGCCCCTCATGACTTCCTCCAGATTACACCATCTAAGCGGGCTGCAAGAGGGACGGTGTTGGAGATTGTGCCGTATTTGCGGACATTCTTGTGTAAAAGTTCAAGCCGTTGGTCAGTCTCATCGGTATCGACCACGAGTTGGTACTTGACCGAAACGATAAGCGGCGGATCATCCTGTCGAACGGCGTGAAGGACCACCTCGACACCATCAATAGAGAAAGCGAGGGGAGGAATGACGCGCTCAATGCCCTTGATCATACAGGCAGCGATGGACGCGAGCAGAAGTTCGGCCGGATTGAAGGCATCGGCAGCGCCGGACAGTCCCGTGGCAAGCCTGACCTCGGCAGTCTCGGTGCGTGCCACACTCTCCCTAGGATCTATCCGTTGAGCCGAGACCTTGTATCCGAGCATCACTCGTCCTCCATGGCGCAGCCATGTTTAGGAGACCACAAGCCCCACACTATGCTTTGATCACAAACAAAAATTGATCGACATCAATCGAAAAGATCAATGATGGACGTCCGCGTTCGGCTGGTTTGCGCAATAACCGGCCTTTGTTAGTTGTAAAATTCTACAAGCAAGCGGATGCGGTCGCAGCGCCGTCCTCGCCATCCTTTAATCGCTTCATGCGGCGTTTCAATTCAGTCGACAAATTTGTCCGGTGATAGGGCGACATTTTGCGCCACGCCTTGATTTCATCCGCCGTCCGGCCGCAGCCCAAGCACCATTTATTGCGCGGATCGAAGCGGCACAGATCGGTGCAAGGCGACTTATTATTCATCATGAACCTTATTTGAGATAAGCGCGAATGACATCGATCAGTTCGGCCGCGCCTTCTTCACGCTCTTTCTGACTCAGACTTTCGGCGGCCAAGTGCATGCGGATATGATCTTCGATGACTTCGCCCATTAGACCGTTGATGGCACCACGCGCACCCGCGATCGTTTGCATGACTTCGACGCAACCCTTTTCCTCCTCAAGCATCCGCTCGACACCTTCCATCTGCCCGCGAATACGACGTACGCGGTTGATCAGCTTTTGCTTTTCGCGGATGGTATGGCTCATAGGAATGCTCCTTCGGTATAGACGTTTTTGTCAAGCCGCGCGGGTTTCGACCTCCACCGTCACATGCGACAGATCGTGAATGGCCGCAAGCTTTGCGCGGTAGTAGGACGGCGCATGCGGATCATTGACGACGATAGAAACGATGGCTCCGTGGTGGCCGGGCCCGAGTTGCCAGATGTGGAGATCGACGATTTCCGCGCCTTCCTTGACGAGGATTTCCTGTATTTCCTCGGGGAGGTCTTCGCCTTCAGGAACGTAGTCGAGCAGGACGCCGCCCGTATCTCGGATTAATCCCCAGGACCAGCGAGCGATCACAATAGCGCCGACGATACCAATAGCTGGATCAAGCCAGAGCCAGTCATAGAGGCTTCCGAGAACCAGCGCGCCGATCGCCAGAACGGAGGTCAGCGCATCAGCCAGTACGTGGATGTAGGCGGCGCGAAGGTTCTGATCCTGGCCTGCATTGTGCCCGTGTCCGTGAGCATGGCCATGATCGTTTCCGTGATGGTGATCATCCTTGAGGAGCCATGCGCAGACAAGGTTTACGATCAATCCGACCACCGCCACGATGATGGCTTCCCTGAAATTGATCGCTACAGGCGACTGGAAGCGCAGAAAACTTTCCCAGCCGATAAGCACCGCGATTAGCGCCAGGATCACGGCGCTGGCGAATCCTGCAAGGTCGCCGAGCTTGCCAGTGCCGAATGAGAAGCGGCGGTTGCTGGCGTGCTTGCGAGCATAGAGATAGGCCAATGCCGCGATGAGCATGGCCGCAGCGTGCGTGGACATATGCCAGCCATCTGCCGTCAAAGCCATAGACCCGAACATGTTTCCGGCGACGATCTCCACCACCATCATGGTGGCGGTGATACCAATCACTAGCCACGTGCGGCGTTCGTTCCGCAGGTGGTTGTCGCCAAGGAAGAAATGTTCATGGGCGGCGTTGAGCGCACGACCATGGCTGTGATCGTGCGGATGGGGATGGTCGTGCGCATGCCCTTGAGATGAACTCATAGCCTAAACTCCATTTCATATATTATAGGGGGGTATACTATTTGTAAGACGAATACAAACGTTCTGAAATCGGCGGAGTGTTTGTTCTTACAAAGTAGATGACGTCATCAATGACTGCATGGGCGGAATCCAGACACCGCCGATTCGGCGTTGGGAAGACGCTTGACGCCAACACGCAATTTAGAGAACCGCCGGCAAAAATCCGGAAACCGCGACCGATAGCATCCAGCGCGCGAGTCCGCACTTAAACCATTGATCGCCACACTGCCGCCTTGGGCCGTTAGATTTAAACGCCTTGAAGGGATACGAACCATCGCCCCTATTATCACCAGAGCCTACCGACCATCTCGTCCAAACACTTGGACAAGTCTCGCACCAAATCGGAAGGAGTGCGGGCCTATTGTGGCCGGCCGCCAATTAATCAAAGGAATCCTACACCTGTGCGACGATCTCTGTCTTCAGAATCGTCTCGACCGCCGCATAAAGATCAACCGCGGCACCAGGCGCGCGAATGGTCACGATCAGCGAATAGCGCGCCTTCTCGTTGTATCGGTCCAGATACGGCTTTTCCTTCCACCAACCGCCAACTGGATAAATACCGATGGCGTCACGCTCGGCAAGATCAGCCGCCGTTCCCCGCCAGAAATCCGAATGCAGCGATCCGCTGTCGCGGAATGTACCCAATAACCAGCTTTCGCCGACGTTGACGGGTGTACCTTCTTCCTCGTTTCGGGCAGCCTGGTTGATGCGGGCACGGAACTCGTCGACGGATTCCGTGGCTGTTTTCATCTGGAAGCGCAATCCGTGAGAAGCGTATCTGTGACGCCTAGTCCAGCCTCGCTCGCCGGGGTTCGGCTCGATGAAATAGGACAGCGTGACCCGGACCTCGACAGGCTCAGCGCCCAAGGCCAGCAGATTGTCCTTCGGCCAAGGAAGCAGATGAAGCTTCATATCTCTCATTTTGACTGATCCGCTCCCTTCTCGCTGGAAGGGTCGAATGTCGTCCTCGATCATCAAAGTCAGATCGTTATTGGCGGAAAGCAGCGCTCTGCCGAGATTTGGCACGCCGTAACCGTAGCGGCGCAAAATCGATTGCAATTGCGTTTTGTTGCCGTGGCAGGCCGTGACGCGGGCGGCCATCGCAGGTGTCCATTCGGCAGAATGAACCAATAAAGCACGGACAGTCTCGGGCCAGAGCCCCGGCCGGCTGACCATGATCTCTGCCGCGAGCTTGGCAGCTTGCGCGGTTGCGGAACTGGTGTCGCCAATCGTAGAGAAGTAGCGGTTTTCGGGCCGGAAGTGCGTCGTCAGAATGCGCAGGTCATCAATCGGCTCACCAGGATTGACGCCGTCATGCGCCAGGTTCCCGCCCTCCATGACGATGTCCGGCTTGACCGGCCACTGACGATCCCAGGTGACGGAGGTCCTGCTCGCCGGAGACAGTTCTCCAGCGGGCGCGATCGGGGCGTAGCCGGCAAAAGGCGCATCGATAACGTCAACTTTGTTGGTGAAAGCCCCGACGGTGATTGCGTTCCAAGCTTGCGCTGGATCATCTAGCGGTTCGATATCGTTGCGAACCAGGTGATCCGCAGGGCTTAAGTCAACCCGTATGTTTCCAGCAGCTATCAGGATCAACCGCTGCGCATCCGTCTCGAAGCAGAGTTGGTCGATCGAAGCAGACCAGGATGAGGCTCGCCCCCGCGAAGGAGCCGTGCTTGTTATAGCAGTCGCTACGACCCGACTTCTGTGCGGCGCCTGAATCTCGGCTCGAGCAATCGCCTCACCGGTAATCGCGCCGTAGAGATCAGGTCGGTTTTCATCCGCGTCGCCAGGTGGCAGAATTCTAACACTTTCCAGCCGATATTGCAGTTCGACAGCGTCCTCAGAAGCAAGCGGATCAATCAGATCGTTATAAAGTGCTACTCCGGCCATTCGCGTGCCGTGACCCTGCCAAGCTGGCGTGTCGTCGGCGCCCCAAGCCGGATTGATCGTATGCCAATCATCGATCGACAACACCGGCTCGATCAAAGGATGAGTGCGGCGGACCCCGCTGTCCAAAAGGCATATAGCAACGTCACCGGCAGTCTGCGAGACCTGAACGCGACCAGCGAGATCGTCTGTCCAAGCTCTTTGTTCTGCACCTCCAAGACCTGTGAAAAACGCTGGCGTATCTTTTGCCCGGCGCAACTCAGCGATGGTATCGCTGCGAGCAACGACGCGATCCATGGTCACGGTGCTTGCCAACGCCAAGACGACTTCGCGCTCGGGGAACCGGATGGCGTGCTGGCGCAGCTCTATTTCCAAAGCGGCCGCTATGGCTTCAAACTTCTCACGCCTGCCTTCGCGCAACCAGATTTCCCACCACACCGCGAGTTGCTGGTCGGGTGGAAACAGCGCTGCGTCATCCGTGAAGAGAGAACGCGCGGATGCCAGCTGTGCGGTTTCGATCCTTGAAATTAGAGGCTCATTTCGAGGACGCCCTTTGTCGGTGTCCGTCGATCGATACTGCTCAATCTTGTTTAGGAAGTAGTTTTTTGCACGCTCGGGCACAAATACCGAGGCCTTGACGATACCGCCGTCGCCTTCCGGCTCGCGGACTGCGACAACCTCCATTTTTTGTTGTCTGTTCGCGAGCTGGTCGATTGCGGCCCCCTCGGAGGCAGGAAGATCGAACTCGAGATAGAAACCGCGCGTCTCAAAGGCTGTTACCCCGGTTTCGGCAAGCTGCTGCTCTGCCGCCGCGACAGCTCCTCCGACTGCCAACGCCAGCGCCTGGGCATGAGCCTGCCTATTGCGTTGAGGTAGCGCCGGTGGGTCAATTTTCCGGTTTGGGCGCCGGTATGGCTCTGCCGCGCCGTTATCTCTCAGCAGGAAATGCGGGCGATCGCGTGGTCCGGTTGCCATTATGGCCTGTTGCTCGCATCCATAGCTTGGGCAGCCAAGCGGCGCTCGGCAAGCGCGTCAAATATGCTTGCAGCAGTGACCGTGCCCGAATTATCCAGAATGACGGACTTGGCGGCGTCGTCAGCCACACGAGTAATATCTGCCGGCGAAAGGCCGTGTGCCGCGTTCGCGACATCTACCCACGACAGTTCGGGTGTTGCGAAGCGATCAAGCCTGTTACGAAGGATCGCTTCGATGAGTGACACATCCGGAAGCGTGTATTCGATAACGTCGTCGAAACGACGCAAAAGCGCCCGGTCCAGTAGTTCGGGATGGTTCGTCGCAGCGACGATTAAGGCCTGGCTTTCATCCTGTTCTACGAATTGAAGGAAGGAATTGAGCACACGCCGGATTTCTCCGACGTCCTGCCGGTCTCCCCTCTTCGCTCCGATCGCATCAAACTCATCAAAGAGATACACGCCGCGGGTCGCGGTCATGGCATCGAAAACCAAGCGCAACTTCGACGCGGTCTCGCCCATAAACTTTGTGATGAGGCCGTCCAAGAGAATGGTGAACAAGGGAAGATGCAGTTCTCCCGCCAAGGCGCTCGCCGTCATCGTCTTGCCGGCGCCCGGCGGACCGACGAGCAAGATCTTGCGGCGCGGCTGAAGTCCGTGGCTTTGGAGGCTCGCCTGCTGCCGCTGCTCGGCTAAAATACGATCGAGACGTTGGCGAAGGGGTTGTGCCAGAACCATGTCTGTTAGGCGGATGTCGGGGTAACGGGCACTCAGCAGACCGGCGAGTTCACCCTTCGGCTGCACAAGTACGATCGCCCCGCCCGCCCGGCGCATGCTCGGCTGGCGCGTCTTTGCTGTATCAACGAGATCTTTAACCTCCTGCGCCAGCTTACCATGCCCCTGCCGCGCCTCATGGGCGGCCAACTGGAGAGCCGTCGACAGGAAACGGTCCTCATCGCCGGCGATGTGGCTTTTCAGAAGAGTCACAATGTGGCGAGCGGTGGTCATCGTAATCTGCCGTTTCGTTCTGCTTTTGGACTATCAGCTGCAGCGCAATTTGCAACGCAATTCCCCCAAGGTTAACAACCAATCCCTTACTATACCGTTCCGCGGAACTAAGTGACGGTCTAGCGGCCCCGCCCCGAAGTTAGCATAACCTTTTTATGTCTGCCGGTCAGAACTCATAAAATCCCCCACGCCCGAAACCTTCCCCTGCCCGTCATCTCGCGAAGACCGAGCTCCTGCACGATGCGCCTCGCTCCTTGAGGCGTGACCTCAAGCGTCTTCGCCACCATCCCGGCCGAGATCAACGGCCGCGCCATGACCAACTCGACCAGCTCCGGCAGCCTGGACGACGTTCGCCGTCCCTCCAGCTTGCGCATCATCATCTGCCGCGCCAGCACCAACCGGTCATGCTCCTTGAGCCCCGTCTCGGCGGAGATTGTCAGCGCCCTTGCTATCGCCAGCAACCGCGTCTCACGGTCACGATGCCGGCGCCGCTCGACCGGAATGGCCTTGAGCCCGAGATTGATCGCTGCGTGATGACCGCCAGTGGTAACGCCGCCCTCGCGCAGGACCGAGGCGGCGAGCAAACGCCCGAGCCAAGGCGCATGCTGGAGGACAGCGATCTGGTTCCAGGCATCCAGCGCCACGATTGCCTGCAGGACCGGCGGCAAGTCCTGGGCACGCGCGAGCACGGCCCGCCACTCCTCCAGCCGCTCGTCCTCATCCCAGTCGAGGTCATAAACGAACGGATCCTTTTCCGGAGCGTTTTTGGCGCTCCCCGGCTTCTTCGCCTCTTCGATCGCGACCCCGGATCGGGCGAGTACTGCATCGATCGCTGCAAACGCATCACCCAGACCATCAATCTCGGGATCTTCCGCATCCCCTATCTCGGCCGGAGCGTCGCTCACCTCAACACTGCCATCCCGCACCCCCTCCCTGTCTCCACCCAATGATGCTCCGGCCCACGACCGGCCGCGGAGGGAGGCGAGGCCTTGATCAGAGAGGGCCCAGGCGGGGGGATGGGCGGCGATGCGACGGCGAGTTTTCAGGATGTCGCGGGCAATGGTGAGTTCATGGGTGGGAGCACGGATATCCCGGAGCGCGTCATGCAGGACGAGGTCTTCGAGATGAACGAGTTCACCGTCGACCCAGAGCGAGGCATGCGCGTCGAGGAAATGCGACCGCTCGAGAAAGCCCTCGCCGACGGGGGAGCGGGCAATGCGCTCGTCGAGACGGGCAAGAGCAACAGCGGCCTCGGAGATCGGCCGCAGCAGGCTGTGGATGGGCAATTTGGCGAGATCGTAAGACATTGAATTTATGGTAAATGATTTGTTAAGCGAAAGCTATATCCGCAATAGCGTTCTGTACTCCTCACAGCTATGCCGATGGTCTATGACCTCCGATAAGTAACCCTTATCGATGATAGATTGATCTGACGCCGCAAATCACCAAAAGTGGCCTCCGTCACGGGCCTGAAACACGCCAGAACCGCCCGTTTTTGGAGCCAAAATGCCGCCTGTGCAAAAATCCGCCATCGAACGCCGCACCGAGGAACTCGACACGATTGCAGCCGTCCTGCCGATCGAGCGCCGCGACGAGCTCGCCGAGCTGTTGAGCGATCAGGATGTCGAGACGCTGCGCCATCTCGTCAACCAGGGCATGGGCGACAATACCCTTCGGGCACTGACGTCTGATCTGGCTTATCTCCAAGCCTGGGCGCTGACGGCGACGGGAAAATCGCTGCCCTGGCCGGCGCCCGAAGCCCTCCTCCTGAAATTCGTTGCCCATCACCTGTGGGATCCGCAACGGCGCGAAACCGATCCCGATCACGGCATGCCGGCCGACATCGACGAGGCGTCACGACACGAAAGTGTTGGATCTGTCCGACTTTTGAGAACGTATGGTGATCACGCTGCGAGGATAGATGTTTCGCGCCGCAATGGCCTGAGATCAACGCCGTCTGTTGGGGTCCAGATGTAATCGCCGGTGAGACTGATGTGCTGCCAGCCGAGTGGGGTAATGTGTTTGATGATGTCAAGCGGCGTGGGAATGCCCTCGCGGTTGAGCTCGGCGAACGCCGGTTCGAGATAGAGTGTGTTCCAGTAGACGATGGCGTTGATTAGCAGGTTCAGTCCAGATGCTCGGTAGAACTGGCTCTCGAAAGTCCGGTCGCGCAATTCTCCGAGGCGATTGAAGAACAGTGCGCGGGCCAAGGTGTTCTGGGATTCGCTCTTGTTGAGGCCGGCCGTCGCGTTCCTGCGCATTTCGGGGTTCTGCCACCACTGGGGCAGAAAGATGGACCGATTGATGCGACCGAGATCGCGTAGCGCCAACGCCAGTCCGTTCTGGCGTGGGAATGCGGACAGCTTTGCCAACAGGGTCGAAGGCCGAACCTGCCCGGAACGGATCGTCGTGACCAGCCGCAGGATGTCGTTCCAGTTTGCCTTGATCCGCTCGACGTTGATGTGCTCGCCAACGAGCGGCGCCAGGTTTTCGGGAGGCGCGTCGCCCGGGAAGAGATAGAGCTTGCGATCCTTGAGACCGCGCAGCCGAGGCACAATCTGGAAACCAACGAGATGGCAAAGGGCGAAGCTCATATCGCTTACCCCGCCGGTATCGACATAGTGGGTTTCGATGGCGAGATCGCTGCCATGATAGAGCAGTCCATCGAGGACATAGATGGCTTCGCTCGCATTGGCATTCATGGCGATGATGTAGAAAGCGCCGTACTGGTCAGAGGTGAACCGGTAGAATTTGGCGCCGGGGTTGGGACCATAGCGGCCGTTGAGGTCGCCGATCGCCTCGGCGTGTCCGCCCGCCGGAAAATACTGGCCATCGGAGGATGACGTTGTTCCATCGCCCCACAAGCTTGCCAGAGGCAATTGCCTCTGGGCGTTGACGAGAATGGCGTGCGCGGCCGTGTAACCTTCCTCGCGAATATGCCAGTCGTGCGCCCAGGCGAGTTGGCGCATCGTAATGCCGGGGGAAACGTCCGCCATTCTCGTGAGACCGAGATTGATGCCGTCCGCCAGGATGGCGGTGAGGAGCGCAAGCTTGTTGTCGGCCGTCCGACCGCTGCGCAAATGGGTAAAGGCGTTCGAAAATTCCGTTCGGGCGTCAACCTCGAGCAAAAGGTCAGTGATGCGGATCGCAGGCAGACGGCTTTCCACCTTTAGCTTCAGCGACTTGGCGATATCCGGAAACATAGCCTTGTGCGGCGTGACGCTAAACCCCGCCCCGGTCAGTTCTACATCGTCGAGCTCGCCGGCTGCGGCCAGACGCGAGAGGTCAGCCAGTCCATCGTTCAGCAGCTGGCGCTGTTGGCGAAGATAAGTCTCGACATCGGTATCAACGGCGATTGGAAGCGCTCCTTCCTCACGCATCAGCTCGAATGTCGGCGTGGGAATGAGAAAGCTTTCGAAAGACTGGAAGCGTTTGGCTCCTTCCACCCAGATATCGCCCGCATCGAGCCGGCGCTTCAATTCGCTGAAAAGGCAAAGCTCATAAGCCCTGCGATCAATCTTTCCATCTTTGAGTATGAGAGGCATCCAGCCCTTCGGCGCAAAGGAGATCGGTGCCTTGTCGGGTATGGTCCTTTTGCCCGTACGATATAGACCCGCGACCACGGATAGCGCCCGCAAGAGGTTCGCCGCCACTGCGTGACCGCGGAACACGAGAGTGGAGAGAAACTGTGGCGCCAGTTTCCTGATCGTCGGATAGCGCTGGAGCATTTCGATTTTACCGTCGATAACATCCGGCGCGATCAGCGTATCAACCGCCTGGACACTGGTTGCAAAAGCTGGCCATTGGATGACCAGATCAAGCGCTTTGGCCATGTCCTCACCCTTCTCTCTGGCCTTGATGATCGCATGGCAGACTTTTGAAACGTCCTTCAACGGCGTCTGCACTTCCCGAACGGATCGGGTGACGCGAGCAGCCGCCTGGTTATTGGCTCGCCGCGTCAGGATGCCCATGAGTTTCTTGAACATGTCGATCGCGCAATCGGTGAGATGGCGGGAAAGGTGGAGCACTGTTGCAGCCAGGACAGCATGTCGGCGTTCGGTGTTAAGGTCGCGCAGATGCTGCGCGCTCATTCGCGTCCCCTCTGCAGCAAATTCGTCAAAGACCTTGGCCGGAATTCGATCCATCAACGTCGTCGGCAGGTTCAGAGACCGGAGAAAACGAATGCGCTCGGCAATTCTGTCGAGGTTGACGGCGGCTGGCGACAATGCCGGCGTTCTCGCCCAGGCAAGAATGGTCACGCTTGTCCCCTCACGCGGATCGAGAAGCTTGTCCAGATCGAGCTTTTGGCCTTCTGAGATCCCGCCGGCCAAGGCCCGATGAGCAATACGAATGCCGCGCCTGATTGCCACATGAATGATGGCTTCGAGCGCTGGCCGCGCTGGCAAAAGAATTCTCCTGCGTCGCAGTTCTTCCACGACCATATCCGCCAATACATCGGCCTGGCGCAGGGTTTGCGCGGCAGGTGTCAGCCAGCCTGTGAGTGCCCGCACGTCCGAAGGCACAAACGGACGCATCTGCATTCTGTAGAAAAGCAGGGCCAGATGCTCGCGCCGCGTCTGTGGGCGCTCGAAATAACGTTCGATCTCATGGTGATCGACGCCGATCTGCCGCGCCAGAAATCGTAAGACGCCAGCCGGCAGGACCTCGCCATCCGCAAGCGGTCGGCCAGGGTATCGTAGCGTGGCCAGAACACAGGCGAGGCCCAGTCTGTTCGCGGCCTTGTTCTGTCGCATGATCAGGTCGAGATCCGATCGATCCAGCGTATAATGTTTGGCGATCTCCCTTTCGTTATCCGGGATGATCGTCGCCTGTTGCCACCATGCCTCGCTCAGTAATGCTCTTCGCGCCATTCACTGATCTTCCCGTTTCGCCGCGGAGAGTGCAGCGAAACGGAAAATGCGTGTCCGACAAACGAACGTTTCGCGGCATCCACAGTTCTTGTCCGCAAACCTTGTCATGAAACGGCAAATCGGACAATGTCCGAATTCAACGGAAAAACGGACAAACCACGTCTCATGACCTCTATCGGCTATGCAAGGGTCTCCACCGGCGAGCAGGACACCGCCCTGCAACTCGACGCTTTGCGCAAAGCAGGTTGTGAAAGGCTGTTCGAGGATAAGGCATCCGGCGTGAAGACTGACCGCCCCGGATTGGCTGAGGCGATCCGCTACGTTCGCGACGGCGACACGCTCACAGTCTGGAAGCTCGACCGCCTCGGCCGGTCGATGAAGCACCTCATCGAGATCATCACCGAACTGGAGGCCAAAGGCGTCGGCTTCCGATCCATCACCGAAAACATCGACACCACGACATCCGGCGGTCGCCTGGTCTTCCACCTGTTCGGCGCGCTGGCACAGTTCGAGCGCGATCTGATCCGGGAACGAACACGTGCCGGTCTGCAAGCCGCAGAGGAACGCGGCCGACGCGGTGGCCGACAAGTCGTCGTAACCCCGGACAAACTTGCCAAAGCCCGCCAGCATCTGGCGGCCGGTTTGAACGTCCGGGAAGCCGCGGCCCGCGTGAAAATAGGGAAAACCGCCCTCTACGAAGCTCTCAAGGCCGAAAAAGCAACGACAACCACGGTCAAACCAACCTGAGTTCCGGATACGTTCTTAAAAGTCGGACAGATTCGCCACTTTCGTGTCGTGACGCCTCTTTGGAGGGATTAGCTCCCGCCTCCGAGAGCAACGGACTGCACCCAACCGACGAAGATGCCGACAATGCCGATCACGCCAGCGATACACGCTGCCATGAACGATCCGCCAGCACTGTGACGGCTCTGCTCGTTGTTGACGGCATCCCACCACTTGTAGAGCGAATAGAGCGCAAACATGATGGAGAGCGCACTGCCAGCGTACAGGAACGTCGAGCCAACATTGTTCAAGCCCGATTGGGCATCGTCCGGGTTCAGACGAGAACTGGCTGCGGCCGACTGCGCCTGTTTCTGGAAATCGAGCGGCGCTTTGGGGTCTGCCCCCTGTGCGAACGCCCATGTCGTCAACGCAAAGTAGGATACACTCGCAGTAGCAAGTGCCCCATAATATTTGTCCTTCACAGCCGTCATGGCCGAACTGACTCCGCTCATTCCCATCTCCTTTTCATCCCTGTTTCGGGGGCGAACAATCGATTTCGGTAATACTACAACCCACTGGCATTCACAACATATCAGATAACGTTTTCGTTGTGAAATGCAAAGCTGACATTCTTATTCCGCTGCTTGCTGGTACGAGTATTGTGCATCGTACTGCATGACCTCATCCGCCAGCACCTTTGCGAGTGAACCATTGTTCCGCTTTTTCGAACGTGCGATCTCATTCCATCGCGAAATTGCGGTTCCCTCTGGAAAGCGCCGGGCGAGGATATCGAGTGCCCGATCCAGCGGGACACGACGATAGATTTCATCACGAACGGCTCGATCCTCCGCTTTCGTGGAAAGTGCCCAAAGCATCCGCACTCCGAGAGCATTCTTGAAGATCACCCAACGCTTCTCGTCGTTTCGCAGCTTATACATCACCAGCACGTTCGCGCCCTTCGAAGGGTCCGAAGGATCAGGACCGTTCACATATGTCGTCAACGCCTTATCGATGGCTTCTGTACCGCCAAGCTCTTCAATGATCTTTCTGCGGGCTTCCTGCGAATCCGAGTTCAAAATCATGATTGTGGTGGCCTGCGACGTGAGGCCACGGAAATCGCCTAGCTCCTGACTGACCAAGCAAACTTCAAGATTCCACTTACGACCTGTACGGCAATCATGCCAGACCACCTCGTTAATGGTGTCGATAGTGCCGGTTAGATGGTATTCGTCCATCATCAGGCGCTTCGGGGTCTCGGCGATTGTCTGGAACTGCCGTGTCCAATAATCCTCATAGAGCGTCCGAATGGCCTCATCTTGTGGGAAGGTCATGGCGCGGATGTCATCTTTGTCGCCAGCGATCTTTGCCATGAACAACTGTCGCGTCATGAGGAACATCAGGGTGTTTTTCCGGCTCAACTCATCATTGAGCGAGCCGACCGTCAGAAGGTCTTGAAGATCGACGGCCATGACTCGAGCAGCGCCGGTTTCCATCGTGGTATGGCTGGCGAACATCGGATAGGCGGCTTCCAGCGCTTCCAGATAGCGTTGCAGCTTTTCGAGCATCGCATCGCCGAAGTCTTTCTTCATTTGCGGCTCTGCAATGATGGTCGCAATATCCTTGAAGCGGGGCGCTGCGTAGCGTTGCGCCCTCGAAGCCATCTCAGGCATTCCACGCCGCATAAACTCGTCCACGAGCGTCCAGTAGCGCGTTTTGTCGCTCAAAACGATACCAGCGGCAGTGGCGGCATCATTCAGAACCGGATCAAGGTTCGCCTGCCAACGGTTAGGACGTGAATCGATGCTGAGATCGCTCTTCACCTCGTAAACGCGGGAAATAATGCGCGTCATCAGCTCGGGAAGCAGATCCTCCTTCATCGGGATCGCTGTCAAAAGGAAGTTCTTCAGGTAAACCCTCTCGCGGTCGAGGGGGCTACGTGACCCAAGCGAAATGTCGAAGGGATTAACCGCCCACTCGGCCGTGTTTTTCGGCCGAACATACAAAACCTCATTCTGCCGCTCAGGCGGAAGCAGCTCCTTCAGCAAGTTCATGCAGCCGCTCGATGACACACCCACGTCTGCGATCATCATGAAAGGCAATTCACTGCCTGACCTATAGGCCATCAGATCAAAATTCATCCGGTTGAAAAGGACCGACTTACCCGAACCTGTACCGGCGCTGCCAAGCGTGAGCCATGCTGGCTGCTCAGGGGCGAAAGCCCTGTGAGGCAGAAGGGACCCATCCAAGCCCGTGAAAAGGCTATCCCCGGCTTGGAAAACCGGCGCTGTGCGGTGCAGAGGCATGATGACCGACAAGTCGGAAACCGGCGCAAGCACTCCGCGCCATCCTTTCGATGTGGCATTCATACCGGCGACAGTCTCGGCGAGCACCCGCACCGGATTTGCGGGACTGTCCGAAACCGAACAATCTCCCCAAGACTGGATATCCACCAGAAGACGCGAGGCGCGCGTGGGAAGCAGCTCTTGCCGCTCATGCGGCTCGATCCATGTCGCAGCTTCCAGATTGGCCTTCACAACGGCTTCTGTATCCGAACCTAGCGCCTGCGTTACGAGCTGAAGATTCTGGCCGAGAAGTTTTGTCGTGGAATTGAAGATGCCCAAGAGCTGCGCAGCAACCTGCCGCAGCCCGATAGAGCGCCGATCCGCGTGATTAAGCGATTCCAGATGCAGAGTGACCCGGTACGGCATTTTTTCCGACCGCAGGCGCGAAACAAGTATGTTGAACGGCCGGAGATTCTTCGGGAAGCGATGAACCTGACAAACCGAAAAGGTGCGCGGCCCCCACTTAATTTGACGCATATCTTGGGAAACGACAGGAGCTGACGAGAGAATCTGCTTTGCCAGCGGCTGCGCGAAGAAGTCTGACACATCGCTATCAAACGTTTTTTTGATCGGCGGATATTTCACAGCGCCGGGTTCGTGAGGCAACCAGTCATCTGGCGTCTCATGATAAAAGATGCCCTGCCTGATTGCCGCTATGTCCGGTCGCGATCCATCTTCCTTCGGTCGCATGATCTCGGCCATGACGCCACACCGTCTTAAGGCCGAAAGGACGCTCTGGACATAGGCCATGTGCGGGCCTTCCAGCCCTTTTAGCTCAATGAAGGGGTCCATTGCCGACCGCATCGCCGGCAGCTCGCTACGGGCCTCATCGTTGGCCTTTTTTTGCATCATCATTTCACGCTGCGGCCCTGCTACCGGCCGTGACGTGAGGGCCATTATAACCCGCTCATTGACCGCCCTTTTCAGGATAACATCGCGCGTTTCCCGCAGGATCGTATCGATCCGCAACTGTTTCAGCTCGGCATTATGTCGGGCGCGGTCAAGATGCTCATCAACCACCTTCTCGGCATTGTAGGAGCATTCATATGAAATCGACATGTTATGGCCGGGCGTCTTCATTACCTGCGCCAACTCGGCCGAAAAAATGTCGACCATACGATCCGCAAATTCGACTTCCGATGTGATCGAGCGAATCCCCTTGATCTCGATCAGAGTGATGTCGGAGCCATCATGTGCAAATATGACGGGACGCGGGGTGTCTGGATCGAAGCCGCTCAAATCACAAAACTGGTCAGCATTCCGGTTGAACATGCTCATGTGCGGTCCCTCGGGGTAAAGCGATACAGGAAGCCGCCTAAATCGGCGTCATCAGGTAAATTCTCAAAATCTGTGTTGAACGTGCTGGAAGCGAAACCTTCGGCGATCCGAACTCGATGTTCCAAAGATTCATCAATCGCACTGAGAGCATTAGGAAACTGGTTGCTTGCCGCCAGCCCGCGCACCCGGTCTATCAGTGCTGTCATAGCCTCACTGCCCTGCAACTCGGGCAGAAAGGCAATCTTGGACGGCTCTTTGTTCGTCGCCATGGTCCGTTACTCCATCGATGGCGTTGGCCTCTGGCCAAACGACTGGCGAACCGAATTCTGCTGTCCGAAATCGACCTGGCTACGGTTGGCGCGCTGTAGTTTCTCCTGTGCGTCTTCAATCTGGTTTGCCGCCTGCAGAACCTCTTTTGGAGGCGAGGCGAGGCGCGATCTAACAGCCGCCAGATGCCCTCCCGCGTGCGGTCCACACCGTTCAAGACGTTCAGATAACCCTTTGACAACTTGCGGGCCGGTCTCGTTCTGCAACTTGGCCCATGCGGTTTTCATTGCCTCGCCATAAGCGCCAGCATCGCCCATTGCCCGCATTCGGGCTTCCATGGGTCGAGACGGATCGGAGGCTGCGGCAGCAGCAGCAGACGCCTTATTTCCAAGCTGGATGATCTCATCCATCTGTTTCGTAAGGGCCGTATTGGCCTCACCAGCGGCACGGCGGGCTTCAACCATCGCCTCACCCGGAGCAAGTGCGCGACGGGAATTGGGTCCATGCTCTCGGAGCCGAATTTCATTGTCGATGATGCCATTCACCGCCAGATTACTCTTCATCCGGAGGGACGGCGAAAGCTCTTCCATGCGGCTATAGGCTTTAAGCGTGCGCTCCATCACATCTTTCGCGGCAGCGCGTTCCTCCAAGCCTTTGATTTTCAGGACCGTAGGCTCTGGCACCTTCCGATAAGGCTGGCCGTGCTGATCTACGATCCTCTGCGAGAGTGCTTGCCGCTCGATGAGCGTGAAATTGCGTTCGACCTTTTCGAGCGCTCGCGCATGAGCGGCGGCATAACCCGGCTGCACGATATCTTCCAGCGCTTCCTCTGCCGTCAGCTTGCCGCTCGAAACGGCATTTGCAGCGTTGACGAAGGCTGTCTTCATGCCACCGTCTTCCACCCACTGATCGGCGACGTTCGCAAGACGATGAATGCGGTCTGTGGGAGCAAAAATGTTTTTATCGACCCATATGCGATCAAGATCGACAGTCAGATGATCCGTCAGTCGGCGAAGAGAGCCATCAGAAGCTTGAATCGATAGATCGGCCGGGAGCCTGTGCGCGGCCGGATATGCCTTACTGGCGCGTTTGTCTTGCACCTTTGCGCCGGTCGCAACGAATTTCGAATTCTCTGGTATGATACCAGCAGCCCTTGCGTTCTCGATCAGCACCAGTGCGGCATAGGTCTGCTGCAATCGGCCCTCTGCATGGCGCTCAAGCGCTCCAATTGGAAAACTATCGCCCGTCCGAACCACATCCTGATAAAGCTCGCGGAACATCTCGACTGAATCGGGCTTGGCGTCGTGAATTACCCGGCGTTCCCGCGAAGGTTCGAGGCTTTTGCTGGCCGCATAGGTCTGCTGTAGCTCGATGCTATGGCCGATCTGGATCGGGTTTTCCCAACTGCCCGGAACGGGTTCTGGATTTTTCATGGCATCTCCTTCGACGGTAGATTGGGGTCGGGCCTCGCCGCTCGCCGCGTACCTCAGTTGCTGCTCGATGCTGTGGCCGATCTGGATCGGATTTTCCCAACTGCCGGGCACATTCTGCCGCGCATCTTCCATCGCAGCCTTCCGTTCAACCATGCGAGCGAAAAGCTCCGCATTGCTCTGAGCGGCCTGCTCGACATATCCGTTACCGTCATCGTGAAGTGCCATCAGCCGCTGCCAAGCCGCATCAACTCTACGCTCGATGTCAGCGCGAGCACTCTCCCGCCATCCCTGATCTTCCCCATCAGCATTGTACATGTACGAGCCTGTCTCAGCGTCGTAAGACGGTTCAGGACGCTCGATGTCGGTAGACGACTGATAAAGGGAATCGATTTCTTCCAGAATGCCGTTGACCACGGCTACATTCTGTTCGCCAAAAGCCTCAACGGCCCGCTCATACGCGCGAACCTCACTTTCCTCGTCAAATCCATCGTCAAGGAAACCGTATTCCGTGGGATATCGCTTCGCATGATCGAGCACATAGCGATTGCCGGATCTCGCCTCCGCCTTCGCGGCGACAACGGCGTCGTGAAGCTTAATGACCGCTTCATCCCTCGTGGTTGCGTTGAGCGCCGGTTCTGTGACATGCGACCTTGCCGATGCTAGTTCGGCAAGAACATGCTTTCCTCGTTCGACCTCTTCCCGGTTTTCTGGCTCTAACGCCATGGGCAGACCTCCAAAACGCACAAGTTACCGATAGCCGGAAAGGCTATCCCCACATGCTGGAAAGCGCGTAGGTGACGACAGCAGAAATCCCAAGCAGGGCACCAAAGACAAAGGCAATCACTTGGCCGTACACGGTTTGCTCACCGTGGCCGGTGAAACCGTCATTTTCGCTCTGAACCATCAGCCAGATATTGACGCCGGTTTTCAGGCAAATGACCAAGCTCAGAAGGGCAAAGATCACGGGGATCAAGTTTCCGGCTGATGCCAGAAACTCATAAAACGATTGCCCCATGGTCTCTAGGTTCTGGTTATTTGGGTTCATCTCGGCCCTCCCACGGGTTTATCGCACCCCTTGCGGGATCACCACTGGCGCCAAGAAGACGACGCCCAAGCCCATCCCGGCCGGAGCCGACATCGTAGGGGGGCGGCTGAAATTGCTGGCTGCGGCTTGTGAAAGGTTCTGGCCAAGCGGCTGCAATGCGGCGAGAGCTGCCTGTCCATAGTTCACAGGCTCCCGGCCAGATACGATGACACCATCGCTAACCGCAACGGTCCTGTTATTCTGGACGAGCTGCTGGCCGACCTGACCGACGCCTTGCAGGATAGAAGACAGAAACAGCCCGCTGTATCGCTGCAACGTGTGTTTATCTACGTCTGCTGCAATTCCGGTGCGGGCCTGCGTTTCCGACACGGCAATTGCCGTCACCGGAAATTGAGCACCTGTGTTGGTGACGATCTGATTGAAGGAGATCGCCGCCTGATTGTCGGAGTAGCTGATCTGGCCCACGAGGCGCATGCCCGTCAACGGCCCATTACGCGTGCCTCTAGCCGGGTCGTAGATCACGTCATCGAGCGACACGATAATCGGAGCGCCCGGATCGTCGGAATTGAAAGCCCGATCCAGACGCGCGAAAATAACATCGCCAGTGCGGGCCAGCATCACCATTTTGGGCTGCGGCTTTGCTACTGGCCCTGCCTGTTTCTCTTCCTTGACTTCCGGTGCTTTGTATTTTTGCGTTGCCATCTGAACGCGGGGCGCATTCCCCCCATTCCCGTTGCCACCACGAGCAAGCGCATCGATCTGTGCCTGAATGGCTGCTCTAGCGGCCTGATCCGATACGGGCTGCTGCACCGGAACCTGCGTCACATAGACGGTTCTTTCCGTGGTCTCCTTGATGACGCGCTCTTCCGGCTCGGCCTTCTTCTCTGGCGGAACAACAGGTTCTTCGCCCTTGTCAGCCGGGCCTACCCCGGTAATCACGGTAGGAGCTTGATAATCCCTTCCGCCTTGGCGAGCTTGCTGCGCGTCCTCATTGTTGACGGTAGCGCGCCTGTTGGCCTCGTTTGTATCAACCGGCGTCATTTGATCGTTTCGCGGCACATTTTGGCCATTCGGAAGATTGCTGGCTGTGCCAGCGCCACGGTCAGGTGCCGTTTGCCCCGAAAGCATGAAGGCCCCGGCTCCGATAGCAACGACCAATGCCCCTGCTGCGCCAATAACGAGCTTATTCATGGTCAACCCCTCTTAGTATCGAACCGTTGCGGGGCGCTCCACGCCCGATCTGTCGGAGAAAAGCACGCGATAAGGTAGCCCATTGAACCTATAGGCCGTCTCCCCATCCGGTGTGGGGACCTTTTGCGCGAACTGCGGAGTGAGCATTTCAACATGACCGACGACGACCAGATCACCGTTAGGCGTGGTATAGCCACGTAGATCAGGCGCACCCTCCAAGGCTACTGACCTTGCCCCGGCCGGTATCCTACCGATGATATAGGTTGCCAAGTCGCTCTGCGGCACCGGCCTTCTGGCGACATTCCTGCCGCTCGGCGCATTCCGCCCCTTCAGAGAAACCGGCCTCACTTTTTCAGCGAGCGGAGACCGCCCCTCGATCACGACAGTCAAAGGCATGTCGATACTCACCTTCTGACCGCCCTGCGGCCGGAAGCCGGATTGCGTCAACAACACGATGGGATATGGCCACTTATCAAGCGCCACGTTGATGTTGCCAAACACCTCGAAATAGCAGGGAGTAAGGTTGATCGTGGTAGGCCGCTCACCGGCTTCGCTCGCCTGAGCGCCTGTAGCGTTTCCGCATCCTGCCCCATCCTGCGCCAGCATCTGCGGGTTATACGTTACGTTCGCCACCGGCCACGGATAGCCATCGCTGTCAACGAAGGTGACAGGAGTCGTAAGACCAAAGGCCATCCGCACCGTGGGAGGCGTCTGCATTGGTGTCTTTGCGGCGTTCACAACCCGAGGCAATGCGCTCGGGTATGGATCGGTCGAGTAAGTCGGCCGGACAGCAGCACTCTGAGAACCTAGCGTGGCGTCCCTGATGCGGCCGACCTCGTTGGGCTTGAGGATCATGCCTTCGGTCCGATCCACCATCCCTTGCCTGATTTTGTCCAACTCTTCCCGCGTGAGTTCGCGGGCTGGAAGGTTCGGTTGCTGCGAATAGGTCTGCGTACCTGGCTGCTGCTGATACTGGCCGGGGTCCTGCCGAGGTATCCCTTGCTCACCAACCGGCGCATTGATGTCCTGCTGTTGCTGTTCTTGCGCGACAGCCGCGCCTCCCATCATGACGGAGAGTAGCAGCGCTACCGGAACCCCTTTGGTCTTCATCTTCATGCCCTGCTCCATCAAGACTCGTTCTTGTTGAAATTCTGTGTGGCGCTGATGCTGTCTATCCCGATCCCGTTCGGGTTGGCCTCGGAGGGCCGAAGCGCAACAATCAGCATCGTCAGCAATATGTCCGACCGCCTCGTGTCCACGTTTGACTGCTGAAATTGAACGATAGGGACTTCCACTCGCCAAAAACGGCGTCCCTGCAAAAAGCCGACCTCTTTGATGTTCGGAACGCCGGATCGGTAAGCTGTTTGCGTAACGAAGTTCTCTCTAAAGGCGATAGGGGAGCCGGTACGGTTCACTTCCTGAACATAGGAGTTTTGGCCAGAAGGCGTGAAATACTGCCTCAGAGCCGAACCGATGATCGTCGCCTGATTATAGTAGTCGTATGAATTGACCGCGACTGCGGCATCAGAAGCGAAATCAATAAGCCTCGCTTGACTGATCGCAGCTTCTTTCAGGACCGTCGCGTTGCACGAGCTGCCGGTGCCCTGCTCACGCCAGACAAATTGCGTGACAGGTTTCATCAGATAGGTGTCGGCCGTCATCGCGAAGCTCGCAACGACACCAAGGCCAAAGAGACCGCCAAGACCTATAATCGCAAAGCGGTAGATCTCGACACCTTTCATGGACGCCCCCCTTCTTCGACTGGCTGCGTCGAGACAAGGCGACCAATCGCAATACCCTTTGGATTAAGAGGGGATTTGTGAGTACGAACGATCGTTGCATAGAAATCACGGTTTTCCGACCGACGATCCTGCGAGTTCCGGTAGATCAGCGTCATTGGGACGACGATTTCCCACTCATAGCGAGACGTACCGTCCGGCTGTCGAGTTGGCCCTTGCCTCGATATCACTGCGGGACCGCGTTGGGTTGCGGTAGCGTTCTGATATTTCGCGACGACATCCTTGATGATGCCCCACTCGCTGACCGAAAGACGATAATTGTTGCGGCCTTCAAGCGTCATATAAAGCGACGTGCTGCTGTTGATCTGGTCGCGCCAAGAAGTCCAATCGTAGGTTTGGATCATGCGGATCGCGTTTACCGCAAAGTCGCGAGCGGTCGCGTCTGCCACCATCGGCTCATCAAGGCCGATAGGCGCACACACTGACTGAGCATCAGTCGTGCCCAAGAAGGCAGTTGCCGGGAATTTTACGAACCGCGCATAAAGAATTTGCGCCAGATGAACATAGATCAGAACAACGGCAACTGCCAAAAGCAGCGTGAAAACGCGCATGTTCCGCAAGATCGCGGCCATCGCTGCATTGTCTTCTAAAATAGCCTCTTTCGACTTCACCGCGCCGTATTCCCCTGCAAAATCGGCACCGGGCAACCAAAAACCCCGCCATCGGCGACGTAAGGTTCAGTCACCGCATTTGCCTGTAAAACATATCCGAATAACAGCACTGCGAGCGTCCCCACGATCAGCGCCGTCCATAAGATCGTAAGCTGTTGCTGCTTGGCGATAATCTGTTCACGCGCGATAGAAGGCGCGACCGGATCGGGAAGAGTAGCCAAAGCGAACTTTGGCACCCTTACCTCACTGAATTTCTTCTTCTTATCGAAAAGCCCCATTGGCGACCCTCATTCCTTCAGGAGAGCATCGACAACCGGCATCATGGAATTGTCCCACCCCTTGAGAACGGCGACTTTGCCAGAAGCTTTCGGCACCACGAAAAGCGGTACTGCTGGAGCACGATCAGGCAGATTTGCCGCCAGCGTCAGCCAAACCTCGAAGTTCTGGTTGACCTCTTTGTCGAGGTTGGCATCCGGCGACATGTCGAGACCTTGCGTCTGCTGTGCCATCAGATTGTGAAGCGCCTTGACCTTATCCTGTTGTTTCAGGACACCCCGAATGCCCGGCAACGCATCAAGCTGTGTGGCCTGATCGCCGAGCACGCTCACCGGCACAAAACGGATCGGGTACTTGCCTGACAACGCCTTATGAGCTGCTTGGCAATACGGGCACCGAGGATCGAAGAACATGACAATGGTGTTCTTCTCGCTCGCCTGCTGACCGGCAGGCGTGTCGGAAATGCTCGCCAGTGAGGCTAGGCCGGTCAGCAATTGGTTTGCTACATTCAGGTCGGCAATTTCATACCCGGAATCGACCCCTTGCCGGGTAATGGGTTGCGCCGATGCGATGGCGTTCGGCTGAGCCTGCTGCGTCTGCTGAGTTTGCTGCACCGGTTGCTGCTGTACCGGCTGCTGCTGGTATTGGACCTGCGGAGGCTGGTAAGGCTGCTGCAACGGGAATTGTTGCGCCTGATACTGAGGTTGCTGTGGATACTGACCCGGCTGCGGATAGAAGCCCGGCTGCTGCCCCGGAAACTGCGGATACTGGCCCTGCGATTGCTGCGGATATTGGCCCGGCTGAGGCTGGTAGCCGTTCATCATGGGCGGTGCGCTCTGCGGCGCAAACTGCTTCGGTAAAACAAAGACCCCCAAGCAGGCTACGCCAACGAATGCCGTAGCCCAAATTCCCTGAATGATAATCTTCTGCGTTCCCGAAACGCTTTCCTTCGATGACGTGGTCTCAGCCATGACAATCCCGTTGTTAGAACCCGATAAACCGGTTTTCGCCATCGAGCGAAAGCCATCTACAAATCAACCGTCGCCACCTTAAACGACAACGATTTTAGAATCAATTTTTCTATCAAACATTTCCGGGCAGTTGTAAATGTGTCTCGCTTCACGAGACCTCGCGCCGCTGTCCTACTGGCTGACGACGCGCCAAGCGCCCTCGATCATCCGCAGACTCAAGGCCCGAGTATCCTTCGCGCCCGTTTTGACGCGCTCTAGGGTCACATCGGCAAGATAGGTTGCGTCATCCTGAGACCGGATATTGTCGATTGAAACGATCTTCACAGCCTGAGGCGGGATAACATGCCACTCGGCGGCGGCGGCACCATACGCTTGTACGGCCTCCTGATACTGCTGTGCCATGCGGCTCATCACAGCTCCTTCAATTTCCGCGTGACTCGGCCCCTTATCTCCGCAGCCAGCAAGCAGTCCGCAAATAATCAAAATAGCTATTCGTTTCATTTGCATGTCCTCTCCTGTCCAATGATTCCACCCCAAATAAAAAAGGCACCGGCCTATATGGCAGGTGCCTTCCGTCTCTCGCAAGTTGCAGAATTATTTTATGCGGCGTTCCGAGAGTCATTCGCCAGTCGGGCGGCTCTCATCTCTTCCAGAAGCGCCTTTTGCGTCTCGTGAAGAGCACGGGTTTCCTCCAGCAGATCGACCAGAGTAAGCCTTGCGCATTCGCCTTGGATCAGGAGGTTCGTCAACGTACCTTCTGCCGTTGCATTTCCTTCTACAAGCGTCAGGCCATTAAAGAGGCTTGCATTATAGAGGTCGCGAACATCCGCAGCACGCATCTGGGGCTTTGGTTTTTTTCCGAAGAATTCCAACACCTTAACCTCCTGCAAAAAATTCGACATTAATTTCCGTTTCTAAATATATGTCAAATCCCCAATCATATCAAGGATTTTAGGTCGCTCACGAGTTAAAGTCCTCACTCAGCAGCAGCCAAAAGCGCCCCTGTATTCAAAGTCGCCGCTCGAATGGAATTGTTGCGAAGAGCTGTACGCCTTGCCACACGCAAAGGCTGGTCAATCAAGACACCAAACGCCGCCATTGCCAGCTCGCTATCCGTTGCCGACAACCCTGCGCTGGAAATGCTATCCGCGTAGCGCGCCTTCAGCGCATCCTCCAATTGGTCGATCTCGCGGTTTACCGAGATAGCGCCGCTGCTGCTGTCTAGCGCGGCGAGGCTTTCGACAATTGCAGCATCGAGCTGCCCCTGCGAAACGATGCCGCTTTCCAGCATATTTTTCAGGGTTTCAGCCACAACCTCGATAGGCGTATCAGCCTTTGGCTTGCTCCTTCTAAACCGCTCATCGCGGATCACACTTGAAAGCGTCGTAAGAATATCACGGAGCAGAACCGCAATGCCGTCACGATCCTTATGGTCGAGATATCGCCTCGTCGGATCAGCCTGCGTAAATGACCACTCTTTGATGCCTTCCGCGCTCAGCTCCTCAAGCATCTTCTCTTGGCGATCACGCTTGCGAATTGCTTCTATCGATTCAGGATCACGAGATTTTACCGGCACAAAATGGTTTAGCCGCCATTCTGTGACTTCAGGGACCCCACCGGTATAGAAAGCGGTATAGCGGATCGTCCGGCTCTCACCACGTCGAATCCGACCTTCCCGCGTCTGCGTGCCTACGATCAAATGGAATTGGCCGTCTTGCTGCCCTGCGATGTCGGCATATTTGATCACGTCCTCTTCTTCGTAACTGACCTCATCACTCAAACGGGTGGTCTTGAAGGCAGCGCGCTGATCAACCTTCATCCCTCTCGAAACAGGGGTCATCACTTTGGATCCCCACCCCCGGATCAGCTTAAATGTGTTGCTGTCTTCGCCCCCGACGAAACGGCCAATATGCCTCAACGTGGTATTCTGAAGCGTCTCTTGGGCTTCCTGCGGGGAGGCTTTTTCGAGAGAGTCGGGCGTCTGCATACCGAACGTGCATGAAACCCCAAAAGAGCGGGCTTGCGCAGCGGCGACAGAAAATCCCTCGACAACATAATATCCGTACTCATCGAAAATGAGCGGATAGGGCATGTTCGATTTGCTAGGTGATGCGTCCACAATACTGCGGCGGTCGCCCTCAAGCGGCTTATGGAGCAGGTTGCCGAGAACCTGTTTCACAGCCGCAACCGTGATCTTTCCAAGAGCCGCTGTGCTTGGTGGAGCTTTTTCGAGCGAGGGGATCATTACAAACACTATGCGACGGTTCAGGAAAACGTCGCTCATGTTGATTTCACCGACCTGCGCGTTAAACACATGCCCGAAGGAATAGGTCAGCATCGCAGCGGGTTCCGACAGGCTCATCGTCATGTAACCCCACTGTCGGTACACCTCGGCACGAGAAGTTTCGTTCGCTTGGTTCTGATCGCCGCCGCCCGTGCCTCCCGCGAGCTTTCGATAGCTTTCTATCATTTCTCGGGAGAGCGCTTCGACCTCGTTTTCGCCAGACAGGAGCGCCATCGCAATCTTCGTATCGTTGGCGTCGATCATGGGAGGCGGCTCTTTCGGCATGACCTGGCTATAGCCCGGCAGATCGAGAAGAACCTGCTCCAAGCTCTGGCAAGCCTGCTTCAACCGAAGAAAATCTTCATGCTTGCCTTCATCCGGCAGGCTGACTACGCGGCCGTGCTTGTCCCTGAAGCGGCCAAACCATACGAGGTTTTCAACGTTATTAAGCTGGAAAAACTCTGTCAGCAGTCGCGGATTGTAGTCAACATATCCCCGCTCTTGAAGGAAAGTCAGAGGCCGGGGAAGCGCCTTGTTGAGCTGCATAGCTCGCTGCGCGAACACGCTGTTCGATCCTTCTGCTGGCGGAATGAATGTTTCCATCAGCGTGCTTTTCTGGTCAGATGACCCCATCGAAAAGGGGTTGAAAGTGTTGGTCAACTTGACTTCGGAATGGCCGTAAAAATCCTTCGCGCCCATCATGAAGTTGAGGGTGAGAAAGTCCTCATCCCTACCGAAAAGGCGGGTGATTTTCTTCAGTGAGTTGAGGGTATCGGCCGATGCCTTACCGTCAACCATAATCGCACCGCTGTTCAGGCAAAGGGCATTGAACACAAGTCCAAATATCTCTTCGGACTTACCGGAACCGGTGCCGCCAAGAACCATTCTGTGGGTCTGGATGTCTTTCGCGGCAGACCACACCTCCTGACCAGAGTACGCCCCCCGGCCTACTCCGTGGTAAATGACGCCAGCGCCAACGTCGCCTGTAGACTTGTCTTTGAAGCCCTTTTTGCCGAGGTCCATCGGAACCCGGTAAGGGGCATCCCACAACTTACGGGCATAGCTCCCCTGTGACAGAGCGAGGAATACCGCGCCAATCGCCAGAAGTTCCGGCCAGAATGGTGCCCAAGACAAGAGCAGAGCTATGACAGCCAAGCCAAAATAGGGCTTGAGAACGTCAGCGGGATCGTTGTGGCAATCCTTCACCCATTCGGTGAGGCTTTTCCTCCTTTCGCGCCGGGAGGATAAGCGAACAACGTCTGTATGCTCGACGCCTTCAAACTCTCTCGTGCGCTTCGCCATTCAACTACTTCCCTGTGCCACCAAGGCGACGGGGCGGATTGCTCCCTCCGTTGCCAAGGCCCCCGCGAGGCTGGTTCCGCATCCGGGCAATCTGACTGCCAGTTCCGGCCAACGACCCACGCCCGCCGATGGCAATCTGCGATGCTGCCGCAGCAGCAGGATTTCCAAGCATCCCTTCGCCGCGCTGCGCTTGCGATCCGAGGAACCGGCTCATACCTGCCTCGACGCCATCCATCACGGCATCCCCAACGCCGTCGATCAGGCCGCAGCAGATGGAAACCAGCGCTACCGCCGCCGAGGCGTAGATCATGAACCCGCCGATTGCCAACGCGATATTGCCCAACTGCCCCCCGGCGCTGACCGGTCCAGCATAAGCCATGGCCGCATATGCGTTTCGTGTGAGGATGTTGAGGAAATCCAGCCCCACGCGCATGAGCATCATGCAGAAGATAAGTCCGATGATGATGAGAGCCGGGCGCACCAGCAATGCCAGCAGCACCATCAACGCTCGCGCGATGCTCGTCCCCTGCAAACCACCTTGCCGGTTTGGGTAGAACATTTGCATCAGCCAGAACGGCGCTGTGATGATCGTCTGTACCGCCAAGATCAACCACGAGAGTGCGGCGAGAAAGAAGTAGATCAGCGGCATGTACGGCACGACCACAGCCAGCAGAAAGCCGATGGCGACCAATAGCCAGCCGAGGGGACCCACCATTTCAAGCAGCTTTCCTCCGATATACGCC
Organism: Shinella zoogloeoides; assembly: GCF_033705735.1. Lineage (NCBI taxonomy): Bacteria > Pseudomonadati > Pseudomonadota > Alphaproteobacteria > Hyphomicrobiales > Rhizobiaceae > Shinella > Shinella zoogloeoides. The sequence continues at coordinate 29,841 of NZ_CP131132.1, forward strand.
AGTGGGTTCACCATCCCCACCGCCGATTCCGACGCAATTTCACCAGCTTTGGCAGCAGCGACGAGAGCGCCGCCGGCACCGAGCATCGCACCGCCCGTCGTTTGCAGTTGCGGGATAGGATCGGCCCAACCTTCTCCGTTCAGAGAGTTGCCTTCATTGTTCTGGCCCATCATGCCGAGCACCCAATCGGTCAGACGGCCCCAACCCATACCCGCACCGCGAATAGCCGCGATATCAGACGAGTTCGTCCCCAATCCGCTATCTCGGTTTGCGTTGTTCAAGAATGTGCCCGACATCTGATCGAGGTTGGCCATGTCCGACGAATACTGCTTGAAGAAGACTTCCAGTTCATTTGAACACGTTGATTTCCAGAAGGCCCACGAGCTGGAGACCACGCAGCCCCAAGCTGCCGCCAGATCGCGCGAGGCAGGAGTAGCAGAAACGGATATCCCCTTGCGGATGCCGTCGCGGGCAGAGGTCGCATTCACGAGAATACGCTGGTAGAGGACCGCATAGAACCAGCCGTTTCGATTAGAAGCAGACATTGCCTGCGCAGTTGTCTGGCGCAGCTCCGGTTCAGATTGCTGAAACTGAGTGTTGATGGCTTGCTTAGCCGCCGCCACAACCGTCGAGATAGACTGCCCAATAGCGTCCACTTCTGCCGGGCCGCGCTTCCGCATGCCATCTGCAGGGTACAGTATGTCAGTCAACCTCTGCGCTTCGGTATCGAGCGACGAGAGGATTGCATCGGCACCGGCCTTACCTGTTCGGGCAGCATATTTGCTGATTGTGCTGGCGATCTGGTTCTGGATGGCCATGTTGGAAGGATCAGCGTTCGCGTTCGCCTGAGCGTTCGGCACCGATTTTTCAATGGAATAGGTAGCCGTAACGCCGCCGCAAAGCCCAATGCTGTCATTCAGCGAAGCAGGAGCTTTGAAGTAGATGCTCCGTTGCGCAAATCCTTCTTGGGTGTCTCGTACCTCTGCCCCCGAAACAGGAGTAATCTGGCCGTTCGTCGTTGCCATACTGGCAAGACTTTTATTCAGCGAACGTTTGCAAAGCTCGCCGCCCACCCGCGCCTGCAACGCTTGGGTTATAGCAGTCCGCAGATCAGATTCGGTGCCATCCCCCCCGTCACTCCACCAGCCGCTCTCATTCAGGTTCGTGAACGTCTTGTTGACGGCATTGGCACTTGCCATTTTATCGCCAGCGATGCGCCACATCGAGTCCCCGAGGCCAGACGACCATACGGCCACCTGCATCGTGCCTATTTGCAACGCGCTGTATCCGTTGAAGGCCGGGAAGCAGAGGATCGCGCCCAAACCGGCTAAAACAAGCGTCCAGCTTGGGTTCATTGAACGACCACCGGCCTCGCCATCATTTGCCGTATCTTTAAGGGCCGCGAATATGAGGTAGGTGGCAACGACAGCGATGACAGCCAGCATCGCCCAATTCAATGTTGTGACGAGCTGCGCCAGAATATCGTTGGTGTTATCGCAGCTACCGCCAGACGGAGCCGCTTGACCACCCGGCACCCATAGGTAATCGAACGTGCAGCCAAGAATTCGCCGAAGGAATACGAGGCCCGCACTATAATCTTCGGGAGTGAAAAGCTCTGTAATATCCGGCCGCTCAGCCATTGTGTCCCCCTAAGACGTTAAATACTCATACGTGGTGTGGCCGCATTTCTAGGCTCAGCCGGGCGCGCTCGTGTCTTGCTATCAAGGTCAGACCTACTTGCCTGCACCACGGCCCTCATATTCGACATGAAGGTAGCAAGCTCGTCGCCAGTAGGCGTCAAACTTGGGGAACCGACGCTTGAAAGCGATCCCCCCATCTGTTCCATTGATTGCGTAGCCGCCACGTGGGCCTCAAATGCCCGCGCAAATATCTCTGCTGGTTCGGTCAGGTACGCCGCATACTGCGGAGAGATAAGGCCCTTTTCTTCCAGCGCCGAGACAATCCTTCTGGTGGATTGCGCGAATTTATGGGAGCGAACCTTTTCCAAGATAAAGTCTTTATCGCCAACATTGTGTATCTGGTGACCGATCTCGTGAATCAGGGCACCGGGCCGCGTCGGCACAATGTGAATTGCGTGAAGCTGAATATCTTCGTTGGCTCGATAAAGCGTTGCCGATCCACGGTCCAAGCCACCGGCCCGGCCCATATCAGGGGCAAAGAAAAACTTCACGGTTTCATCGCCGAAAAGGCGATCTCTCGGCATTCCAAAGGCTTTCGCCGCTGCCGACAGCGCTTGAGTAATACGTGCCTTGGCGTCAGTGGCAAGATCGAGCGACAATCCCTGTTGGACGGTAAAGGTGTTCGGGCCGAGATCGGGCGCACCCTTCGGCTGGAATTTCGCTCCATCATAGGCACGATAACTAATCCGTTCGCCCGCAGCCTCCACGAGCCGCCCGCGCAGCGATGAGGCAAGATCAACCTCCGCAAGACCGGTGGCATTGATAACCGAAACCTCGCGCGCAATGGCTTCCACCATTGCCTTGATTGACGTGTCGGCCGCGATCTGCGCCTCGCGCCCACCCGCATCCCATTCCATCAGGCTATCGAGCTTCTCTTGCCATCCATGCCGACCGGTAGAGACAGCTAGCAGAACCGTTCCCCATGTCTCGGCCGCGCGTAAAGGACCAACCTTGGCTACTAAGCGGTCATAAACCCCGAACGCGTCCCCCTCAAATGGCAGTTGCTTGGCGGCAGCGGCTCTTGCACCCATCACCGCATATGCATGCTGGATTGAACGGTTTATATGCTGCAAGAGGGGAACCGGCGCGTCGGCCGCAAAAGCGTTCAGCACCGCATCTGTGACCTCGCGGGAGGATCGAGCGGGAGGCGCAATGTTCGTTGGCGCCCGTGCTGTAACGCTCAGTGCCCCCATAATGCGCCCCTTGTCAAAGAATGCTTCCAGCCGGGTCACGACATCATTTAGCGAGCGCACATCGTTCATATGCTCATAGATCGCTGGGCGGCCATCGTTACCGCTCTGGATCATCGCCCATCTGCCTTCGTATGCCTTCTCAACAGCCGCAGGGCTAGGCTTATGCGCTAGCTCCAATCGGAGAAGATAGCGGCCCCCGCTCTGCCTCAAGGAAAGCGAGATGCCGGGGCCGAAATCGAACCACTTTTTCGCGTTCTGGTCCATCTCTCCTCACCTTTCATCGAAGCTGAACGGGTTGATCCCAAATCCTATGTCGCTAACGCGCCCGACCAATTCCTGCTCGTTTATGACGCCTGCCGGGGCAAACTTCGTTCCATCGTGCTTGACGAGGCAACATTTATCGAACTTCAGCTTCTCGCCGTTCTTGTCCTGTGCCTGCAACAAGGCACACGCCTCCATCTGAATCTCACCGGCCTTTTCTTTGCCGAAGGCCAGAGTGACCCGATAACCTGGCTGCACTGCCCCCTTCGGTTTCGGGGCTATAACGAAAAGCCAGAGTCCCGAATCCGGCCCATCACCTTTGAACCAAAGGACGCTGCGGCCGGGAGGAATAGCGTCACAGCCAATTCGCGCAATATACTCGCCGATTGGCATGCCGCCCGGCTCACCATCGATGAACGCCTCTTTTTCCGCTGCATATGCAGCATTCTTGAGGGTGATGTTCAGTGAGGTAGATTCCTCAACTGACAGCCTTTTCACCTGCGGCGAAGCCTCTTGCTTCGGCGTGGCGGCAACAGAAGGCTGCTCGAACGACGTTTCGCGCTCCGATCGCTCGAATTCCCCGATCTCATCCTCATCCGAGAACCCGACCTGATCTTTCGCCTGCTTCTCGATCATTGCAGCGCTCGGAGCATCGTCGTCATCTTCCACACTCGAATACGCATCAACCGTCATAGTCGCTCTCCGCATGTTTCGATCCGCTCGATGCAAGTCGCTCGTCAGCCAGCCTCTCCACGGCTTCCTGAATCTGCTTGGCGGCATAGAGCATCTTCGGCATTCGGCTGATCCGACCTAACGCCTCATTGATCGCCGCCTTCATCCTGTCTGGATTGAGCTGCACATCAGATTTGCGTCGAGCCTCTTCGTGCTTCGCCGCCGTTGCCAGCTCTGAAACGTAGATGTCCCGTGCAGCCGAGGGGCGCGAGGGATCATCTACCTCATAGGTAATTTCGATGTCGCCATCGCCGACCTCGAAATCCTGATCATCGAAATAGCCGTCGCTATCCGGGACAGCCACATCAACGTCTACTGTCGCTATCTCGTGGCTATCGTTGTGATCTGCGCGTTCGGCTGGCTTATTTCCTGTCAATTCGATCCCTGTGCCTCTGCTGCGAGCATTCCTGCAACGACCGCGGCCTTGCGAGCCTCTGACTCCGAATGGTAGGTGCGGAGGCGCATCGAAAGTGCCCGCAAGCGGTTAAGTTCGATCATCAGGCCACGCTCTGACTGCATCTGAAGAGCATTGGTCCATTTTTGATAGGCGGGACCACCGCCATAGTTGTCTATCAAGGCATCCATGGCCTGAAGGACGCTCCCCGCCCCATCTCCGTCCCCGCTGGCCTTATTCGACATCGCCGCGACCGCAGCCAACGAAACTAGCGCAGGCGAGCGCCAAGCCTCTGCCTCGCGCGCACGCAGCATCGAGAATTCACCTCCAACAGTGCCTGTCTCATTACCCGTGGGCTTCTCCACCGCAAAACCAGCGAGCTGCTGGATTACTTTTCGCTTATCCTCTTCCGAGGCATTTACATCGAGCAACAACGAGGCGTCCGTCGAGCGCGGATCTCGCCGGTCAGCCGCCTGCTGCGCGACACTCGGAACAGATCCCGGCGATACGTCGATCTGCTTGTAAACACGCGAGGTTGAGCTACCGGTGCCATCAATAGCGCCCGTCACCTTCTGCAAAAACGCCACTTGGGCGCATGCATTGGGTCCTTGCCCTGTCTCATACGAGTAGTTTTCCTTGATCGCGACCAAACGCTCGCGCCGCATCTGCTCAGTTACGGTATTTGCGTAAGCCTCTTGGCTCTTCTTGGTGGCCTGCTGCAACCTTTGCCCTTCGCCGGAAGTTTGCCGGTTGAGCACCTTGAGCGCTGCGAGGACCTGTTCCAGCGTCTCGGAGCCAGCTTTGGCGACATCATTTTCCAAAATCTGCGTTTCTTGGATCAGATGCTTTTCGACTTGCTCGTGGGTGGCAATCCATCCAGTGCTAATCGCACACCATGCCGCAGCGGCCGAATTAGCGCCAAGCAGCATGCTACCGCCGAGAACAACTGAACCGAGAACAAAACGCTTATGCTTTTTCATCGGACAGCTCCTATTGAAGACCGGCGCGGCGCTGGCCAGCGCCTACAGAGACAACGCCCTCGTTGCCGTTGAACACAGCTCGGTTAACCCGAGACAGGGCATAGGAAGACAGCGCCAGTTCCGTTCTCGCATTGTCTTTGACCTGAAAAGCCATCAGAGCGATGTTTGCGGCTTCAATCCGAACAGCGTCGAGCAGCGTGGCTCTCAGCGGCTTGTCGGCGCTGGCCTGCGCCCACTTCACCCCACCATCGTCACCTGTCCAATGCTTCATCAGCTCGGCCAGCTTTTCTCTCGGGCCACCCGGCTCATTTTCGGCAGCGATGGACGACAAAACGTTCACCACGACCGAACGACGAACATCGTTCCTGTTCTTTTCGAAGGTCTGCAAATCGCCTGCCACACCGCCACCGGCTTGCTTCTCAATCGGGGGTCCGGCAACGAAATTGATATACTCTGCCGCCGCCGAGCTGTTGCCGCTGAATATAGCTTCGGCATCAAAGTTCGAGCCGCTTTGCGCCAATGACGCCCAATCCTTCGGGGACCCATATTGGCCCGGCTTGAAATAGGTGCCATTACGATAGGACGCGGCTTTCCCGGCCATTGCCATGTTTGCAGCATAGAAAGACTGGCTCTTTGTCTGCAAACCGCAACTGTCATAGCCCGTGACGCCATAGCGCTCTTTCGCATCGGCAATTTGATACGCCTGCCTCTGCGCAACATTTGCGCTTGCTGCCGCTTCAGCAGATTTCTTTACCACGGTAGAGGTTTGCTGACCCGATCCCGATTCCTGTTTCGTCAGGACCTTCAGCGCTGCCAACAGAAGCTGGCGTTGGCGCATCTCTTCCGTGATGAGCAACGTCTTCGATTTCACGATCTGCGTCGTCACAGCAGTATCGAGCTGTAGCGTCCGCTGGATTACATGCGCCTCAACAGCACATGTCACGGCAAACGCAGGGGACGAAATCCCCGCCATCGTAATCGCAGCGAGATAAAACGCCGCCTTTTTCTTCGAAATAACGGTCATTGCATATCGCCTCCCATACCCGACACCGCCACGCCCATCATTGTCGAACGGGACGCTGAAAGCGCCGCGCCGCGCATACGGGCATTCATCAATTCCAGACGATCCCCTACAACTTCAGCATTAGGCTTGATCGTCGGCAGTGGGGCGAGGACATCAATGTAGTCCGCAGCCGTCACGACTTCAGCGCCGCCATAATTTCTATTCACGAGAAACGGCGCTGCATTCGAATCCCCGGCGTTGCGCTCGCTTCGAACGGTCGATTGGCAGTATGTCGGGCCGAGGGCCGCACGCTCCTGATCGGTGCAGTAATGTCCGATCCTCTTAAGAAGCGAGTTCTTGATTGTCGCGGCCGCGTTTCCGCCGCTGCTCAGGTATTTCTGATCAGATGACCGGAAAGCGGTCAGCATCTTCTTTTCGGAATTATCGACACCTGAGAGACCCGACCTTGCATCCACAACAGCGCAGGATGTCTCACCTTGACCAGTTTCATACGAATATCGGTTTTTGATGTCGGCCATACGGAGCGCCTGCTCTTGCGCAAGTTCCGCATTCACCGCCGCCTCTTCCGATTTCTTGATCACGTGCTGTGTTTGGGATGCTGAGCTGGAGACTTGCCGGTCAACCGTTTTCAGGCCAGCCATGAAGCGCTCGAAACTAGTCGCCCATTCCATGATCGTTGCATTGGCAGCGCCCGGCATCGTCGTGCCAGCGAAAGCGATGCCAATCACCAGTGCGGTTGCTGCTTTTCGCATCGGATATCCCCTTTACTGCTGGAAGAGATTTCCGAACGGGTTGCTCGTGTTTCCGGTATTGCCGGTGGGCTGCGTTCCATTACCCACCGTGTTGTTTCCAGCCTGCACGGCAGGCGGGGTCATGATCGGCTGGTCGATGCCGTTGCCGGTGCTCATTGACGCCAGCGTGAAGTCATACTTTCCGATGCCAGGAATACTCGGAAGCTTCAGCTCTGTTACGCTATTCCCTGAACCGCCAAGCAGCTCATTCATCTGTCCTCCCATGACGGAATCGAACTGGTACATATTGTTGTTGATCTTCCCCACCACCTTCTGCAGTTGGTCATTGAGCACTTGGCAAACTTGCTGCTGAGCTTTCTGGATCAAACCATTGATCAACTGATCCGCCGCCCCGCCCAAGAAATCGAAGCTTGTGGGGATCAGGTTCGAGAGATCGAGGGAATCGAGCAGGTTTGAGCCAAGGCAGCTATTGGCCCCGTTAAAAAACTCGGAGCTATCCACTTTCGCTGCATCGAGAAGCGCTATCTGTCTCTGAACCGCTGCATCGGCCGCTTGAGTGATCCCGCATCCACCCGCACCTTGAGCGGAAGCCGGTGAGGCCGCAAAAATCGCCGCCGAAACTGCCAACCCTGCAAACGTCGCCTTCGTTGTGGCACGCATGTCCGTCTCTCTCCTGTTAGCCTCTTTCCCACGCGGCAAGAGCCGCCAAAGCAATTCTCAAATTTCTGACGGACAAAACCGCCGCGAGATGATCGGCACCATATGCCGCCGTCTTCTCGAAACCTTGGCCGGTGCGATCCTCGACCGCGAGCGGCTTGTACAGGTCAACGAGGACGGCACCTTTCAGCGGATTTACCGCCAGTTGAGTTCCGCTATCGGGGTTTGCGTTCTCTGGCACTCGCTCGACCTCTGAATTTCACTGTGAAATCAAAAAAAGATTTACTGCATAATGCGGCAATATCCAACCCCCCGCAGGCCGCATTGAGAGCAATCCCGCAGAGTTGAATAAGAACGGCCTGTCGGCAGGAAAAACGCTAAATACGGAACCTTTGGACGATTTTGATAAACCGCTCTTCGATTTTCGGAGCATCAAGGGGGATATTTTTCTCGGAGCAGAACTTTCGGAAGGCATTCGCCACAATATCTGCATCAGGGGTGACGCCTGTCGAATGCTCCCTAACCAGATCACGCCAATGGCTGAAATAAATCGATCCGCTTGCTGGAAATGCTACGGCTCCAATGGCCCGCCCACCTTCTCTGCGCGGCTCTGTTGTCTTCGATCTTTTATTTAAAAAATAAGATTCTGATTTCTGCCTAGTATTTTGTGTACCCCTTGCAGCGGAAACCGGGCGGTCAGACCGGTCCTTTTTTTGCATTCGCTCAAGTCGAGCGCGGCACCAGTTCACGACCTTGATCAAGCAAGCCTGAGCGGGCCGTATAATCGACGTTACACCCAACGTCTTCCCGCTCTCAACCACGATGAAACCGCTCGATTTCAGATGAGCCAAAGCCTGCTCGACTGATGATCGGCTGCACCCCGCCTTTTTAGCTATTGTCGCAATGGAAGCGTCACATCGCCCGCGCGCGAGGGCGCTAAGCTCGCAGATCGTGTGCAATACCGCTCGAAAACTGGCACGAGGAAGCTTCGCATAGATCTCGGCTACGTTTGCCCCGCTCTTTTCGAGCTTCGCTGAGAACCAACCCGCACTGATGTTACGAGTTCTCGCCTGCGCACGCCGTTCCTCCAAGGTAAGCCTCGAATGGATGGCCAAGGGTGTGCCCCATTTTACCGGTCGCGCTCTCCGGCCCGCCGAGAGTTCCGCCCGACGCTCATTCACCGCGCCGTAGACAGACTCCACAAACTCATCATCCAGTAGCCCGCGAGCGTGCGCACCGATGACAGCCTTGATGCAACTATCCAACGCCGAATGTGACCATGTATTTTTGACGTTAGATAGGATTGTTCGTTCGCTGAGTTGGCACGTCGCCAACGCTGAAGCACTCATCTTTCTCTCTTTCCGGTTAGCCGGAAACGCCGAGAAAAAAAGACAAAAAGACTTGCATTTCGCCCTGAAGGAATCTACCTTCTAGGGAGAACGGCGCTCGGCAAAAGCGTTCTTTTCTATCTTAGTTTTCGACCCCGGACGGGAGACCGTCTGGGGTTCGGCATTTCTGGGGTTAGCTTTCTAGTCCTTGACTGATTCCCTTTCCAAAATTTTTCACAATGAAACCCGACAGAAAAAGTATGTCAAACTTTTTAACGCCGGGTAACTCATTCTACACGGCTGCAACTGCTGGTGACGTGGCTCTCTCTGAGCGCACCGACATAGTAGCCTCCGTTTTTGCTCCCAAATGCTGACTGATCAGCTCACGGGAGAGATTCGCCACAACCTCATTGTACACGACCAGCGCGCCTTTGATGCCGATCATCCCATCAAGGGACTTATCGCTCGCCGCAGCGCATAGAATCGCGGCTACGTCCGACGCCGATGCGATCTCCTTCGCCACTGTCGAGTTGCGCACCACGGCCGTGCCAAGCTTGTTGCTCCAATCTGCGCAAAGCGCATCCTTGGATTTGTCGCAAACATCGTTCTTGGCTTTTACGATTACGCCGAAGGTCTTCCCACCGAAGGCAGCCAGCGCGCCTTTTTCGCTGAGTGACGCGGCGCACCTGGCTATCTCCTTTTGGTCCCAATAGACCCGGAAACCACTGGCCGCGTCAGACGCGCCCTCTCGAATTCGGATCGATGCGCCGGGAGTGAAAAGCTTTTGCGTCGAGTCCCCGAAAGGATCGGTGCCGACAAAAAGACCGGTATTGATCGCCCCTTGCTGCCGTACAGCTTTGACGATTTGCTCATGCATCTCTTGCAGCCGAGGCCGGATCAGATCGCGAACATGATCAATCGTAACCTTGCAGCCACCGTGGACCATCCTTGTGAGCATGTCACAGGCGATGTATTCCGCCCGCGCCTCGTCGTCTGCCTCGCTGATAATCCCCGTCATTCCTAAAAGGAGGCCGGAAACGGAAGCCACGTCAGCTTTCATGAAGCCGACACGGCTTGCCACGCTCGATGTCAATTGCTCGAGCACTTTCTTGTGCCCATCGCGCTTGAGCAAAAAGCAGTGCCGGATCGCGCCGCTTTCGTCCGTATACATTGCCTTTTCGCCCATTCGCTTCCCCGCGAGAGCCGAAACGGCGGCAAAAAGGTTGCCTTCAACAGCATATCGCGTCCGACTGACGCTCCCGCCCTGCACATTCTGGAACAGGGCCATCATCACGCTGTCTTCGGGACTGCCATCTCCCAAGAACGGCTTCCAGTGAAGACGTTCATAACCATTTCCGAAATCGGGGGATTTTCCCTTCGCTTCGGCTTCTTCCAGCGCCTGAGCGAGAGGTTGAGACCACATGGGCGCAATGGACCGGGCGAGGCCAATCCCGTCATCGTCCAGACGCGCACTCTTGAACGCCCATATCTTCGTGACGCCCTTAGCCTCAACTGTCGCTTGGTGTTCTTCGCGTAGGATCGCATAGACAGATGCCATCGGCATATCGATCAGGTGCTCCTCGCCGGGTACTGCGATCCGCACGCTCCACTCGCCAAGATTCAGGGGCTTCTCCTCGTTGAAGCGTACATCGGTGATCACGGCCGGGACACCGATCTCTCTATCGGTGTGATCTGTCCCGTCGATATAATCGACGGCGGCATTGAACAGCGTCGAATCTCGCAGCCTTGAGACCAGCTTGGGGTAAACCGTGACGATAGCGCCGGGTGCGAGTGTTGGTGCTATGTCGAGCAGGAAATCAAGCTTGTGCCCGGCATCGAGCACCATTTTCTCAAGCCCCTTGATTTCCTTTTCAGCATCGCGTGTCCATTGATTATCCCAAAACCCTTGGGCGACCTCCAATGGGTGTTCTGTCGCTCCAAGGCTGCGCAATTCGTCAGAGCGGTTCATCACACGGTCGAAAATCGGATCAGAGAAACGAATTTCCTGACCACTCGGCGCGAGGCTTTCCAGCCGCTCAACAACCGACATCTCGCGGCCAAGGGTTTGATCGATCATCCATCCCTTGCCCCGCGCTACCGCGTCCTCAACAGCCAGCACATCGATTGGCTTGATTGTCTCCTTGTAAGTCAGCTTGTTGAGCGCAAGGGGACGTTCGGACATGCGTGCTGATGCCGCGTTGCCACTTATCAGCGATGCCACTTCTTTCACCTGCGCCCGCCAGTCATATTCTCGCAGCCGCAGAGGATTTTCGCCGAGGGCGTCCAGCAAGGCCACGCGCATCTGAAAAGCGGTGTCCAGCTCGCCCATGATCGTGCGCTGCATGCCGGAAGGCAGCGCGATCATACGGCCCATCAGCTTCTCAGAATATTTCGTCTCGATATCGGATTCCGGGTCGATATCGAGCGTGACGGCAATATCCGGGTTATTCTTGAGATATTCGCGGCTGACAAATTGCCCCACCTCGTTGAGAAGGTCGAGCGTATCCTTAATGTTGGACTCGTTTTCACGGGTGGCCGTAGAAGCCGCTGTAAGCGAACGGTTCTTTCGGTTGAACAACTGCGCCAGACGATCCGAGCTGGCCAGCCCTTGCAGGGGCACCGTATAGAGCGGAGGATGAATTTGCCCGACACGATTGATGCGGCCGTCCATCTGGCGCTCCTGCGTCACATCGCCCTGCATCTGCGCCTTGATCATCTCCCGCTGCCGCACGTCGAAACCATTTGCGGGTGACGCCTGCGCCGACAGGCCCACAGCGGCCGACTGGTTCAGGATCAGAACATCCACACGACCGTTATTGAAGTCCGAAACAACATCGTGCTTAAGCGGCTTGGGCCGGGCGCTAATGACAAATCCGCCCCCATCTTCCGCTGGTCGCGACATAAAGGAACGGCCCGTGATTTCTCCCAATGATAACCCGTGCTTTTCGAGTGCCACGGCTAAGTCGTCGATCACGGTCATCGACAATAGGGAAAAGTCGGCCGCATCCACCCGCGCATTGAAATCAGCCAGCCAATCTTCGTATTCGTGAAGGCGAATTTCTGTGACCGCCCCGAATCCATTGCTTTCCTTAACGGTCAGCAACCGGTCAGCTACACGCTTGATCACATGCCCGAGGTGGGGCTTCTCAGGGAGGACATAGGCTGACCCCTTCATGATGCCCGCATTGTCGGCATCATCGAGGCCATCATTATCCCAATGGCTCGCGATCAGATCGCGCATCAACGTGTCGCCAGTATTGGCGACCGCCACCAGAGGCTTCCTGCCTTCGGCGATTGACTTCAGCACGAGGTCTTCCAAGAAAACCCCATTGATAGCCAGCGTCAGGTAGTTCGACAAATGATGGAACCGGGAGGCTGGTGATTGATAATGCACGCCGACCGAGCCTAGAGCACGGTCCCGTTCCGCACCCTCTGGCATCTGTTCGATGTCCTTTTTCAGCTCCTTTTGCCGATGCTGAGACCAATCTTTGACCTCGCGGCCGAGGGCCAGCAACTCGGACATCTTGTGCGCGAAAAGATCGACCTTTTCGAGTACCTGAGCAAAGCGAACCGGATCGACATCTTGCAGAGAAACAGTTTCGCGAGCGACTTCAGTGTTGTCGAGTTCACGCGCAATAAGCCCTCCCGACCGCGCCATCTCGTAAGAAAGCGCTTCCTGCAAAGCCAGCGGCTCTTTTTCGATCAGCTCCACCAGTCTGTCGGGCGGAATCCCGACATCCGGTAGCGCAGAGCCGTAGACGCGCAAATTCCGCGCACCCTTCAACGCCGTCCCTGACGCATATGCAACGGAACCACCTGCCGCTTTGACGCCCTCAACCAGTGCTGTCATCGAGAGACCGACGTTCGACCCCTCACCGGCTGCTCGATGAGCCTCGTCCATGATCAACAATGGTGGCTTGTCCTGCTTGCCAAGCCACTCCATGATCGCCGCAAGTTTCGCTTCCCTGCCCTGCGCGCCGAGCTGCGAATATGACGACAAGATCATGTTCATCGACGGATCAATCGTCTTTTCACGTTTGGCAGACGATGGCGATGCCCGGAAAACGAAACCCTCTCCACGTCGCCGCTCCCCCTGAAAATCGGGGTCAAGGATCGATGCATCCTTACTGCTGTTGACGATGTAGGGTTTGATAAACTGCGGCAGCTCATTGGCTGGCTTCCGCATTACCGTGGCCAGATCGCGCGCTACAAAATCCGTGAATAACGAGGCATTATCGGTGAAGAACAACACCGGCCGATCCTCTTTGAAGGCCGCACGGGCGAGCGCCGCGAGCTGACGGCCTTTCCCAACGCCCATCAGATCTCCGACAATAATGGATTCTGCCCGCAGCGCTTTATGAAGCGCAAGCCCTACACCATCGACCTGTCCAGCATGCAGCAAGCCTCCCAACTCGCTGACCTCAACGCCAAGGCTGTCTGCAACAAAATTATCTACCGGCCCGCGAACGCGCTCCAGCTCCGTGAGGGCAAGTGCGACCGGTTCTGCCAGCGCTTTTTGAATCTTGAGAACAGGGCCACCAACAAGGGAGGCGGACTCATACGTGACTTGGAACGGATCATTCTCAACAACCAAGTCATCGACCAGCACATCAGGCGAAACCACGAACTCGGCCTCGTCCTCCGACATCTCAAGTTCGTCTTCACTGACCGCCTCGAACACCGGTTCCTCGACACCTGGACCGACCGGGGGAACTGCCGGGACCAGAGCCGCCGGCACATCACCGTTGGGCGTCTCATCTGTCGTGATATCAGCGTCGTCAAAGTCGGGAGCTACGAACGTTCTAGCAACCCGGGTGTCTGGCGCCGAGCGCCGAGCCATAATCTCGTCCATGGCCAAACGTGCAGCATCGCCCCACGCGAATAGCTGATCAGTGGTATGGAGATATGGCAGCTCATCGGGGATTTTTTTCGCTCTCTCAGCGGAGAGCGGGTTTTCAAGCCGGGGGCCAAGGGCATAGACGATCACAGGGAACTCAGCGCCGGATTTCCGATAGAGCCTTCCGTCGAGCATGGCAGCGCCAGCAACCTCGAAGGTCGCATGGAGATAGTTGTTGAAGAAGCGTGTCGCTCCCTCAAGCTTGCCTTCGCCCATCATCTCACCCGGTAGAACTAGGAACGAGCGACCACTGTCCGCTCGCACCTGGTTCAACGCGTCATAGACGATCCGATGGTCAAGGCGTGAGATGGAGAGCGTGCGGCCCTCTCTATCAGCCACATTCTGTGCCTTGATCGCCTCAAAGGGTGGGTTTGCCAGAACGGCGTCAAACGCCATTCCTCCAAATCCACCTTCAGCGTTCACTTCGAAAGCTCGCGGCCTGATATTTACAAACGGTGCGCCCGCATCCTTCAGCACTCTTGTGCCACGTTCTGCGCGTGCCTTGTCCAGCTCAAAGCCTTCTATACGTGCTCCGGCCGCCGCAGCGCCGAGCGCCAGCGTTCCGTTTCCGGCCGTTGGCTCAAGCACCAATTCTCCCTCGCGGATGCGCAATATATCCTGTGCGACAGCCGAGATCGTAAGAGGCGTTGAATATTGCTGCAAACGCAGCCGTTGCGCATTTCGTTCGCCATGAGCGGCAGACCTATCAGTCAGCTCTCTGGCGACTTCACGGAAAGCCCCACCGCTGCGCACGAGGTTTGCAGCTTGGACCGCCAATGCGGCTTCAATTTCCTCCTGAAAGGCGAAAACGCTAAGGAAAGGAGACGCGTCATCGACAACTATATCCTTGTGCAACCGGGCTATCGATCCCCGGTCAAAGCTATCACCTTGCACGATAGCCAGTGCTACACCGGCCGCGCACCCTGCCAGCTCAGTTGTTCGAATCGCGCGTAGGAACCGATCACGATGCTCGCCTTTTTCACGACCGTTGCTGAAGCGGTCGTACTCGTAGTGGGCCTCATTCGCTTTGTTGACTGCTACTCGGCCCCCGATGGTTTCAAATACCTTTGAACCGGCGAGGTTAAGGCCGATCTGGCGCGGAGTGACCATATCACCCATGCCGGTGCCGCTCATGCACTCGTGAAAACGCTTGGACAAGAGCGCGCGGTCGGCAACATCGACGTTGAAATCATCGTCCCAAAGCCGCCTGATCGGAAGGCCGCAAGCAACCCACAAGTCGCTTGGATCGAGATCGCCGGGCGGTCTTACGACGAAAATCGTGGCTTCGCCCCTCGTAACCGTATTGAGAACGGGCACATTGCAATACTTCAGACCGCCCCGCACGCCGGTTGCCCGCACATCATCGGTCGTCGCAATCAAAAGATCGCCTGCATTGCCGTGCATGCGAGAAGCACGCGGTATATACGCGGCTCCGATGCCATCGACAGAAAGAATGGGGAGTGGAACGGAAGGCATACCTTAGCCCCGGCCCTAGAAGTCGCGACCCGGCGAGGCAAAACGCGCGGGCGGGCGACTTTGAAGCGAAGAGGAAGGCTTTTCTCCTCCAGCCGACAGCAACCTTTCATGCGCTCTAATCGCTTCCTTCGCAGGCGTCGGCGTGACCTCTGGCGCGGACTTTGGCAGTGCAGAATAGCTCGTAACTGCATACGCGGCCGGACGCTCTAAAGCCCCGCCGTCTGCACCGCGAATGGCTATTGCTATCGCCCCGGCGAAGGAACCCGAATGAAACAACTCTGGCCGCTTCAGCAGATTATCCATCGACTTCCGTACGATTGGCACCGTAAAGCCCGGTGTAAGGGCAACCGATGCCTCTCCGGACTTCACCACATCATAAATCCGTTGAACCGCTGCGCTGTCCTCGGGAGCGGCTTCGGACATCCGGTCGATGACGATCTGCGCCGAAACGCCAGTCGCCGCCGCAATTGCTGCCGCTGCCGCCGCTGAGTTGCTATCGAGCTGGCTACGTTTCAGCGTGTCACCAAAACCGTTCGACAATTGGAACTGCACGCCATTCCCGAGGTCAGCCTCAAAGCTTGCGCTCCGCATGTAGAACGCCTTGCTCTGCGCCTCGCCTTCTTCATTTTTCTCTGAAATCGTCACGATCACGGTTCGAGCCATAACGCCAGAACCAACCGGCGACCGAACGTCGAAAGCCTCTTTGACAGCGCGTTGAGCCTCATCCTTTGAGGAAGGTGACAGCAACACCGCCTTGTCTGGCTGGTAAACCTGTAGCCGCATCGAGCCATCGGAAAATTTCGAGAGTGACACCGTACCCGACATTGCTGCCTGAAACTCGGGATCGCTAACAAAGCCATATGCTGCTTGCGCGTAATACTGGCGATCACTGAAATCGAGCCGGGTATTGTTGAGCAAGATTACTCCGCCCGGCTTCACGCCTTGATCGTTTGTCCTATCGGCGAACTCGGATAGCTCTCTTCGATTGGCAAAGCGATCTTCCCATAGACGCACCCGCTCACGATCATCAACATCATTGCGGCCCTTCATCATGTTCGCCGCTCGCGCTGGTGACATGAGTTGGACGGTCAGCTCTTCGCCATTTTGAAGTTGAGTGCCCTTAACGGACGTTACACCGTCTTTTGAGGTGTATTCGCTCACACTGAGAGCGACGTTGCCGAGGGTGGCAGGCAATTTTGGACCAGCAAATTTCTTAGCACGTTCGGCCATGCTCTTCTCCAACCAACTAAATCACCGTCTGACAGACTCGCCAGCACTCACTGCGAAATAACAGACAGCAATCAAATTGATTGTCAAGCCGGACTCAAAAACACTGTCGAATCACCGACGAGGACGGACACGCCGAAACCCTACAGAGCAGCTAGTTTCCATGCATTGTCGAGGCCAATTGACAATGCATCTCTGTCGGAAAAAATCTCTCGTGTCGAATGGGCGACCACCTGACCGTAAGCTAAGGCAGTGGCCTTTCGCGCTTCTTCCGTCGCAAAGATCGTGGCTTTTGAAAAACGCACGTCGAACCAGCCACCTCGTTTTAAGTCCACGGAAAATAACGGTCTTTCGGTCGGCAGCATCCCGATTATTTTCCCGACATGTTCTGAGTGCCCCAAGACAATCGGCATTATGAAGCCGTCTTCCAGCCACAAGCCCGATGCAAAATCTGGAAATTCGGGTGCAGCCATCGCTTCACCAAGAAGCGCAGCGGCATCCGATCCGATCTTAGAGGCCGCGCGCTCGATGACGGCTTCATACAGCTCACGTTGCACATCGAACGGGTTGGGACATTTTGCTAATCGGGTAGCCACAACATCCGCAAACGCACCTTCGACAACGAATCGCGTTAGCTGCGAGACTGTGAACTCAGTACGTTGATCTGGTGCGCTCAAACCTTGTACCTACCTTGGAACAGTTTCATGATCACTTGCCGCTCGATCATGTCACGAGGCGTATAACCTTTACGGGACGCATAGGCCGCGAGCGCGATGTAGACGACCCAAAAAATGACGAATGGCCAAAGGAGGGGTAGCTTTGTGAACTGCCACACCATCCCCGTCGCGATCCCCGAGGGGATAAGCAGCATCACTGAACCATGAAGCCCTAAAACCCCATTGATCGGCTCGCCCGTCCAGCGCCACCCATCACCGGAAAAACTTACCCGCTCTTCATCAGCCATTCCGATCTCCTATGAACTGGTTGCATGAATAGGGCCAGCAGCGGATTTGCCCGACATCCAAATGTGTGAAGCGGGAATACACCCCTACACCGCCGCCTTTAAAAGTCATCGCCGCGATAGCCAGTGATCGAGGCGGATATCCCGGCACTTTCAGGTCAGCGGCAAGCCCACCCATATGAAGAGAGTTTCTAGCCGCAGTTTCTATGGCCGCATTATGCCGGGGCGTGCGATAACCGCTTGTGAGGATAAAAGGCAGCATCGAACCATGGATCATCGCCATCGTTGACTGAACCGACGACACGAAGTCGAACAGCGACGGCTCGATCCAGAGCGCCTTATCGTCATCCTTCACATCTCGCCAGAACCACGATAATTCCGCGACCGCGCGACGGTCCAGCTCGCCGTTGAACCGGTATCTAGCCGCGATGCTCTCACCCGTTGCCTCACGGTAGAGCTGTAGTGACCCAAAACCAGAAGTGCGAGGATCTGTTTCGGGCGCAGCCTTCTCGACTTCTTTTGTGAATGCCCGATCCTCGGCATCATCAGCCGACGGCGCGAACGGTATCCTGTCCTTCTTATCGACCGCACCCTCTTCGGCCGCAAAGGCTGTCGCCCCCACGGCCCACGCGCTCGAAAACGCCCCTACGAGGAATGAGCGACGATCCAGCATCTGTCAAAGTATCCGCTCTGAGCTGCTATAGCCGTAGCGCTTGAGCGCCAGTATTGCAGCCTCTTCCGAGATATTGCCGGATTTAAACTGTTCCGCGACAGTCGTCTTCATCGGCTTGCCTGATCCGCCGCGCGACATGAGGTCGTAGAGAAAGGCACGAGAGCCGAGAAAACCAACTTTCGTAAGTTCCTGCCGCGCGTCGTCATTGAGTACCACCCACTCCCGCAGGCAGACACGACCTCCTTTGGTATCTCTCACCAGTACCTGGCTGACGATCATATGAGTTGTCGCCACCGCCATCTCGAATGCTTGGCTCTGCATTTCACGCGGAAATTTGCCAACAATACGCTGGATCGCCAAAGCCGCAGTGTTTGAGTGAACCGTGGTATAGACCGCGTGCCCCGTGTTCGCCGCCTCTTGGGCTGCGGCCATTGTCTGATAGTCGCGCTGCTCGCCAACCACGATCAGTCGCGGCACGCGGCGCATCGCTTCTTCAATCCCCATTTCAAAACTGCTGAAATGCGTCGGGATTTCTGATTGCGCTATTACGCAGCGGTGAGACTGAATTGAATCAAACGTGAACTCAATAGGCTGCTCAAGCGTAACGATGTTGCCTTCAATGGGCGTTTCTTCTTCCATCACTCGCCGAAGAAGCCCTGCAAACGTTGTCGTCTTCCCCGATCCGGTCGGGCCAGACAAAATTACAGACCCCATCTCAGGCGTCGATTCCGCGATAATGTCTTCCTCAAGCTGGATGTCTCGAACGGTGGGCGGATGTTCGGGAATATAGCGCAGCACCATTTGCCCCCCGAGCGAGGCCCCGAAAGCGCAAGCGGTCACGTTCGCTCGAAAACGGTAGACTTTAGGCTCGCCATGCTCATCGCGATCCCCGAAATCACGAGCGTCGATCCGCTTATTGAATGACCGCGCCCCGGCAAGCCGCGTCTCGACATCACCACCCGAGCCGCTGATGTGTTTTGCAGCCCGCATGAAGTCCGTAGTGTCGTATGTCCACTCGGTCAGAGCGATCAGCGAGCCGAGCTTGTTCATCAAGATTGGGGAGCCAGTCTGGAAAATGACATCCTGACAGCCATTTCGCGCAGCGTAGCAGAGGATGCGCATAACATCCTCGCCAGTCTCAGTCATGCGAAAGCTTTGCGACAGATCGCGTTTACCCGACCATAGGCCAATCACCTGCGCATACTGCTGGTCCATCATTTGCCCTTCGCGATTGGCACCGGCACGTTGCGCATCGTCACATCAGCAGACCCCACAGGGAACGCATCCACACCGGCCTTGCCTCGGAATGTCGGCGAGACGACGATCTTGATCGTCTTACTTCCGCGAAGCGCTACGCGGCCGTCACGGCTGATCTGAAGAGCCTTGCTCTTTTGAGAAGCGATAGGCATCGAAATTGCGCCTCGGGATGCCAGATCATGGTAACGGGCCATTCCCTCGTAATCACGCCGCATGCGCCGTTCAGCTTCTTCAAAATAAGACCGAGCCTCGGCAATTCCAATTGACTGGCCTTCCTTGTACCCGCTTTGCCAAGCTGTGCTGTCCTCTTTAGAATGAGGACGCAGGTCGATGCCATTCTCAGGATCGGACTGCATGAACAGGTACGTGCGCCATGAAGGAGCCTGCGCTGTCACTCGCGCAGGAGTGACGATTTCAAACCTTCCAAGCGTTAACTCAAGAATCTGAGGACCATTCTTTTCAACGCGGCTGTTCGTGAGCACGACAACTGGCGGGACAATATGATCGTTGATCATAAGTGAGGGAAAAGGATAGGTGCGGTCCAACCAGCCCGCCATCTTATTGAGGGAGGCGTTAATCCGCTGAGCCTCCTGCGCATAACCGTCTCTGATACCGGCAGTGCGAGCAGTCTTCCTGACCATCTCTTTTCGGGCGGGACCCTGCCCCCCGAGACCGGAACCGGGCGGGACTTGTGGTCCACGTCTATCAGGCGTTTGACCACGCATATAAACTGAAGGATCGACAACCACATTCGACCCTGCTCCTGTAGGTGCTTGCAGCATCTGACCGGACGCAGGATCGCGGATGACGCTCTGGCCAGCCATCCCCGGCTGGTTCAGCATAACGCCCTGTTGCTGGCCCGGATATGCGCCGGGATAACCACCGGGATAAACGCCGGGATAAACGCCGGGATAACCAACTGCCGGATAACCGGGATAACCCATAGGATACATATTAGGATAAGCAACCGGGGGCTGATATCCGCCGGGATAGGCAGTCACCTGATTGGGATACACATTCTGTCGTACCGGCAGAGTGTCCTCTTGCGCATGCGCTAGGGAAACCCCTGTCATCAATATTGCCGCCGCAAAAGCGCCGTTCATGCGAACCATCTGATAGTGCCTCCTAGAAAATCAACCAAGGCAACATTCCCCGGTGGATCGCCCAAGCCTCGCTTGGCAGTTGCAATGCTCTTTTTCTCAAACCCGATTCGAGCAAACCGCGCTATCGCTGCCGCACGTTTCTCAACCGGTAGAGATAGAAGATGAGCGGATAGCTTCTCTTCCAATATCGTCAGGGGGAGCACGATCCCGGCTTCTCCTGATGTCTCATCATCCATTTGTAAATCACCCCTGCTCTCCCCAACGACGAGCGCTTTTGAGCAGCCCCCTTACTATACTAACTTCACATTGCTTCGCAATCTTGAAATCAATGTCCTTTATTCCCGATGAGGCTTCTTTCAGGACCGTTGCATTCCCGCCAGCCCCATAAATCGTTGATGCACCGTGGCGACCGATCTCAGCAATTAGAATTGGCCCAAACTCCCGCCACGCTTCGCGACGAGCTTGCGCAATATGCATAGTGATATCGCGCTTGCCTCGCTTGGCGTAGCAAACGCCGGTTTCGAATATCTCAGCGACCCCATTTACCGAGACGTTCAACCTCGTCTCAATGATCTCGCAGGTGCGCTTTTCAACGAACATGGCCGTCTCGATATCGACCTTACGAAACTCGACCTCATCGCCTTCAGCTCCATCAGAAACCAGTGCGATCCGCCACTCCTTTGAGCCAAAATCTACAACGGCAAAACGTCCCTTTTCCTCTTTGCCCCCACGAGGTGAAATCCCTGCAAATTGATCCAGCGAGAAATCAGCCAACACCGCTTCAGCCGAACCCATTACACCCAACTTTGAGACCAACAACGCGCTACCATTCGACAAGCGGCAGTTCGAAAGAGAAGAACGTAGATATGCCGCTTCATCGCTAGATGGGGCAACACCTGACCCGACCATTAGGACTGATGAGCCAGCTATCCCCAAGCGGTCATAAGCTGCGGCGATCATTACCGCCGATGAGTGAGTATCCGAGAGGGCCTTCGGCAACTCAGATTCAACGAAGCCTGTCCGATCTGAACGGTCCCCTACCCTGACAACCGCATCACCGTAAGTGACAACTTGGGGAGGCTTATCGCGAGGACCCGAGACGCGAGTCCCCAATCCTAGACGTGTTGGAAACTGAACCAGACGTGTCCCACCGGGAACCGTCGCCATAGCCTTGACCCAAACCGAACCAATATCGACGGCGCAATTTCGAGCGGTTACTGCCATGCTAATATTTATGAATTTGGAGCAGCCGCTGTGTTTACGTCAGCAGAGGCCGAGACCCGTGGAGCCATGGTGGTAGCGTTGTTCTCCAGCGTCCGCTTTACATAGGCGTCAGTTGGCTCATTTGATGTTGTCTGGCAACCGGCGAGAGTGGCGGCGACAACAATCACAGCAATTGACTTTCCAAGCATGTTCACAACCTTCTACAAATCAAATTCAATGTCCTTTTATGCCAGCTAGAGGATGAAATGAAAAGCACCAATTCGCTTGATGCCGAGGCCATCGGGAAGCCATCACCTGATAGCACGTGATATCACTTGATGGCAGGGATATGCTGCAATACATCTGATGATATCAGTGGTCCGTAAACGTAGGGGATGTTGTTTTGCCATCATTGAGAACGGAGAAGGCATATCGAAGGGCTGCGACCCGTTGGAATGCAGAACTGGCTCGTTGTGGTTTGGAGCCGACCCCCGAGAATTATGTGGTGGTCGCCACGGCAGATGATCCTTATCTAACTGATGCGAGTTGGCGCTTCATCAGAGCGGCGATAAAGTGGTGGATTACAAGCGAGATTGGTCATGAGGAAGCTGAGCGATTTACGCGCCTTTTTCGTGAGAAAAAGCCAGCCGTAAAGCCGAAGCTAAAGCTGCCAAAAGGCGTTGGGCCACAGTTAGAACAGGATTTGATCCATGTCCTTCGAAATGGAAATCGTGGACGCTTCCAGCTTCTTGCCGCAGATATGATTGAAGCCGGTATCGCAACAGGCTTGAGACCGGTTGAATGGAAGGATGCAAGCCTTGTTGATGATGTCTTGACAGTTCCGAACGCAAAGTATCGGCCGGGCGTTTCCGGTAATGGTGAGAAAAGAGAGCTATTCCTGCTAGATGACGTGATTACGTTCGAGCAGCGTTCGGCCATTGATAGGGTTATTACTGCCTTGAATGGCGTTGAGTGGGATGACATTGGAACGCATGTTCGCCGCGCCCTACGTGGAGCAAAGGCAGAACTAAGAAAGATGAAACTGATCACTCCCAAGGAGATGAAAACGCGAATTTACGACGCCAGACACCAGTTTGCAGCTAACGCGAAAAATACATTGGATTATCAAGGTGGTGAGGTTGCGGCAGCTATGGGACACCGTAGCGCAGTAACTGCACACACATCCTACGGAAACCGTAGGAAAGGGCGTGTTGGTCTCCCGGTTAAACCGTCCGCTGTAAGCGTTGAGAATGTCGATAAAAGGTCTCTTGCTAAGTTGGCCGGTTCAATTGCTAAAGCCGTTAATCAGTCCGTGAATATTGCTCAACCGAAAGCTTCTGATAATGGCGCTTCCAACCAGACTACGAATAATGAAATGAGCACGGCGAAAGTTCGCGCAACACCCTCACAGACATCGGGGTTCAAACCATAAATCAAGCCGTCTCGTATTGCATTATTTGCTGTCTTTGATAACTTCTAGGCTCTATTTTTGTGAGGCTTAGATGACGACAAAACGCGTTAGGTCGGAACGGGATGATAATCTCAGCTACGACGCGAAGAAGGCAAAAGAGATTTTTGCACGCAAGCTTGCTGACGATGCAGGTGGAAGGCGCAGCAATTCACAGATGAAGCGCGATGCTGATTTGATATTGACCCTCCTTCGTGATGGAGAGGTCAAAGGGGCCAGAATGTCTGTTTTCACAGCTACGTTCCAAGACCTCTTCAGCATCTCTCGTGAAAGTGCGGGTGCTCGATGCCGGGCTGCGATCAAATTTTTGAAGGATGAAGGCCGGGTTCATCCCAATGAAGACAAACATCCGGTATATTCTCTCAGCGAGTAGAATGAGGTGTGATGTGCGCGACCTGGCTGAAGTTTCGATGATTGATCATTTTCCGCGTGGCGGCATGGATCGCCGGGGCGCAGCCAACGCCAACGATGGCGCTGTTCATCGTGCGCCTAAGCGCGCCAGCTTCCCTGCCGACCGCCTTACGGTGCCCGCTAAGGGGGTTTTGATCCGTATTCCAGTTTCAATCGATATGTTCGATGACTGTGCTATTCGTGACAAGCATCTACCACAACCGGACCTTGAAGTTTCTATTGCTGTTGACGAGCAGGGCGCGTTCCTTACGGCGCGTCTGAATGGGGCGTCTTTCAGGCGAACAATGAGGCGTGTTCGCGATGATCAACGTGATCATAAGCCGCTTGGTAGACTGTTTATTGTCGGGAGAATTGTCACGCCGGGTGTCATCACCGATCCCGGTTTGCAATACGAGTACATTTGATCTGGTAAGGCTGTGATCCGATTTGGATCGCTCCCGTCACCTACGGCGCAATTTGGGAGCGCGGTTCCCGCTCGCGATCTGCTTCATGAGCGGTTCGGTAAGGTGATTATTTCTCAATTAGCGTCAAGGTTTCATAATCGATGAGCAGCCGAGTGTTTCCATCGGCGGCAATCTTGGCGTTGTCCATCATGAAGATCAGCATTTCGCCGACAGACAAGCGGTGATTTTTCTTGAAGTTTTTCATGCGGTCAGACTGGTCGCGTGGCAGACGCATGGAGGAATTATCTATCGTCGGCCTCACGTCATCGTCTGAATCGAAACGGGCGTAGTCAACGAGGACCCTGTTTGATCCATCTTCGTTGATGCCGGTGATGTTCATCAGGAACACGTAAAGGTCGCCTGTTGGAAGCCGGTGGAGTTTTTTAAAAGTCTCAACTCGTGCCGCCTCTTCTCGGGGAAGGCGCAACGTATGCATGTCAATGATGGGGCGTTCGGCTATCGCCTCGCCCGATCCAGCTTTCGATGCTCTTCGCGGAGCCATTATCTCCCCTTCCCCAACCTATGTCGCCGCATCTGGAGCGGACGCTTAATGTTACAATCAATACCGTGCAATGGAAAGTGATATCCTGCGAATGATTAAGATATGGGATGTCGAAATCTACGACGCATTTCATTAAATCAGATCATTGCGCGCTGTGCATCTATATAATGCTACCAACCGTTAGCACGCGCATGATAGCGATGTAAGGCGATATGAGGTGATAGCACGTGATATCATGCGGTGTACGCCGTGGTAATATGGCGGTCTTGATATCAGTTCACGATTCGATTACTCTGTCCTTGAGCGATAATAGGGAGCGTACACCCATGCCTGACGTTTCAGAAATGGCTTATAAGCCAACGAGCCTGCCCGTCGCTGCATGGGAAGCCTTGCCCTTCGCATTTTCAATGGATGTCGCAGAATCGCTGGCTCACCCTGCAATAAAAAGCCTCTTTAGGCTATGGGGTTCTTCAGACGGTGAAGTCGCTCGGGGCGGCTATACATTCACAGTAGATTCGGGTGATCTTTCTGTATCAACGGAATTCCTTAACGGAGACGGCGATTGGTGCTCTCTTTCCTTGTCCGGTGATGGTCTTGTGCTTGTAATTGGTAACAACGGCGAGCGGTTGAGGCTTACTGTCCCGGCAGATCAGTTGGATCGGGTCGAGTTATTCGAGGAATGGTTCCCGCACATCCAGCTTCAGTGAACCACAACAAGTAGCGAGCTGGTCTAACAATGAAAATCTTCCGACGCCGCAAGGTGGCTCAGACTACCGATGCTGATGATACGCCCCCGGTTGCAGATAAGAGGGGCTTTTTGCGTTGGCCCGGCAGGGTGATCCCCCGCCCTATTAAAGATTCTCACCGCAACGCGTTGAAGATGACGGTCTCGGCCTTCAGCGCTGATCGACCTGATTGTCCTGACTGCAAGCGTGAAGGCCGTAGCGGCGTTCTTGTGCCGATTTCGGGACGGCCCAACGCTAGACGATGCTCCGATCCAGATTGCGGACTGGAGATTACATTACGTGAGCTTGCGGACATCAATGGGCCTGTCGTCCATTATGCTCCCGAGGCTCGTAGAGCCTATTTTATTAGATCGGCGACCATTCTGTTTGTGATTGCTTGCGCGGTTTTGTCAGCCGCAGTGCTTTATAGCGGCTGGGTCGGATCGGGCCTAATGATGTTTGCGGCCTTTCTGCTTTCGATGCCGCTTTTCATGGGCTGCTTCGCTATGCGCTACCGCGCTTGGCAGGTCGCTGAGAACCGATTTTATGAGGAAAAAGCTCCACTTGGGGAGTTCATACAAGCAGAATTAGCAAATATATTTAAAAAACAATCCTAAATGGAACAATAATAAGGTGGGGGTAGAGAAATAATAAAATGCGAAAGGATAACGCTGTACACGAGGGCACCAGCCATTTTATTTAATTGTGACAATCTGACAAATCACTAAGCTTTGATTGTCACGGCATACCTACAGGAGTCTATCCCGACAATGAGAAATGAAGTTCTGCCGCGTGGGGAGGTGTACCAATGACGCGGAAGACGCAGAAGCGCGGTAGCCATCGTCCCACTGAGAGGCGATTGCGAACGCGTTTACGAGCAGTCATCGAGAAGCAGCGTGAGTACATCGGTGAGTTGTCGGAGCTTATGCGTCAGGAGCAGTCATTGATTGCCGAGCTGGACCATACCCCGCCTCGTGCAGATGAACTCCAAAATTTCGATACCGCCGCCCGGCGCAAAGCGCACGACACGCTCACTCAGTACATCGTCAAGCTCACTCAGCTCCGAGATTACACCAAAGATTTTCTCACCGTGATCGATGAACTGGATGACCTCGACAGCCGCCCTCGCCTTCTGCCCGTGAGAGATGTCGATACCGCGACTACCAGCGATCACATCACCAGCTTGCTTGATGGCTCCCAGTTTCAGATCCTGACGCGCAGTCTCGTCGGCTATGAGATTACGGCCGACGATTATCGCAGGCTGTTTGGCCTGCCAGATGAATATTTGCTTTGGACCAAGAAGGTCCAAGACACGCGGCGTGGCGTCGTCCTGAAACATCGGGTGTGGGATAAGAGGCGCGTTAGCAAAGGCCACGACGATGATGAAGGCTGAAAACGGCCACAGAGCTTCGTAGGGAGGCGTTTCGCCCCTCTGACGTTAGTTTCCCCATTGAACCTCGCATTTCGCTCTGTACGGGCAAATGCGGGGTTTGTTTTTTCCTGGCTGTTGGTAGTTTCGCAGCCTTGATAGATCGCTCCCGTCACCTACGGCGCAATGTGGGAGCGCGGTTCCCGCTCGCGATCAGGCTGCGTGCATTAGAACGCAAGTAAACGCAAATGCGTTCATGCACGTGCAAGCAAAAGAACGCGCAAGAACGCAACAGCAAGCGAAAGAACGAGACCGCACGCGAACGCTTGCAAAAGCTGTTTACAGAACGTTAAAGATTGATAATGTATATGAAAGATACCGAACGCATTTGAATGAGTTTGCGTGCGTGCTCACGCTACAATCCAAAAGGAGCGCTTATATGCCCGTTATTGCAGCATTTAATTCGAAAGGTGGATCAACCAAAAGCACGGCCCTGCTCGTGCTGGCGGATTCGTTGGCACGACAGAATGCCTCAGTGACGGTTATCGATACTGACCCTCAGCGATCGATCGCTAACTGGCGTGAGCAGGCGACGACATCGACCATTGAAGTCATTGAGCAGACATCGAGCACCGGCATTCACAAAGCTATCAAAGATGCCTCAGCCAAGAGCGCGTTTGTGTTCGTTGATATGGCGGGTTTCACGTCCGATATGAGAACCCCTGTCGTGAGCAGGGCCGATCTCATGATTATCCCGATGCAGCCTAGTCCAGAAGACGCACGAAAAGCCGCAGACTCCTTCGCATTGATTACGAGCGACGAAGAGACGCTAGGTCGGACGGTCGATAAGCGAATTCTCTGGTCGAGGACCGTACCGAATATGATTTCGCGCGTGGAGCGCAAAATCATGGCTGAAATTCAAGGGAACGATGTGCCTTCCTTCACAACCCACCTCCACGAGCGGTCTGCTTACAAGGCCATGATGCTGGAAGGCGTTCCACTCGCAGAGCTAAATCGCGACGAGTACAACGGTGTCGATAAGGCGATAACAAATGCCGACCTTCTCGCGGCCGAGCTGGTCGAATACATCATCAACAAGCAGGAGAAAGCCGCATGAGCAGCAAACCTCTCGGATTTGGGAACCGTCATATCGATCCAAACCCGGCCGATGTGAGAAACAAGCTTAGCCTTGCTGCCAGCATGAAGCCGACCCCTGTAAGCGACGATCTGCCGACCGCCAAGGAAGTCGAGCGAATTGTAGAAACGCAGGAAGGTACGATCCGACAGCAGCCGCTCAAGATCGCCAGCAAGCGCAAAAGCAAAGGGATCGTTCAGCCTCTGAACATGCGGGTGCGTCTGGCAACCCACAACCGGTTCGTGGAACTTTCCAAGACATTGCGCATGCCCTACGACGAGACGCTTGAATGGGTTCTGGAAAGGGCAGGGGTGGATGAAGATGGGAATCCGCCAGCTCTCTAGTGGCGGATCGACGCGAGGACCGCAGCCTTGCTTGCGGTCCTCGCAACAGACGATTAAGCCCCGGCCATACCGAAAGCCTTGCACATGTTGTCGAGTCCGACTTCAAGGCCGATAGTGTTCGCGATCATTGCAGTGATGCCGTTGACGAAATAGCACATAATTCCCCCGATCAGATAGTAGACCGGTGTGCTCCATGGCACCATCTCGCCATTGGATTTGCGATATGCCGAACGGGCGGCGTTGAAAAGCGCCACCGTGCCGATGATCATCCAGATCAGAGTTACGGAGTATTGGAACTGCTGGCAGTACGTGCCCGTGATCGAGCCAGATTGCGCATAATCGAGAACATTGCTCGTGGTCGCATCTTCGGCGAGTGAAAAGGTGCCAGCCAAGCGGTAGAAAATAACTGCGCCCATCGCCGCTGCGCTGCCGAGGGCTAGCTTCATGATCGCGCCGGTAAACGTCGCCTGACGCGTCGAGAAACGGCTATTGCCGCTGGTGTACTGGTAGCCTTCTAAAAGTCCCATGCCGCCCACGATGACCCCAAAGATCGTGATCGACAGGATCATAATGGAGAGAAGGATTGAGTTGGCTTTGAAGAGATTGATTATGATTTCGGTGAGATCGGTCATCTTTTAATCCGCTTTCCCCAATTCCTTCAGAAGTGTTTCGTTGTACGCTTTTAGCTTCCGGTTCTCCGCCCGAACCTCCATCAATGCGTTCTCCAGCTCGCGGACCTGATCGCGAAGAATATCGACCTCGTTGCCGAACAGATCGGTGTCAGCTCCCGCAGGCGGTGCTTTGTATTGAAGCGTCGGCTGGTCTTCTGGCGCAAATTCATAGCGAGACACGTTGCCTTCGCCGCCCGGCCTAGTAATCACAGGGTCTGGTGCGCGCGCGTCCTGAGCTGCGGCCATCTGCGGTAGCGCTCCGCACAGGATCGGTAGCGTTATCGTGAAGAGAATTCGTGAAAACATACCTTGTCCGTGACCTGTTTCGAGTTTCATTCGACAATGTATCTCGATACGGAAACATTGTCATGTCGCCTTTCTTCTGGCAAAACAGTTTCCAGTCAAGGGCGCTGGAATCTTCGTCTGCGCCTTGTGCGAGTAGGAGTAGCACTCGCGCGCTTGAGCAAGGAGAGGAAAACTCATGCAGTTGAAGCGAACGGCCATAATTACTGCTGTTTCGGTCGCCACGGCGCTCTCGTCTACCGCCACCATGGCGGCACCGTTGACGTTCACAGAGCTTTTTAACCCGGCCGAGATCAACGATCCGAAGAATGTCGTTGCTTCGATTATGAACCGCTTGTGGAAGAACGATATCCAAGAGGTTATGGGCGCGAATTACGAGTTCATGTATGCCTCTTTTGAGGCGAAGGGTAACACTTACCTTGTCTCGATGATGGGATCGCCTCTGTGCGGCGCCAATTCTTGCTCATGGTACGTCCAGCGTGTTTCGCCTGACTTCAAGGTGCTGGCGACAAGTGAGCGCATCAACGCTTGCCAAGACCGGAATACGGTCGATGTGACTGACGACAAGCTTTCGATTTGCGGCAAACAGGTGGAGCTTCCATGATCAGATCCTCGCGCATCCTGTTCACGGCCGCGACGATCTTTCTCGCGGGCACCATGTTTGCCCATGCGGCCAGAAACCCGCAGCCCACCGCAACAAATTGCGGCTCGA
Source organism: Shinella zoogloeoides (assembly GCF_033705735.1). NCBI lineage: Bacteria > Pseudomonadati > Pseudomonadota > Alphaproteobacteria > Hyphomicrobiales > Rhizobiaceae > Shinella > Shinella zoogloeoides. The sequence continues at coordinate 59,742 of NZ_CP131132.1, forward strand.
TGCTCAACAACATACGGCAGAGCGAGGGCAGCGGGAACTATAGCACCAACACCGGGAACGGTTACTATGGTGCTTATCAGATGGGCCGATCCGCTTTGATCGATGTCGGGTATATGCGCGGCGACGGCACTTGGACCGGTAAGAATGGCATCAACTCGCTAGAGGACTATCTGAATACGCCGTCGGCGCAGGACGCCGCATTTCTGGAATACGGAAACCGGAACCTCACCTATCTCGGGAATTACCAGCAGTACATTGGTCAGACGATAAACGGGGTCACTGTCACCCGTGGCGGCTTGATCGCCGGCAGTCACCTTGTCGGAGCGGGGGGCCTCAAAGATTGGCTCACAAGCGGCGGTTCCTGCACTGGCAGAGCAGTGGACGGCAATGGAACGTGCGCGGGCACCTATGTTGCTGAAAATCAGGTCAATGAGACGTGCAGCGGGGATGAGGTCGCGGCAGGTGGGGGCGGCTCCTGCTTGTCAGCCCATCCCGTTCAGAGTCCTGTTGTCTTCAGTGAGTACGGTGCCTGGAATCGCCCCGGCGCGGGTTCTGGTAACGGCTGGCATCGCGGATCGGACATCTATCCGCAGGGAGCGCAGGGCCAAGCTTCCACTAATCAGCCTCTATTTGCTGCCCATGACGGCAAACTGAGCGTCGGTTCGATGGGCGTCAAAGTGACAGGCAGTCAGTTCCGAACGCTCTATCTGCACTCATATTCGCGGCCTGACCCGAAAGACGTGAGCGCCGGGGAAGAAATCGCCAAGATCGGCGACAATCAGTCGGCAGGAAAACCGCACCTCCATTTCGAGGTGCAAGTTCCAGCAAGTGCCGTCAAAGCGAGCAAATGCGTGCCGGGATCGAGCACTGACGATTGCGTGTTTCCCGTAGGCGGCGGCAAACGCGATCCGAACGGCTATGCCACCTCGGATGCATTGTCGTCGGCATCCCCGAATACGTGGTATTATGTGAATCCAGAGCGCTACTTGAAAGAGCGCGTGCCTGTCGTCGGCATGGCTGCTGTTCGCGCCGGTCGCAGCCAGTCGCTCCCCAATACCTGCACGCCGGGCCAAGATGTTGCCGAGACACCGACCAGTTCTGGCGACAGCGACAATTCTGCCGCGATGGCAGGAGGCGAGGGGACTTACATGACCAGCGGAGGCAGCGCGGCGGCAAACGCCGACAAGGATTTGCGCTCGCTGGCGATAAATATGACCCGGCAGAATGCCCTTGAGCTTCGCGCAGCAGCTTCGCTGGCGCAGAACCTTGAAGGTCGAACCGATAGTGCTCTCGCACATATGCTCCTGTTGATGTCGCGAACAGAGATCGGGCAGCAGTGATGATCCGCGGTTTCGTGATCGCGTTAGTTTTCTCGGGGGGCGCGTTGGTCGCGTCTCCCGAAATTGCTTTTGCGGATGGATACGTTGGGCACTGGCTGCGGGTGATAACCGCCGAGGGGGAAGAGCCTGATCCAAAGAACAATGAAGGCTGTGAGGCTTTCTTGCGGTCAGACGAGTACGATCCCGACGAGAGTGCAGCGGCAAATCTGACCATCACGCCCCATCGCATGGAGACAGATGAAGAAGGCTCAGATGTTACCGGGGTCGTTGAATTCGGCCGGACTGAGGGAGGGCGCACGCCTTTTTCGATCAAGGCAGAACACGAGTACAGCGTGGTTGGCCGTAAAGGTTTCATCGAGCAGCACGACAGCAACTACATCTCGATCACCATCCATGATGTCCAGCTTGACGAGCAGGGCAGCGTCGGTGATGTGGTAATGCGTTATTGCCGCCAGCGCTGACGCCCGGCGCTAACGCCGCTCATAGATCGGTCGCAGCATCAGATAGACGGGATGAGCGACAATCGCGATCCTTCCCACCAGCTCATAATCTGAGGTCGAATCCGCAAGCCTCTCCATCTGCGCTGCCGTACCGAAGAGGCCAGCGAGAGCGAGCATGATTCCACCTAGCAGGAAAGTGGAGAGTAGCAGGGTGATTTGCCACGGAAGCACGAGAGATTCCGTGTAGTGCGCGACAAGGAACACGCTCGCGCCGCCACCCAATAGACCGCCGAGTGTTACGAGGTAGCTACGGCAATATGTGCCCCATGAGGCTTGTGATTTATCCGATCTCGTCATCGTAATCCCTACCGATCCGGCACCAGCTCTGGCACTTGTGCGTTGTCGTCGTTCCACATTTCGGACGACTTGATAATCATCTCATCGACCGTGTTGGTCTGGTTTCGTACCTTCGCTACCAGCTCATCAAAATCGCGCATTGTAAGCGCGTCAGGCGACTGTTTTCTGGCTTCTTGGACGATGGCCGTTATCGTGCTTTCCGCAATCTCAGGCCGTGTGCGGCCGGTCTTCAGAACAAGCTCTGTCTGCCAGTGATCGTACATTCCAGCCGCTTCCGGGCAGGGGGTTTGCATGCCGACATAGTTTAGAAAACGCCACATGCTTCTGTCGGCAAACCGCAGCCAGAGGAACGTGTTTGGTGCCATGACCCCGGCAGATCGAGCGGCTTTAAGTGTACCATCCTTGCCGTCAGTAAGCGACGATGCCAAGACGCCAAATACGTATCCGTGCCGCTGCACGATCCTGTCTATCACATCGACCGGGCGCTTCGGATCGATCCCGGTGGCGGGCTTCACGATGATCTTTGCCAGCTCTTCTTTCGCCCGCTTCGTTGTTTTGAAATTGGGGCCGACCTTTGCCAGATGTTCCGACAGGATTATCATGTTGGATGGCTGCTCGATGCCGGTGCCGATATCAGCACCCTTTGCTTTCTTTTTCTTAGGCTTCCCGGCCTTTTTATCGGGATCAGGGTAGTCGTATGGCCCGATCACAAGACTGTCGCCAAGCTTGGTCTTTTCACGGTTGATGTCGCGCCAGACATCTCGAAGGAACTCTTCGCTCGCATCCAAGACACTTGAGAGCTTGATGTCGCTGTCGTGAAGCGCATTCACGCGCACAAGGGCCGAGTACAGGATCACGGTCGCGTACCATGGCAATTCATCTATCGCAGCCCTTACAGCGGCGTCATTACGAAGGTTCACATTTAGAAACGGGTTGTGCGGCCCAAAGGGCTTCTCTAGGGCCTTTCGCAGAGCGCTGCGATTGATTGCCCGTTCACCTGCCTTTCGGTCCTCGTCGGCTTCTTCCGGCTTGGGGGAGGTCTGTTCTTCGTCGTTCTCAGGAACCTTGAATTTATCAGCGACGATAGCGCCGCTGTCGATCAGCAGCTCAAGTGCTGACATCGGCTGAGACGCAGGGCCGGAGCTGGCCGAATATCTGTGCATGGGGAATTTCAGGAAGAACTCGCAATGAGGATAGAACGGCGCGAAGCGCTGCATCAGCTCCTTGTGGCTCATTGCATACTCTGCATCCTTCTTCGGCCGCAGATAGGTAATGATGTGCTTGCTCTCGACCTTCGCTCTCATAAAGAGGCCGACCAGAACTATGATCCCGGCGCACACCACGCCGAAGGGAAGGGACGACAGAAAGATCGACTGGATACTCAGGTCCTTGCCCGGCGTGTAGGCGAAATAGTCGCCCCACGCGGTCAGTTTCCAAAGCGTGCCGGTTTCAGCAGTGCGAGCCGCGCGATAGAGCATTCCTACTGGCGCGCGGAAAATCACCCATACTACAGTTAGGATCGCCAGACAGAAAAACAGCGCCGTGCCGATTTCCAGCCATCCGACGCTCTTCTGATCCCTTGGTGCCATTTTCCCTTTTCCCACTCGATCATTGACAATGATTTCATTAGCGGAAACGTTATCAAATGTTTCAGCGATTTGCTATCAGGAGGGTGCAGTGAAACTCATGATTGTCGAAAGCCCTACCAAGGCTAAGAAAATTGGATCGCTGCTTGGTTCCGATTGGCGAGTAGAGGCCAGCATGGGCCATATTGTAGATCTTCCAACGGACCAGATGGCCGTTGAACCGCAAACATACCAGCTCACCTATGTAGCATCCGAGCGCGGCCGATCTGTCATCAGCCGGTTGAAGCCATTGGTCGCCGAGGCCGATGCCATTTATCTTGCAACGGACCCGGATCGTGAGGGGGAGGCGATTTCCGAGCATCTGAAGCGTTACTTGCGCATCGAGCGGTATCAGCGGGTCACATTCAACGAGATAACCGAGACCGGTATAAAGGCGGCACTCGCCGCGCCTCGCCCGATTGATCGGCGGCTTGTCGCGGCACAGGAGGCACGCAGAGCAGCGGATCGGTTGATCGGCTACCGAGTGTCCTTTCCGATATCGACGGCAGCGGGGCAGTCCCTGACAGCCGGTCGTTGCCAGTCGCCCGCAGTCCGCCTCGTTGTCGAACGGCAGAATGAGATAGACCGCTTCAAGGTGACAGACCATTTTTCGGCGTTAGCGGAGTTTGAGAACGGCTCGTGGACCGCCGAGTGGCAGACCAAATCCTTTCTGCAGGGCGATGACGAATACATCCTCGATCAGAGTTTGGCCGAGCGAGCTGCGGCTTGCCGCCGCTTCACGGTGACGGCAGCGGCCGAGAAGCCCGTTGCCAAGGGACCACCCGCACCGTTTACGACCTCCGCGCTCTTGCAGGCGGCGGGAGCCACCCTTGGATACCCTCCAGCCCTGACACAGAAGCTTGCACAGAGCCTTTTCGAAGCCGGTTTGATTACCTACCACCGGACAGACAATCCGAACCTCTCAGATGACGGGATTGCGGCTATCGGTGCCTATGCTGAGGGGCAGGGATGGCAGCTTTCGGAAAAAAAACGACGCTGGCCGCTGCCTGAAGGAGCACAGGAGGCTCATGAGGCTATTCGACCAACTCATGTTGAGGATCGTGAGGCGGGGGAGGATGACAAGCAAAAAGCGCTATACAAGCTGATTTGGCAGCGCGCCGTTGCCTCGCAGCTCGCAGATGCCGTCTACAAAACAGTGACGCTCGATCTCACGGCCGATGCCGGTGGCGAGCGCTTCCATTTCCGTGCTCGCAGCGCCGAGCTGGTTAAGCAAGGGTGGAGGATCGTTGCTGCGGATGAAAAGAGCGATGACGAAGATGAGGACGAGTCGACCAACGGGCGCGTCCCGATGCTACAGCCAGGTACTTCCGTGACAGCGACGGGAGGCAAGATTTTGCGCAAGGCGACAAAGCCGCCCCGGCGCTACACCGAAACCAGCTTGATCCGCAAACTTGAGCAGATGGGCATCGGTAGGCCATCGACCTTTGCGGCTATCGTATCGAATATCTGCAACAAGAAATATGTTGTGGTGGAAAAACGGTATCTCGTCCCGACACAGAGCGGCCGGGCCATCGTCGGAAACCTCGTCGGCCGTTTTGACTTCGCCGAATACGACTTCACCAAAGACCTCGAAAAACGCCTCGATCTCATAGCGGAAGGCAGAGAACGCTATGTCGATGTGATCGCTGATCTTGATCAGCGCCTCGATGTTGAGCTTGGGAAGCTCGCGAGCGTGAAGCCTGCCCACCCATGTCCTAAGTGCGGCAAGGCGCTGCGACTTGTGACGGGTAAGTCGCGGAGCTTTTTCGGTTGTTCGGGCTATCGCGATGGATGCCCTGTCATTTGTGAAAACGACAACGGCAAGCCGGGAGCAGTCATCGAGCGGTCGGATACGCCTTCTGAGAAGCAGGCAGCGTTTGCAAAGCGGATCGCGGAAGAGAATGGCTTATCTCTGCCGGAAGAGGTTATGGCGTCTGCAAAAGCTCTCTCGGTGTGGATTGATGAGGCCCTTGCCGCCGCGCCGCCTCGACTTGCCAGCGACAAGCAGCGTGAGTTCATCGCGACCTTGATCGAGCAAAATGGGCTACAGCCCCCTGCCGGATGGCCGGATAATGTCACAAGCGATGTGGCGAGCGCCTTCATTTCCAAGAACGGGAAGGCTAAGGGAAAATCGAAGCCCGCGCGCAGGCGTAAAGCTTCATGACATCAGCAGGGGAAACAGATGGGCGTTCATCCTAAACAGCCGAACCAGATTGACATCGATGTGGGCAATAAAATCCGGCTGCGCAGGCGACTTACTGGCATGAGCCAGACGGCTCTAGGAACAGCGCTTGGGATCACATTTCAACAGGTCCAGAAGTACGAGAAGGGCACAAACCGGGTCGGCGCAAGCCGACTGTCGGATATGGCCCGCATTCTAGGGGTGCCGGTTTCGTATTTCTTTGAAGATGGGCAAAGCCATGATGTGGCTGAAAGCTCCGGGGAGTCTGAACTTCTTACTCAGTTCGTTGGCACTTCCGAAGGTCTAGCCTTGAATCGTGCGTTCGCGCAAATACCCGATGGGGGTATCAGACGAAAGGTTCTCTCACTGGTGAAGGCTCTAGCCGACGAAGAGCAATGACCGGATGGCCGTCCTATTCGGCGTTGTTCTTGAGTGCCATAATCGTTCGTGATGCCTGCGGCGCTCCGCTGATCAGGTCAGCTACGATCTGATCGTCCCCTCGCGTACTGATCGATATCGAGCCGAAGCCGAGTATCCGGCCGAGAACGGATTGCGTAAGCTGAACGCCTATGATCTCTCGAACAGAGGTCGTGAACATATCTCGGCTGATGAAACCGGTTCGCCAGAGCACGCGGTTACTGAAAACTCTAAGCTCTGTTGTCATGTACCTGATGAGGCACACGAGCACTTGTGTTGCAAAGCCCATGGCAATGATGGCGGTCGCAATTCGGCAGACAAGGAAGATCGTGGGGTAAAAGCTCTCGTAAAGAGATAACCCGAGCACCATCGGGCCAAGATTGTGCATAAGGTAGAGGTCAGAGGTCCAGACGTACCAGAGAGCCGCTGTTCCGAGGCCAGCAATCAGCACCGGCCCGACGAATATGATTTTCGAGAGACGGTAGATCGTCAGTGGTTCTTGTTCGCCGTCTTCCATCCATCACTTCCGTTGTTTGTTTCACAACGAAGTCATATCATTTTTTGTTGTCGAAGGAAAAGCGGGAAAGGGGCGCATGAGCGCCCCTTCTGGTTTCAAGGTAGCCAGCGTTCGCGCGAGCACCAGTCGTCCAGCCAGTCGGCGGCAACCTTGTAAACGATCCACATGACGAATGCACCGCCGAGACCGATTGATGGAAATCCGGCCATAAAAGCGACAGTGAGGACGATAAGGGCGTGAAAGCTTGCTTCGATAGATGTGCTCATTTTGTATCTCCAAGGTTTGAGCCGCAGGGAGATAACCCCTGCACCTTGATTCTCTCCCGCTTCCTTGCAAGGCACAAAAAGGCCCTCGAATCCGCCGATAGCCGATCAGACAGGGTTGGGTCGGAACCGCTCAGGTTTCCTTGTTTCGGGTTTTGACGAGCCGATACTCCTTGGAGACGACGCCGCTCTCACTGGCTGCACCAACCATGGCAGCTCTTACCCACACGGTCTTTTCAGGTAGACGACGAAGGTGGCCCCGGCGAAGATGAAGACGGGGGCTGGCGTGTGTTCCACTTGCGCTGCCGGTATTACCGGGGGACGGACGATCAGCGGCCAGCGCCAGAACCTTATAAGAAAAGAAAGGCTGCTTCCCCTTGGCAATCCGCGCCTTGTTCAGTTTGGCAGGGGCTTCAATATCCGCCGTCGCTACGTTTTCGCAGTTGAGGACTGCACACGCTTGAACCACGGCCATACCTTCATCCCTCGTGTCGTTCATTATGTTCGAATCCGGTTTCACGGTCGCTTCTCGCAATGACCGCTTCGAAATGCTCCGGCTGAAGAATGAACGGCTCTGCTGCAAACTGCTGCGGCTTTTTGGGCAGCAAACCGGCGCTGTTAAGGGCTTCCATCGCGCGGGCGCTCAAAGGGCTGACTTGAGCCTGATCGACTGCTGCCAAGCTGTTCTCGTAGGGAACGAAAGCCCCGCCGATACCTACATTCCACGTCTCGATGACATCCAGCCATGAAATAGGAAGGATAAAGACGCCTCCCTGCGGAAAGCGATCTAGGATGACGTTGAGATGCGCCAGTTGCGGCGGCGTTGCACCTGGCTCCCAACAAAGGGCAATGCGACGGGTTGACTTGTAGTGATCGAGATAACCCGCGTCCTTTGCATCGGTTTTCTGCCAAGGAGCTTCGAAAGCAACGAGCGGGAAGGGGAGCTTCAGGAGGTCTATGTGCGCTTGCGATACGTGCAGCGGATCAAGCAGCTCTGCGCAGTTGGGCAGGATAAATTTCACTGATCTGCGAAGCATATCGCTGACGATGCGGATCGCGTTGATGGACTGAACAAAATGCGGGGGGAGACGCTGTACGACCTCTTTCATGCTCTCAATCGCATGGGCGCTATAGTTCAGCGCCGTAAAGTTCTCGCCTGTCTCCATTTCTAGTCTCCTTGCCCGTAGATCACTTCCAGAAGACCACGGGCATCCGCGTCTTCAATTGCTTTCAAAGCCGCCGCATGTCCGGCGACATTTTCACGTTCTCGTGCGAAGCGCGCTTCAACATCGCGCTTGAGAGTTTGGATCAGCTCGTGCTTCTCGGCGGTAGGAAAGACGGCATAGTGCTCAGCGGCCGCGAAGGCGACGTGCGGGATCGTAAACTCGTCAAGCGTCGGTTCATCTACATGATCCGAAGGCATGGGATCAGACCTTCACAACATATTCGGGCTTGATGGGAATGCCTGTTTCCATATTGACGCAGCAAGGCGGGATGGGGATCATGCGGCCATCAGCCAGATGGCGAATATGACCTCTTCGCCAGTGTGGTTTGACGGTCCAGCCGCCCTCTCCCTTCCGGTTTTGTGATGCCTGTTGGCTGGCGCGAACATCGATCACGATCATTGGGCCAATAGGCGGCTTTTTCTTCTGCAAGCGCTGCTTGTTCAAGCGCGCCGGGGCAGGCTCTTCCCGGCGGATGGCTTGCGGAGTGGCAAGGGCGCCGATCAGCGCCGCTGACACACCAAAGCCCGTGTCCACGAGCAGTTGCGTCGAATCGTTGTCGGCGTGGCTGACAAGGACGTGCTTGTGATCGCCGCAAACTCTCTGTCCGACTTGATTCAGGAAGACCAAGCCATTGCGGCGATGATTTTCGAACATGACGCGCACGGAAAGCGAGACGAGCTTTCCATCGATAGGGCTCATATTTTTCTCACAGAGAGCCGCCATATGGACGTGCTCATCGAGCACCTTCTGCACCCACGAGACCCAAAAAACATCGTGAGGGATAGGAGCAACTTCCGCGTCCCATAGCTCGTTGGCAAAGTCTATGAATGTTTGGAGGGTATCGTCTTTGGGGTCTGCATCGAGAAAGCTGAAGGTAAATTCGGCGGCGCTGGCGGCGCACGCCTCAACATGCCGGGCCATCTCATCGATCTCATTGGCCTTCCATGGCTCCATTGAGCGGTAGTGGCCGGATTTCAGGTGTTCGAGGGCTGTGTGCAATCGCATTGATGGATCTCCGGTTTACGACTGACACCATTGGTTTCGATCACGGTATCCTCCGCGATAGGCATGGCCGAGGCCGAGCTTGATCATCTGGTCTGCAATGTCTCCATGCTGCGTCATCACCTGCGTCAACACGCGGCCATAGCGATCTTCGCCTTGATCTCGGTATTGGATGCCGGGCGTGCTCATGAGACGCTGAAGCTGTTGGGTAGCGCGATCCGCAAGCGCTCGCTCCTGACCGCAACGAGCGCCTTCGCCAGCTTCTGGTGCGTCATAACCGACGATCCGGTACTTAATGCCGTCCCGCCAGAACGTGTCTCCATCGACGATGCAGGTTATCCGCTTGCCCGTAGTGCAGATCGGCCATTGATCCTGTGCTGTTGCGGGTAATGAGGTGGTGAGTGCTGCGAGAGCAGCGATTCCAGCTCTGATATGCAATTCTTGCTCCCTTCAATTGTCCTCAGCTTCGCGCTCTTCGGCTGCTGCCTCGATCTTTTTCGCCAACTGTTTTTTTACCCGGCGTGTCGCGCCGGCATCTTTTTGATCGGGGAGGTAGTATTTCATGTAGGAAGAGGCCGTTTCGATATCCTTCTCAGTGTGGCCGAGCGCTTCTGCGAAGAATGCGGCTTTCGTCTTCGACTTAGGCCGGAAAAACTGGTCCGCGATTTCCGCGTACAGTGCGCGAACGTTATGCGCCTTGATTTTCTTGGCTTCGATCACGTTCGGCGTGTCTTCGAGCGAGACTTTTGGCCAGAGTTTTTCGAGGATTTCGTCACGGACGGCGGGAAGGATGCACTTGGGGTTCGGAGCGCGCAGCAAGTCTGCTTTGAATTCGTCGCTCGTCATCTCGCGCCATATCTGGCCACTTTCACTGTAGCGGAGCACCATCCAAGCAAAAATGACATCTCGCGCTTTTGTCAGCACGGGGATCGAAACGACTGGTCGAATTGCGTCCCCTCGTTTCCACGAGTCTTTGCCTGTCCGGAGAATAGGACGCGCCACGTCTCGTAGCCACGGCCACGGGTATGTTCTGTGTTCGTGGTCGGGTCTGCCATAATCGGCAGGGGCGAGAAGACGCCTTGGCAGAAGATTTCGAAAGGGCGACGGCCGGTCAGGATACCGAGAGCCACGCCGATCTCGACGGCGCGTGTTCTCGATATATCAGAGGCCGTTTCACGAGCTGCTTGTTCCAAGGCGCTCCAAGAGGCGTCTGTGGCCGGAATAAGCTCCTTTGCGCGATCTAGGATATCCTGCCAGTGTGGCATAGGCACCAAGTCGCGGTGTTGCTCAACAATTGCATCTCGATATTGGATGGATCGGGCCTTTTGGGCATCTTCGGGTGGTCTGACGATGGAAAGCGTTAGTTCATCATCCAGTCCGCGTCTGCGAAGCTCGTTGCGATAGGCGGCGGTTGTCGTCAGAACGGTGTTGCTCTTGAGGGTTTGCAGCATTTCGTCCAGCTCCGACTTCCAGAGCTTCCCGAGGCCGCGCTTATAGACGGCGCTGGCCTGCTTTTCGGTCTTGCCCTCTGCGAGCGAACGATCGTGCTCTTCTTTGAGCGTTTGAGCTGCTGTGCCAAACAGATCAATACTATCGGCGCGGGTCGCCTTGCGCCCGCCAGCGCCGCGAGATTCAACCGTGCGGAGTGGATCGTCAGAGCGGTCGAGGACCTTAACGAAGTGCAGCGCCGGGTGATTGTCACCGTAGGCTTCACGAATTGCATTGCGGTAGCGCGAGGCATAGATGTTGCGCGTCGATACGGACTTGTCCGCAAACGTCTCCCATTCCTTTTCCCAAAGGTCGGCGTAATCATCGGCGTCGGCTGTCAGGTTTGCAACAAATGTTGCAATGGCATCCTTGACCACCGGGCGACGGCCGGTCTTTGCACGCTGCTGTTCGTCGGCGTCGGTCTTCTTCGCGTTCATTGAACTTTCTCATTTCCTTGATGTGCGGTGATCATTGGCGAAGGCTTCATGAAGCCGCTCACTGCGGTTCGCTTTCATCGCTGACTGTGAAAACCACCGTTTCACCTTCGATAGTGTACGGCACCTTTTTGCTAAGGAGCTGATCGGCCGCGATTTCCGGCAGATTGTAGGTTTCCACGATGACCTTGCGCAGTTGGGGCCTGTCGTCTTCGAAATGATATCCATTAATCGCCCATGCGACGATTCCGGGCGTGTGAACGGCGGGGCTTGATCCGAGACGGTAGGTTGCCATTTGCGATCTCCTTGGATGACTATGGAGGCAGAATAAAATAAAAATATATGGTCGGCAACATAAAAAGTAAAAATAACGACTGTTTATTTTATTAAATTGAGGGAGCAAAGCCCGATTATGCCCTTGTAGCGCGTAGCGTCACATGCTACATAGGAGTATGATAATCGGCTTTCGACACAAGGGGCTTGAGACCCTTTACAAAACCGGCTCTGCCCGTGGGGTTCAAGCTGCTCATGCGCCGAAGCTGTCCCGTATCCTTGCTGCCTTAAATGCAGCGGCATCGCCTGCCGAACTGAACCAACCAGCCTACAAGCTACACCCCTTGAAAGGGACGCTGAAGGGGCATTGGTCGATATGGGTAAATGGCAACTGGAGGGTTACTTTCCGGTTTGTCGGAGCTGACGTGGAGTTGGTCGATTACGTGGATTATCATTGAAGGAGACATACAGTGATGAAGAACCATCCCCATCCGGGCGAGCTGCTTCGCGAGGATGTTTTGGTGCCTCTCGGCATTGAGGTGACTGACGCGGCGCAGCGCCTTGGAATTGCCCGGTCTACGCTCTCTCGGATCATCAACGGGAAGGCTGGCATTAGTCCTGATCTGGCGATCCGGCTTGAACGTGCTGGCGTCAGCACCGCACGGTTTTGGATGAATTTGCAGTTGAACTACGAACTGTCCAAGGCCGAAGCGCGGGATCAGCCGGAAGTGAGGCCATTGCAGTCGGCAGCGGCTTGAAAATCGGAATCGTTCGTTCATTGGATTTGGCACGCCCAAACGTTACCAGTCTTTGCAGGATATCGAGGGAACCAAGATGAACGTCGTTTTTGCAGCAATAAGCGCCAGCCTCTTTTTGGCAATGCCTGCGATGGCTCAAAAGAGCGAAGTGAAACGCTCTCAACCATTTCAGGCGCAGGAGCGTTGCGAGACCAGATTGCAGGGACCGGAGCAGGAGCTATGCGAGGTGGCACAAAAGGCGACCCATGCGCCTAGCGGAAACCAAGAGAGCAGCGGAAGACAATAAGGGCACAGCCAGGTCATCGGGGCCTAGCTGCCAAGCGTACCAGCGTCCCGCGCCATCTCTTCTGCTGTACCCCATGCGTCTTCCCGGTCTTGAGTGTAGTATGCGATTGCCTCTGCCCTTTCACGCGAAAGGTTGGGGCGAGAGATGCGATATTCGCCCTCCCGCTTACTGATTGTCAGGCCGAGGGCGCGCACCGCGCCAAACAGGGCCTTGTCGTTTCGTGTGGGAACGTTGAGAGCATCGGCGATAATTTTGGCTACAGTCACCATGTGCATTCGATCTCCGGTTAGAATTCGTATGTTCGAGTGCCGTCCGGCAGCTCGCAGGCGATTTCCACGTGCAAGCTTTCGATCTCGTCCGTCTCGTAGTATTCGTCACGCCACTTGATCGCCGCTCCGTAGCTCTCAGCCGTGTGCACGTCGCATTCGCGCTCGTAGCCTGCGTTTTCCACCACAGTGTATCGCTTCTTCATATCAGCGTCCTTTCGGTGATGCTGCGGGCATCGAGGGGATCGTGCCGTAGGTGTACGTATCCAGCTTCTGGTTGGCGTGCTCGCGCTCGGCCTTGCGGATATCGCGACCATATCTGAGCGGATCAAAGTAGAACTCGATCTCAAGGCCAAGATCGCCATATGTGGCGACGTAGAACCGGGGCATTTCTACCCCGGCGCTGTTTAGGCATTTTGTCATCTCATCGTTTCCTTGTGGCTGATTTGAAGGTGTGTTCGACGGTGATTTTGAGGAAGAGGGGGATGGAGATTTCGAGGGCGATTTTGGTAGAGCCGTTGGGTTTGAGCTTTGCGAGGATACGGGCGAAGGAAGCCTTGAGGCGTCGGCCGGTTGCGCGGCAGAACTGGAACGTCTGGAACATTTGCGGACCTTTCGTTAGGCATCAGCGCCATGTGAAGACTATAGGCTTGAGGCCGCAGGCGGTCAACATAAAAAGTAAAAATAACTGAAAATAATTTTACGAAATAGGCGATTAAGGGGCTTGCGTTTAGTAAAAATATCAGGCATATTGAGACCATGAAGAGCGGGAAAGCGGGTTCCACCATGACGACGACGAGAAAAGTAAAAAAAGCGAGAAAAGTAAAAATAATTGTTGACCTGAGCGCAGAAAACGGCCATAGTAGGATTGGAAAAGGCTCCGATATTGGCTGAACGCGCAAGAAAAGTAAAAAAATCGCGATATGGGCGATAAAAAGTAAAAATAATGCTTGCGATTAGTAAAAATAGCTGGTAATATAGTAAAATTATGCGGGTGAAAGGGACACAGGCGGCGCGTTTAATATAAAACTACACCGGTGTAGTTTTATATTAAACGCGCCGCCGTCCCTTTCACCCGCATAATTTTACTATATTACCAGCTATTTTACTAATCGCAAGCATTATTTTACTTTTTATCGCCCATATCGATTTTTACTTTTTTCTTGCGCGTTCAGCCAATATCGGAGCCTTTTCAATCTACTATGGCCGTTTTCTGCGCTCAATCAACAATTATTTTTACTTTTCTCGCTTTTTTTACTTTTCTCGTCGTCGTGGTGGAACCCGCTTTCCCGCTCTTCATGGTCTCAATATGCCTGATATTTTACTAAACGCAAGCCCTAATCGCCTATTTCGTAAAATTATTTTCAGTTATTTTACTTTTTATGTTGACCGCCTGCGGCCTCAAGCCTATAGTCTTTGGCATGGCGCTGAGGTCCGCAAATGTTCGACGTTCTGCCGCGCGTTCTGCCGCGCGGCCGGCTCCTTCGCCCGTATCCTCGCAAAGCTCAAACGGCAACGGCTCAAAATCGCCCTCGAAATCTCCATCCCCCTCTTCCTCAAAATCACCGTCGAACACACCTTCAAATCAGCCACAAGGAAACGATGAGATGACAAAATGCCTAAACAGCGCCGGGTAGAAATGCCCCGGTTGTCGCCACATATGGCGATCTTGGCCTTGAGATCGAGTTCTACTTTGATCCGCTCAGATATGGTCGCGACCATCCAAGGCCGAGCGCGAGCACGCCAACCAGAAGCTGGATACGTACACCTACGGCACGATCCCCTCGATGCCCGCAGCATCACCGAAAGGACGCTGATATGAAGAAGCGATACACTGTGGTGGAAAACGCAGGCTACGAGCGCGAATGCGACGATGCACACGGCTGAAGCCTACGGAGCGGCGATCAAAGTGGCGTGACGAATACTACGAGACGGACGAGATCGAAAGCTTGCACGTGGAAATCGCCTGCAAGCTGCCGGACGCACTCGAACATACGAATTCTAACCGGAGATCGAATGCGCATGGTGACTGTGGCCAAAATTATCGCCGATGCTCTCAACGTTCCCACACGAAACGACAAGGCCCTGTTTGGCGCGGTGCGCGCCCTCGGCCTGACAATCAGTAAGCGGGAGGGCGAATATCGCATCTCTCGCCCCAACCTTTCGCGTGAAAGGGCAGAGGCAATCGCATACTACACTCCAAGACCGGGAAGACGCATGAAGAGCAGAAGAGATGGCGCGGG
The DNA here is from genome assembly GCF_033705735.1 of Shinella zoogloeoides. Taxonomy (NCBI): domain Bacteria; kingdom Pseudomonadati; phylum Pseudomonadota; class Alphaproteobacteria; order Hyphomicrobiales; family Rhizobiaceae; genus Shinella; species Shinella zoogloeoides. Next base: position 74,859 of record NZ_CP131132.1, read on the forward strand.
ACACTGGTACGCTTGGCGGCTAGGCCCCGATGACCTGGCTGTGCCCTTATTGTCTTCCGCTGCTCTCTTGGTTTCCGCTAGGCGCATGGGTCGCCTTTTGTGCCACCTCAAGCTCCTGCTCCGGTCCCTGCAATCTGGTCTCGCAACGCTCCTGCGCCTGAAATGGTTGAGAGCGTTTCACTTCGCTCTTTGAGCCATCGCAGGCATTGCCAAAGAGGCTGGCGCTTATTGCTGCAAAAACGACGTTCATCTTGGTTCCCTCGCAGGCTGGTAACGTTTGGGCGTGCCAAATCAATGAACGAACGATTCCGATTTTCAAGCCGCTGCCGACTGCAATGGCCTCACTTCCGGCTGATCCCGCGCTTCGGCCTTGGACAGTTCGTAGTTCAACTGCAAATTCATCAAAACCGTGCGGTGCTGACGCCAGCACGTTCAACCGGATCGCCAGATCGACTAATGCCAGCCTTCCGTTGATGATCCGAGCCAGACCGGGCAATTCCAGGCGCTGCGCCGCGTCAGTCACCTCAATGCCGAGGGCAAAGACGATCTCGCCCGGATGAGGATGGTTCTTCATCGCTGTGTGTCTCCTTCAATGATAATCCGTAATCGACCAACCCGCGACTCCGACAAACCAGTAACCCTCCAGTTACCCATGTCGACAGTGCCCGTCCCTTTCAGGGTGTTGGTTCAGTTCGGCGGCGCCGCTGCGCAGCAGGGACGCTTCGGCGCGCGCATGACCCCGCTTGGGCAGAGCCGGTTTTGTCGAGGCCGATTATCACTCTATGTGGCATGTGACACGAAGACGTACGCTCCCTCGACAATAGAATGGGCGGTCGTTATTTTACTTTTGCCGACCATATATTTTTATTTTCCTGTCAGGAGAGATCGCAAGCTACCATCTCAGGATCAAGCTGCCGTTCCTGCCGCGTCATCGCATATGTGGATATGCGACATTTCGCGGACAGGCTAACTGATCTGCCGGAAATCTCGGCTCCTTGTAAAGGAACGTACACTATCGAAGGCAGTGGTTTTCACATATCGCAGGTGATGCGGTGTCATGCAGGTCGGCCTTCGCCGTCGCCCGTGTAACCGCCGGCACATCGCCAATGAAGTTCAATGGTACGCGCGACCGACGCCGACGACAGCCGACGCCGATGATTCGCCCGTCGTCAGGATGCCGAAAATTTGTTGGAGACCTTGCGCGACGCCGTATCGACGCGCGTTTGCGGACATCTGACGCGCGCTACGCGCAATGCAATTCGCAAGCAATTGACAATCACCCGGCGCTGCACTTCGTTAAGGTCTCGACCCTCTGACGATCCGCACGGCAAATCACGCGGCGTGACGCGACCCGCGCCTGATCTGTTTTGGCCTCGACCGATAACGACTTCCATCGTCGACCCGAGAGGCCAGCGCTATCGCAAAGGCCCGATCCATCCAATATCGAGATGCAATTGTTGAGCAACACCGCGACTTGGTGCCTATGCCACACTGGCAGGATATCCTAGATCGCGCAAAGGAGCTTATTCCGGCCACAGACGCCTCTTGGGATGGCCTTGGAACAAGCGCTCGTGAAACGGCCTCTGATATATCGAGAACACGCGCCGTCGAGATCGGCGTGGCTCTCGGTATCCTGACCGGCCGTCGCCCTTTCGAAATCTTCTGCCAAGGCGTCTTCTCGCCCTGCCGATTATGGCAGACCCGACCACGAACACAGAACATACCCGTGGCCGTGGCTACGAGACGTGGCGCGTCTATTCTCGGACAGGCAAAGACTCGTGGAAACGAGGGGACATTCGACCAGTCGTTTCCGATCCCCGTGCTGACAAAAGCGCGAGATGTCATTTTTGCTTGGATGGTGCTCCGCTACAGTGAAAGTGGCCAGATATGGCGCGAGATGACGAGCGACGAATTCAAAGCAGACTTGCTGCGCGCTCGAACCCCAAGTGCATCCTTCCCGCCGTCCGTGACGAAATCCTCGAAAAACTCTGGCCAAAAGTCTCGCTCGAAGACACGCCGAACGTGATCGAAGCCAAGAAAATCAAGGCGCATAACGTTCGCGCACTGTACGCGGAAATCGCGGACCAGTTTTTCCGGCCTAAGTCGGGAAGAAGCCGCATTCTTCAAAGCGCTCGGCCACACTGAAGGATATCGAAACGGCCTCTTCCTACATGAAATACTACCTCCCCGATCAAAAAGATGCCGGCGCGACACGCCGGGTAAAAAAACAGTTGGCGAAAAAGATCGAGGCAGCAACCGAAGGCGCGAAGCTGAGGACAATTGAAGGGGAGCAAGAATTGCATATCAGAGCTGGAATCGCTGCTCTCGCAGCACTCACCACCTCATTACCCGCAACAGCACAGGATCAATGGCCGATCTGCACTACGGGCAAGCGGATAACCTGCATCGTCGATGGAGACACGTTCTGGCGGGACGGCATTAAGTACCGGATCGTCGGTTATGACGCAGAAGCTGGCGAAGGCGCTCGTTGCGGTCAGGAGCGAGCGCTTGCGGATCGCGCTACCCAACAGCTTCAGCGTCTCGGAGCACGCCCGGCATCAATACCGAGATCAAGGCGAAGATCGCTATGGCCGCGTGTTGACGCAGGTGATGACGCAGCATGGAGACATTGCAGACCAGATGATCAAAGCTCGGCCTCGGCCATGCCTATCGCGGAGGATACCGTGATCGAAACCAATGGTGTCAGTCCAACCGGAGATCCATCAATGCGATTGCACACAGCCCTCGAACACCTGAAATCCGGCCACTACCGCTCAATGGAGCCATGGAAGGCCAATGAGATCGATGAGATGGCCCGGCATGTTGAGGCGTGCGCCGCCAGCGCCGCCGAATTTACCTTTCTCGCAGACCCCAAGACGATACCCTCCAAACATTCATAGACTTTGCCAACGAGCTATGGGACGCGGAAGTTGCTCTATCCCTCACGATGTTTTTTGGGTCTCGTGGGTGCAGAAGGTGCTCGATGAGCACGTCCATATGGCGGCTCTCTGTGAGAAAAATATGAGCCCTATCGATGGAAAGCTCGTCTCGCTTTCCGTGCGCGTCATGTTCGAAAATCATCGCCGCAATGGCTTGGTCTTCCTGAATCAAGTCGGAAAGTTTTGCGGCGATCACAAGCACGTCCTTGTCAGCCACGCCGACAACGATTCGACGCAACTGCTCGTGGACACGGGCTTTGGTGTGTCAGCGGCGCTGATCGGCGCCCTTGCCACTCCGCAAGCCATCCGCCGGGAAGAGCCTGCCCCGGCGCGCTTGAACAAGCAGCGCTTGCAGAAGAAAAGCCGCCTATTGGCCCAATGATCGTGATCGATGTTCGCGCCAGCCAACAGGCATCACAAAACCGGAAGAGGGCGGCTGGACCGTCAAACCACACTGGCGAAGAGGTCATATTCGCCATCTGGCTGATGGCCGCATGATCCCCATCCCGCCTTGCTGCGTCAATATGGAAACAGGCATTCCCATCAAGCCCGAATATGTTGTGAAGGTCTGATCCCATGCCTTCGGATCATGTAGATGAACCGACGCTTGACGAGTTTACGATCCCGCACGTCGCCTTCGCGGCCGCTGAGCACTATGCCGTCTTTCCTACCGCCGAGAAGCACGAGCTGATCCAAACTCTCAAGCGCGATGTTGAAGCGCGCTTCGCACGAGAACGTGAAAATGTCGCCGGACATGCGGCGGCTTTGAAAGCAATTGAAGACGCGGATGCCCGTGGTCTTCTGGAAGTGATCTACGGGCAAGGAGACTAGAAATGGAGACAGGCGAGAACTTTACGGCGCTGAACTATAGCCCATGCGATTGAGAGCATGAAAGAGGTCGTACAGCGTCTCCCCCCGCATTTTGTTCAGTCCATCAACGCGATCCGCATCGTCAGCGATATGCTTCGCAGATCAGTGAAATTTATCCTGCCCAACTGCGCAGAGCTGCTTGATCCGCTGCACGTATCGCAAGCGCATGAAGCTCCCCTTCCCGCTCGTTGCTTTCGAAGCTCCTTGGCAGAAAACCGATGCAAAGGACGCGGGTTATCTCGATCACTACAAGTCAACCCGTCGCATTGCCCTTTGTTGGGAGCCAGGTGCAACGCCGCCGCAACTGGCGCATCTCAACGTCATCTAGATCGCTTTCCGCAGGGAGGCGTCTTTATCCTTCCTATTTCATGGCTGGATGTCATCGAGACGTGGAATGTAGGTATCGGCGGGGCTTTCGTTCCCTACGAGAACAGCTTGGCAGCAGTCGATCAGGCTCAAGTCAGCCCTTTGAGCGCCCGCGCGATGGAAGCCCTTAACAGCGCCGGTTTGCTGCCCAAAAAGCCCGCATAGTTTGCAGCAGAGCCGTTCATTCTTCAGCCGGAGCATTTCGAAGCGGTCATTGCGAGAAGCGACCGTGAAACCGGATTCGCGAACATAATGAACGACACGAGGGATGAAGAGTATGGCCGTGGTTCAAGCGTGTGCAGTCCTCAACTGCGAAAACGTAGCGACGGCGGATATTGAAGCCCCTGCCAAACTGAACAAGGCGCGGATTGCCAGGAAGCAGCCTTTCTTTTCTTATAGGTTCTGGCGCTGGCCGCTGATCGTCCGTCCCCGGTAATACCGGCAGCGCAAGTGGACACGCCAGCCCCCGTCTTCATCTTCGCCGGGCCACCTTCGTCGTCTACCTGAAAAGACCGTGTGGAAGAGCTGCCATGGTTGGTGCGGCCAGTGAGAGCGGCGTCGTCTCAGGAGTATCGGCTCGTCAAAACCCGAAACAAAACCTGAGCGGTTCCGACCCAACCCTGTCTGATCGGCTATCGGCGGATTCGAGGGCCTTTTTGTGCCCGCAGGAAGCGGGAAGGAATCAAGGTGCGGGGTTATCTCCTGCGGCTCAAACCTTGGAGATACAAAATGAGCACATCTATCGAAGCAAGCTTTCACGCCCTTATCGTCCTCACTGTCGCTTTTATGGCCGGATTTCCATCAATCGGTCTCGGCGGTGCATTCGTCATGTGGATCGTTTACAAGGTTGCCGCCGACTGGCTGGACGACTGGTGCTCTGGCTGCGAAACCAGAAGGGGCGCTCATGCGCCCCTTTCCCACTTTCCTTCGACAACAAAAAATGATATGACTTCGTTGTGAAACAAACAACGGAAGTGATGGATGGAAGACGGCGAACAAGAACCACTGACGATCTACCGTCTCTCGAAAATCATATTCGTCGGGCCGGTGCTGATTGCTGGCCTCGGAACAGCGGCTCTCTGGTACGTCTGGACCTCTGACCTCTACCTTATGCACAATCTTGGCCCGATGGTGCTCGGGTTATCTCTTTACAGGCTTTTTACCCCACGATCTTCCTTGTCTGCCGAATTGCGACCGCCATCATTGCCATGGGCTTTGCAACACAAGTGCTCATTGTGCCTCATCAGGTACATGACAACAGAGCAGAGTTTTCAGTAACCGCGTGCTCTGGCGAACCGGTTTCATCAGCCGAGATATGTTCACGACCTCTGTTCGAGAGATCATAGGCGTTCAGCTTACGCAATCCGTTCTCGGCCGGATACTCGGCTCGGCTCGATATCGATCAGTACGCGAAGGACGATCAGATCGTAGCTGACCTGATCAGCGGAGCGCCGCAGGCATCACGAACGATTATGGCACTCAAGAACAACGCCGAATAGGACGGCCATCCGGTCATTGCTCTTCGTCGGCTAGAGCCTTCACCAGTGAGAGAACCTTTCGTCTGATACCCCCATCGGGTATTTGCGCGAACGCACGATTCAGGCTAGACCTTCGGAAGTGCCAAGAACTGAGTAAAGAGTTCGAACTCCCCGGAGCTTTCAGCCACATCTGGCTTTGCCCATCTTCAAAGAAATACGAAACCGGCACCCCTAGAATGCGGGCCATATCCGACAGTCGGCTTGCGCCGACCCGGTTTGTGCCCTTCTCTACTTCTGGACCTGTTGAAATGTGATCCCAAGCGCTGTTCCTAGAGCCGTCTGGCTCATGCCAGTAAGTCGCCTGCGCGGCCGGGTTTATTGCCCGCATCGATGTCAATCTGGTTCGGCTGTTTAGGATGAACGCCCATCTGTTTCCCCTGCTGATGTCATGAAGCTTTTACGCCTGCGCGCGGCTTCGATTTTCCCTTAGCCTTCCCGTTCTTGGGAAATGAAGGCGCTCGCCACATCGCTTGTGACATTATCCGGCCATCCGGCGGGGCTGTAGCCCATTTTGCTCGATCAAGGTCGCGATGAACTCACGCTGCTTGTCGCTGGCAAGTCGAGGCGGCGGCGGCAAGGCCTCATCAATCCACACCGAGCTTTGCAGACGCCATAACCTCTTCCGGCAGAGATAAGCCATTCTCTTCCGCGATCCGCTTTGCAAACGCTGCCTGCTTCTCAGAAGGCGTATCCGACCGCTCGACTGCTCCCGGCTTGCGTTGTCGTTTTCACAAATGACAGGGCATCCATCGCGAGCCCGAACAACCGAAAAAGCTCCGCGACTTACCCGTCTCGCAGCGCCTTGCCGCACTTAGGACATGGGTGGGCAGGCTTCACGCTCGCGAGCTTCCCAAGCTCAACATCGAGGCGCTGATCAAGATCAGCGATCACATCGACATAGCGTTCTCTGCCTTCCGCTATGAGATCGAGGCGTTTTCGGGTCTTTGGTGAAGTCGTATTCGGCGAAGTCAAAACGGCCGACGAGGTTTCCGACGATGGCCCGGCCGCTCTGTGTCGGGACGAGATACCGTTTTTCCACCACAACATATTTCTTGTTGCAGATATTCGATGCGATAGCCGCAAAGGTCGATGGCCTACCGATGCCCATCTGCTCAAGTTTGCGGATCAAGCTGGTTTCGGTGTAGCGCCGGGGCGGCTTTGTCGCCTTGCGCAAAATCTTGCCTCCCGTCGCTGTCACGGAAGTACCTGGCTGTAGCATCGGGACGCGCCCGTTGGTTCGTCCTCATCTTCGTCATCGCTCTTTTCATCCGCAGCAACGATCCTCCACCGCTTGTAACCAGCTCGGCGCTGCGAGCACGGAAATGGAAGCGCTCGCCACCGGCATCGGCCGTGAGATCGAGCGTCACTGTTTTGTAGACGGCATCTGCGAGCTGCGAGGCAACGGCGCGCTGCCAAATCAGCTTAGCGCTTTTTGCTTGTCATCCTCCCCGCCTCACGATCCTCAACATGAGTTGGTCGAATAGCCTCATGAGCCTCCTGTGCTCCTTCAGGCAGCGGCCAGCGTCGTTTTTTCCAGCTGCCATCCCTGCCCCTCAGCATAGGCGCCGATGGCCGCAATCCCGTCATCTGAGAGGTTCGGATTGTCTGTCCGGTGGTAGGTAATCAAACCGGCTTCGAAAGGCTCTGTGCAAGCTTCTGTGTCGGGGCTGGAGGGTATCAAAGTGGCTCCCGCCGCCTGCAAGAGCGCGGAGGTCGTAAACGGTGCGGGTGGTCCCTTGGCAACGGGCTTCTCGGCCGCTGCCGTCACCGTGAAGCGGCGGCAAGCCTGGCAGCTCGCTCGGCTCTGATCGAGGATGTATTCGTCATCGCCCTGCAGAAAGGATTTGGTCTGCCACTCGGCGGTCCACGAGCCGTTCTCAAACTCCGCTAACGCCGAAAAATGGTCTGTCACCTTGAAGCGGTCTATCTCATTCTGCCGTTCGACAACGGACGGACTGCGGGCGACTGGACGACCGGCTGTCAGGGACTGCCCGCTGCCGTCGATATCGGAAAGGACACTCGGTAGCCGATCAACCGATCCGCTGCTCTGCGTGCCTCCTGTGCCGCGACAAGCCGCCGATCAATCGGGCGAGGCGCGGCAGTGCCGCCTTATACCGGTCTCGGTTATCTCGTTGAATGTGACCCGCTGATACCGCTCGATGCGCAAGTAACGCTTCAGATGCTCGGAAATCGCCTCCCCCTCACGATCCGGGTCCGTTGCAAGATAAATGGCATCGGCCTCGGCGACCATGGCTTCAACCGGCTGATGACAGATCGGCCGCGCTCCTACGCCGGTGAGCTGGTATGTTTGCGGTTCAACGGCCATCTGGTCCGTTGGAAGATCTACAATATGGCCCATGCTGGCCTCTACTCGCCAATCGGAACCAAGCAGCGATCCAATTTTCTTAGCCTTGGTAGGGCTTTCGACAATCATGAGTTTCACTGCACCCTCCTGATAGCAAATCGCTGAAACATTTGATAACGTTTCCGCTAATGAAATCATTGTCAATGATCGAGTGGGAAAAGGGAAAATGGCACCAAGGGATCAGAAGAGCGTCGGATGGCTGGAAATCGGCACGGCGCTGTTTTTCTGTCTGGCGATCCTAACTGTAGTATGGGTGATTTTCCGCGCGCCGATAAAGATGCTCTATCGCGCGGCTCGCGCGCTGCTGAAACCGGCACGCTTTGGAAACTGACCGCGTGGGGCGACTATTTCGCCTACACGCCGCAGAGACACTGGTATCAGTCGATCTTTCTGTCGTCCTTCCCTTCGGCGTGGTGTGCCGGGATCATAGTTCTGGTCGGCCTCTTTATGAGAGCGAAGGTCGAGCAAGCACATCATTACCTATCTGCGGCCGAAGAAGGATGCAGAGTATGCAATGAGCCACAAGGAGCTGATGCAGCGCTTCGCGCCGTTCTATCCTCATTGCAGTTCTTCCTGAAATTCCCCATGCACAGATATTCGGCCAGCTCCGGCCCTGCGTCTCAGCCGATGTCAGCACTTGAGCTGCTGATCGACAGCGGCGCTATCGTCGCTGATAAATTCAAGGTTCCTGAGAACGACGAAGAACAGACCTCCCCAAGCCGGAAGAAGCCGACGAGGACCGAAAGGCAGGTGAACGGGCAATCAATCGCAGCGCTCTGCGAAAGGCCCTAGAGAAGCCCTTTGGGCCGCACAACCCGTTTCTAAATGTGAACCTTCGTAATGACGCCGCTGTAAGGGCTGCGATAGATGCCATGGTACGCGACCGTGATCCTGTACTCGGCCCTTGTGCGCGTGAATGCGCTTCACGACAGCGACATCAAGCTCTCAAGTGTCTTGGATGCGAGCGAAGAGTTCCTTCGAGATGTCTGGCGCGACATCAACCGTGAAAAGACCAAGCTTGGCGACAGTCTTGTGATCGGGCCATACGACTACCCTGATCCCGATAAAGGCCGGGAAGCCTAAGAAAAAGAAAGCAAAGGGTGCTGATATCGGCACCGGCATCGAGCAGCCATCCAACATGATAATCCTGTCGGAACATCTGGCAAAGGTCGGCCCCAATTTCAAAACAACGAAGCGGGCGAAAGAAGAGCTGGCAAAGATCATCGTGAAGCCCGCCACCGGGATCGATCCGAAGCGCCCGGTCGATGTGATAGACAGGATCGTGCAGCGGCACGGATACGTATTTGGCGTCTTGGCATCGTCGCTTACTGACGGCAAGGATGGTACACTTAAAGCCGCTCGATCTGCCGGGGTCATGGCACCAAACACGTTCCTCTGGCTGCGGTTTGCCGACAGAAGCATGTGGCGTTTTCTAAACTATGTCGGCATGCAAACCCCCTGCCCGGAAGCGGCTGGAATGTACGATCACTGGCAGACAGAGCTTGTTCTGAAGACCGGCCGCACGGCCTGAAGTTGCGGAAAGCACGATAACGGCCATCGTCAAGAAGCCAGAAAACAGTCGCCTGACGCTTACAATGCGCGATTTTGATGAGCTGGTAGCGAAGGTACGAAACCAGACCAACACGGTCGATGAGATGATTATCAAGTCGTCCGAAATGTGGAACGACGACAACGCACAAGTGCCAAAGCTGGTGCCGGATCGGTAGGGATTACGATGACGAGATCGGATAAATCACAAGCCTCATGGGGCACATATTGCCGTAGCTACCTCGTAACACTCGGCGGTCTATTGGGTGGCGGCGCGAGCGTGTTCCTTGTCGCGCACTACACGGAATCTCTCGTGCTTCCGTGGCAAATCACCCTGCTACTCTCCACTTTCCTGCTAGGTGGAATCATGCTCGCTCTCGCTGGCCTCTTCGGTACGGCAGCGCAGATGGAAGGCTTGCGGATTCGACCTCAGATTATGAGCTGGTGGGAAGGATCGCGATTGTCGCTCATCCCGTCTATCTGATGCTGCGACCGATCTATGAGCGGCGTTAGCGCCGGGCGTCAGCGCTGGCGGCAATAACGCATTACCACATCACCGACGCTGCCCTGCTCGTCAAGCTGGACATCATGGATGGTGATCGAGATGTAGTTGCTGTCGTGCTGCTCGATGAAACCTTTACGGCCAACCACGCTGTACTCGTGTTCTGCCTTGATCGAAAAAGGCGTGCGCCCTCCCTCAGTCCGGCCGAATTCAACGACCCCGGTAACATCTGAGCCTTCTTCATCTGTCTCCATGCGATGGGGCGTGATGGTCAAGATTTTGCCGCTGCACTCTCGTCGGGATCGTACTCGTCTGACCGCAAAGAAAGCCTCACAGCCTTCATTGTTCTTTGGATCAGGCTCTTCCCCCTCGGCGGTTATCACCCGCAGCCAGTGCCCAACGTATCCATCCGCAAAAGCAATTTCGGGAGACGCGACCAACGCGCCCCCCGAGAAAACTAACGCGATCACGAAACCGCGGATCATCACTGCTGCCCGATCTCTGTTCGCGACATCAACAGGAGCATATGTGCGAGAGCACTATCGGTTCGACCTTCAAGGTTCTGCGCCAGCGAAGCTGCTGCGCGAGCTCAGGGCATTCTGCCGGGTCATATTTATCGCCAGCGAGCGCAAATCCTTGTCGGCGTTTGCCGCCGCGCTGCCTCCGCTGGTCATGTAAGTCCCCTCGCCTCCTGCCATCGCGGCAGAATTGTCGCTGTCGCCAGAACTGGTCGGTGTCTCGGCAACATCTTGGCCCGGCGTGCAGGTATTGGGGAGCGACTGGCTGCGACCGGCGCGAACAGCAGCCATGCCGACGACAGGCACGCGCTCTTTCAAGTAGCGCTCTGGATTCACATAATACCACGTATTCGGGGATGCCGACGACAATGCATCCGAGGTGGCATAGCCGTTCGGATCGCGTTTGCCGCCGCCTACGGAAACACGCAATCGTCAGTGCTCGATCCCGGCACGCATTTGCTCGCTTTGACGGCGCTTGCTGGAACTTGCACCTCGAAATGGAGGTGCGGTTTTTCCTGCCGACTGATTGTCGCCGATCTTGGCGATTTCTTCCCCGCGCTCACGTCTTTCGGGTCAGGCCGCGAATATGAGTGCAGATAGAGCGTTCGGAACTGACTGCCTGTCACTTTGACGCCCATCGAACCGACGCTCAGTTTGCCGTCATGGGCAGCAAATAGAGGCTGATTAGTGGAAGCTTGGCCCTGCGCTCCCTGCGGATAGATGTCCGATCCGCGATGCCAGCCGTTACCAGAACCCGCGCCGGGGCGATTCAGGCACCGTACTCACTGAAGACAACAGGACTCTGAACGGGATGGGCTGACAAGCAGGAGCCGCCCCACCTGCCGCGACCTCATCCCGCTGCACGTCTCATTGACCTGATTTTCAGCACATAGGTGCCCGCGCGCATTGCCGTCCACTGCTCTGCCAGTGCAGGAACCGCCGCTTGTGAGCCAATCTTTGAGGCCCCCGCTCCGACAAGGTGACTGCCGGCGATCCAAGCCGCCACGGGTGACAGTGACCGTTTATCGTCTGACCAATGTACTGCTGGTAATTCCCGAGATAGGTGAGGTTCCGGTTTCCGTATTCCAGAAATGCGGCGTCCTGCGCCGACGGCGTATTCAGATAGTCCTCTAGCGAGTTGATGCCATTCTTACCGGTCAAGTGCCGTCGCCGCGCATATACCCGACATCGATCAAAGCGGATCGGCCCATCTGATAAGCACCATAGTAACCGTTCCCGGTGTTGGTGCTATAGTTCCCCTGCCCTCGCTCTGCCGTATGTTGTTGAGCATCGGCCGCAATTTGTTGCGGTGGGCTGCGGGTTTCTGGCCGCATGGGCAAACATGGTGCCCGCGAGAAAGATCGTCGCGGCCGTGAACAGGATGCGCGAGGATCTGATCATGGAAGCTCCACCTGTTTGCCGCAAATCGAAAGCTTGTCGTCAGTCACATCGACCGTATTCCGGTCTTGGCAAGCGTTGATGCGCTCACTTGTCGCCAGCACCTTGAAGTCAGGCGAAACACGCTGGACGTACCATGAGCAAGAATTGGCGCCGCACAGAGGCGATCCCATCATCGAGACAAGGTAAGTGTTACCCTTCGCCTCAAAAGAGGCATACATGAACTCGTAATTCGCGCCCATAACCTCTTGGATATCGTTCTTCCACAAGCGGTTCATAATCGAAGCAACGACATTCTTCGGATCGTTGATCTCGGCCGGGTTAAAAGCTCTGTGAACGTCAACGGTGCCGCCATGGTGGCGGTAGACGGAAGCGCCGTGGCGACCGAAACAGCAGTAATTATGGCCGTTCGCTTCAACTGCATGAGTTTTCCTCTCCTTGCTCAGCGCGCGAGTGCTACTCCTACTCGCACAAGGCGCAGACGAAGATTCCAGCGCCTTGACTGGAAACTGTTTTGCCAGAAGAAAGGCGACATGACAATGTTTCCGTATCGAGATACATTGTCGAATGAAACTCGAAACAGGTCACGGACAAGGTATGTTTTCACGAATTCTCTTCACGATAACGCTACCGATCCTGTGCGGAGCGCTACCGCAGATGGCCGCAGCTCAGGACGCGCGCGCAGACCCTGTGATTACTAGGCCGGGCGGCGAGGCAACGTGTCTCGCTATGAATTTGCGCCAGAAGACCAGCCGACGCTTCAATACAAAGCACCGCCTGCGGGAGCTGACACCGATCTGTTCGGCAACGAGTCGATATTCTTCGCGATCAGGTCCGCGAGCTGGAGAACGCATTGATGGAGGTTCAGGCGGAGAACCGGAAGCTAAAAGCGTACAACGAAACACTTCTGAAGGAATTGGGGAAAGCGGATTAAAAGATGACCGATCTCACCGAAATCATAATCAATCTCTTCAAAGCCAACTCAATCCTTCTCTCCATTATGATCCTGTCGATCACGATCTTTGGGGTCATCGTGGGCGGCATGGGACTTTAGAAGGCTACCAGTACACCAGCGGCAATAGCCGTTTCTCGACGCGTCAGGCGACGTTTACCGGCGCGATCGAAGCTAGCCCTCGGCAGCGCAGCGGCGATGGGCGCAGTTATTTTCTACCGCTTGGCTGGCACCTTTTCACTCGCCGAAGATGCGACCACGAGCAATGTTCTCGATTATGCGCAATCTGGCTCGATCACGGGCACGTACTGCCAGCAGTTCCAATACTCCGTAACTCTGATCTGGATGATCATCGGCACGGTGGCGCTTTTCAACGCCGCCCGTTCGGCATATCGCAAATCAATGGCGAGATGGTGCCATGGAGCACACCGGTCTACTATCTGATCGGGGGAATTATGTGCTATTTCGTCAACGGCATCACTGCAATGATCGCGAACACTATCGGCCTTGAAGTCGGACTCGACAACATGTGCAAGGCTTTCGGTATGGCCGGGGCTTAATCGTCTGTTGCGAGGACCGCAAGCAAGGCTGCGGTCTCGCGTCGATCCGCCACTAGAGAGCTGGCGGATCCCATCTTCATCCACCCCTGCCCTTTCCAGAACCCATTCAAGCGTCTCGTCGTAGGGCATGCGCAATGTCTTGGAAAGTTCCACGAACCGGTTGTGGGTTGCCAGACGCACCCGCATGTTCAGAGGCTGAACGATCCCTTTGCTTTTGCGCTTGCTGGCGATCTTGAGCGGCTGCTGTCGGATCGTACCTTCCTGCGTTTCTACAATTCGCTCGACTTCCTTGGCGGTCGGCAGATCGTCGCTTACAGGGTCGGCTTCATGCTGGCAGCAAGGCTAAGCTTGTTTCACATCGGCCGGGTTTGGATCGATATGACGGTTCCCAAATCCGGAAGGTTTTGCTGCTCATGCGGCTTTCTCCTGCTTGTTGATGATGTATTCGATAGCTCGGCCGCGAGAAAGGTCGGCATTTGTTATCGCCTTATCGACACCGTTGTACTCGTCGCGATTTAGCTCTGCGAGTGGAACGCCTTCCAGCATCATGGCCTTGTAAGCAGACCGCTCGTGGAGGTGGGTTGTGAAGGAAGGCACATCGTTCCCTTGAATTTCAGCCATGATTTTGCGCTCCACGCGCGAAATCATATTCGTACAGTCCTCGACCAGAGAATTCGCTTATCGACCGTCCGACCTAGCGTCTCTTCGTCGCTCGTAATCAATGCGAAGGTCTGCGGCTTTTCGTGCGTCTTCTGGACTAGGCTGCATCGGGATAATCATGAGATCGGCCCTGCTCACGACAGGGGTTCTCATATCGGACGTGAAACCCGCCATATCAACGAACACAAACGCGCTCTTGGCTGAGGCATCTTTGATAGCTTTGTGAATGCCGGTGCTCGATGTCTGCTCAATGACTTCAATGGTCGATGTCGTCGCCTGCTCACGCCAGTTAGCGATCGATCGCTGAGGGTCAGTATCGATAACCGTCACTGAGGCATTCTGTCGTGCCAACAGATCCGCCAGCACGAGCAGGGCCGTGCTTTTGGTTGATCCACCTTTCGAATTAAATGCTGCAATAACGGGCATATAAGCGCTCCTTTTGGATTGTAGCGTGAGCACGCACGCAAACTCATTCAAATGCGTTCGGTATCTTTCATATACATTATCAATCTTTAACGTTCTGTAAACAGCTTTTGCAAGCGTTCGCGTGCGGTCTCGTTCTTTCGCTTGCTGTTGCGTTCTTGCGCGTTCTTTTGCTTGCACGTGCATGAACGCATTGCGTTCTGCGTTCTAATGCACGCAGCCTGATCGCGAGCGGGAACCGCGCTCCCACATTGCGCCGTAGGTGACGGGGCGATCTATCAAGGCTGCGAAACTACTAACAGCCAGGAAAAAACAAACCCCGCATTTGCCCGTACAGAGCGAAATGCGAGGTTCAATGGAAACTAACGTCAGAGGGGCGAAACGCCTCCTACGAAGCTCTGTGGCCGTTTTCAGCCTTCATCATCGTCGTGGCCTTTGCTAACGCGCCTCTTATCCCACACCCGATGTTTCAGGACGACGCCACGCCGCGTGTCTTGGACCTTCTTGGTCCAAAGCAAATATTCATCTGGCGGCCAAACAGCCTGCGATAATCGTCGGCCGTAATCTCATAGCCGACGAGACTGCGCGATCTGAAACTGGGAGCCATCAAGCAAGCTGGTGATGTGATCGCTGGTAGTCGCGGTATCGACATCTCTCACGGGCAGAAGGCGAGGGCGGCTGTCGAGGTCATCCAGTTCATCGATCACGGTGAGAAAATCTTTGGTGTAATCTCGAAGAGCTGAGTGAGCTTGACGATGTACTGAGTGAGCGTGTCGTGCGCTTGCGCCGGGCGGCGGTATCGAAATTTTGGAGTTCATCTGCACGAGGCGGGTATGGTCCAGCTCGGCAATCAATGACTGCTCCTGACGCATAAGCTCCGACAACTCACCGATGTACTCACGCTGCTTCTCGATGACTGCTCGTAAACGCGTTCGCAATCGCCTCTCAGTGGGACGATGGCTACCGCGCTTCTGCGTCTTCCGCGTCATTGGTACACCTCCCCACGCGGCAGAACTTCATTTCTCATTGTCGGGACTAGACTCCTGTAGGTATGCCGTGACAATCAAAGCTTAGTGATTTGTCAGATTGTCACAATTAAATAAAATGGCTGGTGCCCTCGTGTACAGCGTTATCCTTTCGCATTTTATTATTTCTCTACCCCCACCTTATTATTGTTCCATTTAGGATTGTTTTTTAAATATATTTGCTAATTCTGCTTGTATGAACTCCCCAAGTGGAGCTTTTCCTCATAAAATCGGTTCTCAGCGACCTGCCAAGCGCGGTAGCGCATAGCGAAAGCAGCCCATGAAAAGCGGCATCGAAAGCGAAAGGCCGCAAACATCATTAGGCCCGATCCGACAGCCGCTATAAAGCACTGCGGCTGACAAAACCGCGCAAGCAATCACAAACAGAATGGTCGCCGATCTAATAAAATAGGCTCTACGAGCCTCGGGAGCATAATGGACGACAGGCCCATTGATGTCCGCAAGCTCACGTAATGTAATCTCCCAGTCCGCAATCTGGATCGGAGCATCGTCTAGCGGGCCGTCCGAAATCGGCACAGAACGCCGCTACGGCCTTCACGCTTGCAGTCAGGACAATCAGGTCGATCAGCGCTGAAGGCCGAGACCGTCATCTTCAACGCGTTGCGGTGAATCTTTAATAGGGCGGGGGATCACCCTGCCGGGCCAACGCAAAAAGCCCCTCTTATCTGCAACCGGGGGCGTATCATCAGCATCGGTAGTCTGAGCCACCTTGCGGCGTCGGAAGATTTTCATTGTTAGACCAGCTCGCTACTTGTTGTGGTTCACTGAAGCTGGATGTGCGGGAACCATTCCTCGAATAACTCGACCCGATCCAACTGATCTGCCGGGACAGTAAGCCTCAACCGCTCGCCGTTGTTACCAATTACAAGCACAAGACATCACCGGACAAGGAAAAGAGCACCAATCGCCGTCTCCGTTAGGAATTCCGTTGATACAGAAAGATCACCCAGATACTGTGAATGTATAGCCGCCCCGAGCGCCGTCTGAAGAACCCATAGCCTAAAGGGCTTTTTATTGCAGGGTGAGCCAGCGATTCTGCGACATCCATTGAAAATGCGAAGGGCAAGGCTTCCCATGCAGCGACGGGCAGGCTCGTTGGCTTATAAGCCATTTCTGAAACGTCAGGCATGGGTGTACGCTCCCTATTATCGCTCAGGACAGAGTAATCAGATCGTGAACGCTGATATCAAGACCGCCATATTACCACGGCGTACACCGCATGATATCGTGCTATCACCTCATATCGCCTTACATCGCTATCATGCGCGTGCTAACGGTTGGTAGCATTATAGATGCACAGCGCGCAATGATCTGATTTAATGAAATGCGTCGTAGATTTCGACATCCCATATCTTAATCATTCGCAGGATATCACTTTCCATTGCGCGGTATTGATTGTAACATTAAGCGTCCGCTCCAGATGCGGCGACATAGGTTGGGGAAGGGGAGATAATGGCTCCGCGAAGAGCATCGAAAGCTGGATCGGGCGGGGCGATAGCCGAACGCCCCATCATTGACATGCATACGTTGCGCCTTCCCCGAGAAGAGGCGGCTTTGAGACGAGACTTTAAAAAACTCCACCGGCTTCCAACAGGCGACCTTTACCTGATGAACATCACCGGCATCAGATGGATCAAACAGGGTCCTCGTTGACTACGCCCGTTTCATTCAGACGATGACGTGACCGACGATAGATAATTCCTCCATGCGTCTGCCACGCGACCGCATCACGAAAACTTCAGAAAAAATCTTGTCTGTCGGCGAAATGCTGATCTTCATGATGGACAACGCCAAGATTGCCGCCGATGGAAGCACTCGGCTGCTCATCGATTATGAAACCTTGACGCTAATTGAGAAATAATCACCTTACCGAACCGCTCATGAAGCAGATCGCGAGCGGGAACCGCGCTCCCAAATTGCGCCGTAGGTGACGGGAGCGATCAAATCGGATCACAGCCTTACCAGATCAAATGTACTCGTATTGCAAACCGGGATCGATGACACCCGGTTAATTCTCCCGACAATAAACAGTCTACCAAGCGGCTTATGATCACGTTGATCATCGCGAACACGCCTCATTGTTCGCCTGAAAGACGCCCCATTCAGACGCGCCGCGCGCCCTGCTCGTCAACAGCAATAGAAACTTCAGGTCAGTTGTGGTAGATGCTTGTCACGAATAGCACAGTCATCGAACATATCGATTGAAACTGGAATACGGATCAAAACCCCCTTAGCGGGCACCGTAAGGCGGTCGGCAGGAAGCTGGCGCGCTTAGGCGCACGATGAACAGCGCCATCGTTGGCGTTGGCTGCGCCCCGGCGATCCATGCCGCCACGCGGAAAATGATCAATCATCGAAACTTCAGCCAGGTCGCGCATCACACCTCATTCTACTCGCTGAGAGAATATACCGGATGTTTGTCTTCATTGGGATGAACCTTCATCCTTCAAAAATTTGATCGCAGCCCGGCATCGAGCACCCGCACTTCACGAGAGATGCTGAGGTCTTGGAACGTAGCTGTGAAAACAGACATTCTGGCCCCTTTGACCTCTCCATCACGAAGGAGGGTCAATATCAAATCAGCATCGCGCTTCATCTGTGATTGCTGCGCCCACCTGCATCGTCAGCAAGCTTGCGTGCAAAAATCTCTTTTGCCTTCTTCGCGTCGTAGCTGAGATTATCATCCCGTTCCGACCTAACGCGTTTTGTCGTCATCTAAGCCTCACAAAAATAGAGCCAGAAGTTATCAAAGACAGCAAATAATGCAATACGAGACGGCTTGATTTATGGTTTGAACCCCGATGTCTGTGAGGGTGTTGCGCGCCGTGCTCATTTCATTATTCGTAGTCTGGTTGGAAGCGCCATTATCAGAAGCTTTCGGTTGAGCAATATTCACGGACTGATTAACGGCTTTAGCAATTGAACCGGCCAACAGCAAGAGACCTTTTATCGACATTCTCAACGCTTACAGCGGACGGTTTAACCGGGAGACAACACGCCCTTTCCTACGGTTTCCGTAGGATGTGTGTGCAGGTGCGCTGTCCCATAGCTGCCGCAACCTCGCCACCTTGATAATCCAATGTATTTTCGCGTTAGCTGCAAACTGGTGTCTGGCGTAAATTCGCGTTTTCATCTCCTTGGGAGTGATCAGTTTCATCTTTCTTAGTTCTGCCTTTGCTCACGTAGGGCGCGGCGGCTATGCGTTCCAATGTCATCCCACTCAACGCCATTCAAGGCAGTAATAACCCTATCAATGGCCGAACGCTGCTCGAACGTAATCACGTCATCTAGCAGGAATAACTCTCTTTTCTCACCATTACCGAAACGCCCGGCCGATACTTTGCGTTCGGAACTGTCAAGACATCATCAACAAGGCTTGCATCCTTCCATTCAACCGGTCTCAAGCCTGTTGCGATACCAAACTTCAATCATATCTGCGGCAAGAAGCTGGAAGCGTCCACGATTTCCATTTCGAAGGACATGGATCAAATCCTGTTCTAACTGTGGCCCAACGCCTTTTGGCAGCTTTAGCTTCGGCTTTACGGCAGCTTTTTCTCACGAAAAAGGCGCGTAAATCGCTCAGCTTCCTCATGACCAATCTCGCTTGTAATCCACCACTTTATCGCCGCTCTGATGAAGCGCGCAACTCGCATCAGTTAGATAAGGATCATCTGCCGTGGCGACCACCACATAATTCTCGGGGTCGGCTCCAAACCACAACGAGCCAGTTCTGCATTCCAACAGGTCGCAGCCCTTCGATATGCCTTCTCCGTTCTCAATGATGGCAAAACAACATCCCCTACGTTTACGGACCACTGATATCATCAGATGTATTGCAGCATATCCCTGCCATCAAGTGATATCACGTGCTATCAGGTGATGGCTTCCCGATGGCCTCGGCATCAAGCGAATTGGTGCTTTTCATTTCATCCTCTAGCTGGCATAAAAGGACATTGAATTTGATTTGTAGAAGGTTGTGAACATGCTTGGAAAGTCAATTGCTGTGATTGTTGTCGCCGCCACTCTCGCCGATTGCCAGACAACATCAAATGAGCCAACTGACGCCTATGTAAAGCGGACGCTGGAGAACAACGCTACCACCATGGCTCACGGGTCTCGGCCTCTGCTGACGTAAACACAGCGGCTGCTCCAAATTCATAAATATTAGCATGGCAGTAACCGCTCGAAATTGCGCCGTCGGTTCGGTTCCGGTCAAGGCTATGGCGACGGTTCCCGGTGGGACACGTCTGGTTCAGTTTCCACACGTCTAGGATTGGGGACTCGCGTCTCGGGTCCTCGCGATAAGCCTCCCCAAGTTGTCACTTACGGTGATGCGGTTGTCAGGGTAGGGGACCGTTCAGATCGGACAGGCTTCGTTGAATCTGAGTTGCCGAAGGCCCTCTCGAATACTCACTCATCGGCGGTGATCGCCGCAGCTTATGACCGCTTGGAAGCTGGCTCATCAGTCCTAATGGTCGGGTCAGGTGTTGCCCCATCTAGCGATGAAGCGGCATATCTACGTTCTTCTCTTTCGAACTGCCGCTTGTCGAATGGTAGCGCGTTGTTGGTCTCAAAGTTGGGTGTAATGGGTTCGGCTGAAGCGGTGTTGGCTGATTTCTCGCTGGATCAATTTGCAGGGATTTCACCTCGTGGGGGCAAAGAGGAAAAGGGACGTTTTGCCGTTGTAGATTTTGGCTCAAAGGAGTGGCGGATCGCACTGGTTTCTGATGGAGCTGAAGGCGATGAGGTCGAGTTTCGTAAGGTCGATATCGAGACGGCCATGTTCGTTGAAAAGCGCACCTGCGAGATCATTGAGACGAGGTTGAACGTCTCGGTAAATGGGGTCGCTGAGATATTCGAAACCGGCGTTTGCTACGCCAAGCGAGGCAAGCGCGATATCACTATGCATATTGCGCAAGCTCGTCGCGAAGCGTGGCGGGAGTTTGGGCCAATTCTAATTGCTGAGATCGGTCGCCACGGTGCATCAACGATTTATGGGGCTGGCGGTCCTGAAAGAAACCTCATCGAGATAAAAGGACGTGTTTCAAGGTGCGGGCAATTAGTATAGTATGGGGGCTGCTCAAAAAGCGCTCGTCGTTGGGAGAAGAGCAGAGTGGTCCAAATGGATGATTTGTTGTATTGAAGAGAAGCTATCATCTCTACCGGTTGAAAACGTGCGGCAGCGATAGCGGTCGGATCGAGTTTGAAAGAGCATTTGAAGACTGGGCGATCACCGAGTGTTGCCTTGATTGATTTTCTAGGAGATGGTTTAGCATGAACTGGCACCGGCAATATTGATGACGAAATTTCCCCTAGCGCATGCCAAGCTCTGCCAGTACGGTACAGATGTGTATCCAATCAGGTGACTGCCTGTCCGGCCTTACGATTTGCTTGTCTGGCAATCACTATGGGTTATCCCGGTTATCCGGCAGTTGTCCGGCGTTTGTCGGCGTTTGTCGGTGTCGGCATATCAGGCCTATGGCCATGTGACCGGCGGGGATGTGGCCGAAATGCGTCTGTCCTGCGTCCGGTCAGATGCTGCGAAGCACCCAAGGGGCGGGGTCGAGATGTGGTTGTCGATCGCTCGGTTGCGTGGTCAACGCCTGACCTGATGGACCTGAGATCCCCGCCAGTCTCGGTCCCGCCCGAAAGAGATGGTCGGCCCTGCTCGCGCTGCCGGCACCATGCGCGGGCTCTCAGCGGATTAACGCCTCCCTCAAGATGATGGCGAATGGTGGACGCACCTATCCTTTTCCTCGCTATGATCAACGATCGCGCTCTGCAGCCGCGTTAGTCCTCGAATTCTTGAGTTAACGCTGGAAGGTTTGAAATCGTCACTCCTGCGCGAGTGACAGCGCAGTGGCACTGCATGCAGTCCGATCCTGAAGAATGTCGACTAACGTCCTCATTCAAGAGGACAGCGCAGCAAAGCAGCAGGGGCCGGTCAGTAGTGCCGAACCGATGGCTATTTTGAAGATGCGAACGGCGCATGCGGCGTGAAAAATCCCCCCCCCCCCCCCCCCCCCCCCCCGGGCGTATATCGCTTTCTCAGAAGTAAAGGCTCTCAGGTCAGCCCGTGACGGCCGCGCGTAGCGCTTCGCGGGTAAAACGTCAGATCGTCGCCGAAGACAGGCGGTCCCTGTGAAGTCTGCTGATGTGACGATGCGCAACGTGCCGGTGCCAATCGCGAAGGGCAAATGATGGATTGGCGGCGTATGCGCAGGTTATGTCAGGTAGGCGCGATCACCGTCGCTGACGAACTGGCGAGATGTTGCGCATCCTCTCGCACGCTGCGTGTCATTTTCCAGACGCTCCCAATGTGATGGCTCGGCTCGCTGTTCACGACCCAGGCCTTGACCTTACGAACTTCATGCGGTGCCATCAGCGGCTCGAAAATGAACGCGGCCGGGGCGCGGTCAATGCCGTGATTTTCGGGGATCGCGTGGTATGGGCGAGCCGTTTCGAGCGGGCTGTGACCGCTGCGCTTCAGGCCTCGCTGGGGGCAAATGTTCAACGCGCTCATTCCCCGCCCGCCGTTCGAGACGATCAGAGACATTATCGCGCAGGATCGTTTTACGAGATGGGGTCTGTAATTTTGTCTGGCCCGACCGGGTCGGGAAGGCACCCTGCAGGGCTTCTTCGACGATGATGGAAGAGGCGCCCATTGAAACGGTATCGTTACGCTTGAGCAACTGTGGATTCACGTTGATTCAATTCGGTCTCACCACTGCGTAATGCGCAATCAGAAATCCCGGCGCATTCAGTTTTTGAAGATGGGGATTGAAGAGCTTGATGCGCCGCGTGCCGTTATCGCGGTTGGCGAGCAGCGACTATCAATGGCCGCCCAAAGAGACCAGCACGCGGTACGGTTCACTCAAACGCACGACGCAACGTCAACGGTGGCGGAATTTCCGCGTGAGCCAAGCATTCAGCGGTGGCGGCAACTCTATGATCATCGGCCAGACACTGGTGAGGAATGCAAAGTCGCCGAGATGGTACTCAATGACGACGCGCGTGGGGACTACGAAAGTGGCTCTCGTGCCTTTCTACGACCTCGTAATCGCGGATCAGCTGGCCGATGAACGACTGTCGCGGAACAGTTTAAAAAAATCAGTATCCTCGGAAGAACTGCAATACGGCGCTCAAGCGCTACGGTATGGCGGCGCCGGTAGATGCTGGCCGGGTGCTGGGTCGTCGCTCATTCCTCGTAGGGCGTTTTCAGCGCGTGGGCGGGAACGTTGCGGCCGAAAGGTGCGGTGAGACGGGATGCGTTCGCGCCGTCGTGATGATGCCGGGGATCGAGACAAAGAGTCGGAAGGCTGCGCCCGAACAGGTCCTCGCACTTCTGGTTTTGGGTCACTACAGCTCTACCGTGAACTTGGCGGGCGGTATACCCGGCGGCGATGAGACGGGTCGCGCGGTCGCAGATGCATCGCAGTTTCTGGCGAGACAACGAGGACGCAGGTAAGGCCGCGCTCTGGATCAGGCCCGTGCTGTTCCGGCATTTTCGTGTCGTCCATTCCGTGCTGCCTTTTTATCCTCGCAGGCGCCAATACGGCATAAAGCTTGCGGCTGCTTCTTCATATGGTGGGCTTGCCGCTGACTGAAGTGCCGGGATGCCCGCCTCGATCACTGTACTCGCGGCGATGACGGCGGGGCAACATTCCCGCTTCTATATCGGTAAAATCCGCTGCAATTTCATGCAACCAGTTCGCCAGGAGATCGGAATGGCTGATGAAGAGCGGGTAAGTGCCCGCTCGGTGATGGATGACACAGACAGGCGAGCCGATCAATGGGGTTTTAAGGCTTCATGGTTCAGTGACAACTCCAGGGATCGCGACGAGATGGTGTGGCAGTTCACAAACTACCCCTCCGCTGGCCGTTCATCGTCATTTTGGGTCGTCCCCATCTGCACGTCCCGTAAGGCCATACGCTCGTGACATCGGCGGTAAATTCATTGAGAACTGTTCCAGGTGGAGCGCAAGGTTTGAGCGCCGGATCAACGTACTGGTTCACGATCTCGCAGTAACGCGTTGTCAGTGCGATTTGCGATGGCTACCCGATTAATGTCCCAACCCGTTCGATGTCTGGCATGTGATCGTCAGGCGCGCGGCCTCAAAGATCGGATCGGATGCCGCCTTGCGCTTCTTGGTGGCGATGGCGCACGCAGAATTCCAGATTTTTGTCGAAGCGCTGTGGCTGGAAGGCCGCTCTGCATTAACGGGGCACTCAGGTTGGCATCGGGAAAATAGTAATCGGGATGCTGGCGGTTCGTGCGTTTTTCAAAAGCCGCGATAGGCGCGAGGCTACTGCCTTACGGTCAGGTGGTCGCCACATTCGGTACGAGGCCACCGACGAGATGCATTATCGAATTGTCGATAACACGCTGCTGAACTCGGCATGTCCGTCTCGTCGGTGATTTCGGCGGTGACGCTGAGTCAGCTTGACAATCGAACTGATTGCTGTCTGTTGACTTTCGCAGTGGTGGCGGGGTCTGTCAGACAGTGACTGTGGTTGGAAGAGCATGGCCAGGCGTGCTTTAAGAAATTTGTAAAATGCCTGCCACCCTCGGCAACGGTCGCTCTCGGGTAATGACGAAACCGTTTGTGCTTGGCGTCCGTTAGGGCACTCAACTTCAAAATGGCGAAGAGCTGACCCCGTCCAACTCATATGCCAGCGCAGCGAGCAGGCCGCCAATGAGGCCGCAATGTGTTGATGATCGTGGTAGTGGAGAGATCGCTTTTGCCGAATCGAAAATTATCGGATTCGCCGATAGGACGATCCCAGGCGAGCCGGGCGAAATGTCTTGCTCAACAATACCCGGCTCATTTCAGTGATCGCCAGTTGCGCAGGCAACGTAACTGGCGATCAGTTCAGGCAATGGCTCGGTACAGTATCGCTCTCGAATTTTCCGATGTCAATGCGGCAAACCGAACAAACGTGTTACTGTCACTTCCTCAAGGATGAGCTCAACGCGCTGTCAGAAGACTTTCGACGTTCGGTCACCGGTTATTCTGGCGTTATGTCGAACCATGATCGACAGAAAATGAAGAGGAGCAGGCCTCAAACAACGTTCTACGCCAGGCGCAAACTGGTGACCTCGAAGATAACGTGCGGTTCCAGTTGTCGAACTGGTGACGCACTGAAAACGTAGCCAGCTCGATAGCAACTCAGCGGCGACACTTTATTGCTGCGGCCGCGTTCGAAACGCAGATCGTCATCGACCGGGTGTCCAGAAGCGAAGGACAGCGCGGCGCTGGTTCGCTGGACCTGTTCCCTGTGGTGAAGTCGAGAACGTCGGTTGCTGACGGTGCCAATCCTGGAAGTCGATGGATAATTCGCGGTAACGGGCTTAGAACGTCCGGCCGCGACCAACGTCAATTACAGCTTATTCTGCCAAATCCACGCCAGCGTCACACCGACGCCTGCAGGCATGAAGGACGCTGTCGACGGAGAAAAGCCTTCTCTTCGCTCAAAGTCGCCCGCCGCGCACGTTACCTCGCCGGTCACGCGACCCGGCTAAGAGTATGCCTTCCGTTCCTCCCCGGTCATTGGCATCCGGAGCCGCATCAGCCGCGTGCATGCGCGATCTTTGTTGCGACGACCGATGATGTGCGGGCAACCGGGGCGGCTGCGATCATGTGCAATGTGCCCGTTCTCAATACGGTACGAGGGGCGAAGCCGTCGTAGACCGCCCGGCGTCCCGATCGGCGCTGCGACGCTCCCTCGACTTTTCAACGTCGATGTTGCCGACCGCGCGCTCTTGTCAAGCGTGCATGAGCGCCGGCGTAGGTGATATGGTCGCCCGCGCCGGATCGCCGGTTCAAGGTATTTGAAACCATCGGGGGCGGTCAACAAGCGAATGGGCCCACTGCAATACGACCGCTTCAGCAACGGTCGTGAAAAAGGAGCATCGTGATCGCGCGGTCGCAACTGGCGCGGCTGTGGCGCGGCTATCGTGCGGAGTGATATCGATCGATAGCCCGATTTACTGGGTGCTGGTTGTCGATAAGATATACCTCGCCCGGCGTTTTCGCCGCGAAGTGAAGCCGCGATGGTCAACTGCAAACCTCGTGCGGCCGGAGATGGCTCCGTGGTCGCCGGAGGCCCGGTAATGGGTCTACATGAACAATGCGCGAGCAGCCGTTCCTGCGGCAACAATAACGCCTCTTGCGATCTCGGCGCAATCGCAGATTCTGTTGCGCGTCCGCGAGAAGAGTTGACGGAAACGAACAGCGGCGCTCGGCACTGCGGCGGCGCCGACACATATGGGAAGCCAGGCTGGACAGGCACGCGCAGAAGGCGTGACAGAGCGAAGGGCGGGCGCTTCGATTTGTAAATATCGGGCCGCAAACTTTTCGAAGTGGTGAGGTGAAGTTTGAATGGCGTTTGACACCGTTCTGTGAGCCCGACGGATCAGGCAGAATGTGGCTGATGAGAGGCCGCACGCTCTCCATCTCGCGCCTTGACCATCAGTGTTATGGCGGGCCGTTGGTGACGGATCGCTCGTTCTGGTTGCACGGGTGGTGATGGGCGAGCAGCGAGGCGGCACGCTGCTCAGCTATCTGTCGCCTTCGAGGTGCTGGCGCTGCCATGCTCACCGACGAGAAGTATCGAGATCCGCTGGTTCCTGTGATCGTCGCGCCCTTGGCCCCCGGCGAAGCCCTTTCTCCGCTGAGCGAAAAATCCCGATGAGCGCCATACCACTGATCAGCCGATGGCGTGGAACGTGCCGCGTTGTGGACGAGACCATGGCTCGGCGCTCGACACCCGGGTTGCTGGGACGTTCGTAGCTCCCCGGCGACGACGCTCGAGATGAAACGCCCAACGGTGTGTGCCGGCGCTCTGGTCCCCGGTCGGTATCCGGGTGTCGAGGAACCGAGTGTTCGAGGCGGTCAGTGGCTGAACTTGGAGGACGGCGCTGATGTGCTGGTCATGACGGTTGACGGTGATCCCGTTCCAGATCGCATTGTGAAGTCCGCACTCCTTGTTGGTGGCCTGATCCAGATTCAGCGCTGGCGAACGGTCGCGCTGCCCTCGCGGAGCTGGGCACGTTCGCCGTTGTGGAATGGCCTGTTGCAGACGTATGGCGACTTGGTGGAAGACTGCATGTAGCAGGTCGATGATGTGGAGCTTGCGCTTCATGGCGCTGGCGACAGAATCCATTGTCGGAGATCGGGCGGCCGGCAATCTTTCAAAGGGATCGACCCGTGTTGTTCTTCGCCGATGTCACCTCGTTATTTTGTAGCGCGCGATCTGGCCGCGGTAGCTCAACCAGTAAGCTGCCGCGGTTGTCAGGCCCATCGATCGGCAATGAAAGGTGCATCGATCCTTGGCCGGTGGGGAGCGGCGACATGGAGGTTTTCGGCATCATCGTCTGCCAAACGTGGACGATTGATCCCGTCGATGAACATGATCTTGTCGGTCGTATTCTGGCTCGGCGCGCGAACTGCGGCGATCATGGAGTGGCTTGGCCGGGACGAAGCAGGGCGCGTCATGGACAGCGCCATCGAGTCGCTCTCGATGACGAGGGCGTCAAAGCGGCAGGTATTCCGTTGCACATATGCCGGGGACGTGCGCGGTTGAATTTGCGCGGGATTCTGCGCTATGCGCTGTCGGGATGCCCGCAACTGGTGAGCTGATCGAAGAGCCGCTGGCGGAGCGCTTTCTGAGATGGCGCGGTCGGGAGGGCTTGACGCGCGTGGTACTAGTCGCTCGCCGTAAAGATAGATGATCCGAGTTCGCGAAAGGTCGAAGATCGATCTTTCGCGCACAAGATGTCCGAGTTGCCCTCATACCAGGTCAGGTGGTCTCAGCATCGACAGCGAACTGGCATGCCGACGAGATGCCGGAATTAATACAGTGCTCTATCAATCACCAGCCTCCCGATTTCCATCTGTCCGGGCTACCCTGACGCTGGGTTTTCTGGGTCTTGGAGACCTCGTCGCCGGGCAAAGGCCTCTGGTGGCGGTCGCCAACCTGGCGACACGTGTGCGCGTTTCATTCGCGAGCCATTGAGGATGATGGCCTCTGGGTGATGCCGACTGTGCAGGCATCGCTCGAAGGGGTCGATATGTCCTCCTGAAGCCCACCTCACCGATTGCTGACCGTTGAAGCTTATTCGGGGCGGTCTGGTCGCCTTCACAGGCCTCACGAAGATTGGCTGGCTATTCGTCGCGATGGATGCGGCCGACTTTCGCCTTTGTCGATGACCGTGATCGACGACCGCCGTGGCGCTCGAAAAGCACGGGTTATCATGGGAGAAATCACGGGCCGTTCCTTATGACGTTAGCCGAGACAAGGGGCGGATTTATTAGCGCCCGGCCCGAAGCCGCTTTAAGCGCGATGTTGTTTCGGATTCCAGTAGCGTCGTGTCGTCCTGAACCAGTCGGCCGCTGGCGCAGGCGATCGCACCAAGTGGTCTGGGCGTGCGGCAGCAGGTGATCAGGCGCAGGCAGGGCGATGTGACAGGGCGATGGACGGCCGCATATCAGGCATCGTGTCGACCTGCGGTGCCCCTGGGGCTGGCCAGCTCAGCGCAGACGGTTAAACACGCTCTACGGCCACCAGTCAACGACCGACCTCTCAACAGTGGGGAGCAATTGTCGGCCGCAATCTCAAAGATTAACCCGGATATTGCCGTCACGCTCGATGGCGGAATCCGATATCCAGACGAAGTATTCTGAAGCTGGGCCGATCGCATGCAGCACGTGGGCGGCTGGACACCTTTCAGATGCGCGTGAAGCCTTGCTGGACGCCTCGGCGAAAATCCTCTGCGGCTGCGGATATGACTGGCGGGCGCAGGTGAAGAGTAATCGCTGATGAAGTGACGGCGCGGTATCGGCGTATCCAGACGTCCCCTTGCGCTCAACAAACGACTACAGGGAACAATCAAACAATCGATGTGGCGCAACTGTTGAGACGCGGTAGCGGGGCTGGATGATCGATCAAACCCTTGGCCGCGAGGATTGAGCGGCTGTTGAAATTCGCGCCAGTGTCGAAATTCGTTTCTCTGATCGATTTTCGACCGTGTGATGAACCGCTCTGACGAAATTGCGCAGCCTTGGGCGACAGAACACCGATTGACAGAATTTTGGAGATAATCAATGGACGCGATGCTGAAAGGGAAGCGGAAAAGCTCGATGCCCTGCTCATTTCCTGCTCATTCGACCCGGCGTATCATCGGCGGTTACCCCGAAATGCTCAGGCTGCAAGCTTCGACGTGTTCAATGCCGCCGTCGATGCTCGACGGGACAGGTCACACCGATAGAGATCGGTACCGTCCGGCCCCTGAATGCTTGGCGAATGGAGAGCATTGCGGATCGGTACCCGGCGAGAGCCTGATCGATATGCCGATAATCTGTCTATGCGTTGCGCGAAGAACACCGAAGCGACGGTTAAGGGGCGTCACGAAGATATGGGCGTTCAAGTGCGCGTCTGGACGATGACGGGATTGGCCTCGCCTTCGCCCATGTGGTCTATTTCGCTCGAATGGCGAAACTCCCCCGATGGTGGGGCGGAAGCCGTTCTTGGAGATGGCGGTCAGAGACGATGATGGCCCTGTTCAGAATGTGCGGGGCGGGCGATATGCGGGCGGCCTTTTTGCCCGCCAGAATACTCGCGATGGGCGATACGGACGAAGCGGCGCCACCTTCAGGCGCGATGAACAGGGTGCTCGAGCAATTGACATCGAGCGTGGCAAGCCGTGTCGGCTTCATGAAAGCATTACAGGAATGACGGGATATCAGCAGACGACGACAGCAGGCCCGAAACCACATCGCCTGTGACATGCTCCTGAGATGGTCCACGGTGGCTGCAGGTTACGATTGATCATGTTCGCGATCTGACCTCGGCTGCAGGATGCATGGTAAATCGAAGCCTGCGGCAGCAAGGGGGCGATCAATACCGATGGCTGTCGGCGCCTTTCGAGAACTCACGACACTTCACTCCAGCGCATCGATCCGAAGGTCGGGCTTTCGGACCCAGAATAGCGGAGTGCCGCGTCACTCAGCGAAAGGGACGAAGATTTCGGCGTAATCGTAAAGCCAGAACGTCGGCGCGACAAGGTATCCAGGATGCGCACAACAGGTGGGTCTGGCACGTTGCGTGATGCGCGGCTCGACAGTGGCAGCTCCTCGGCGTCGGACGTAGCCACCGCGATATGCGCTGCGGCGGGCGGTAAGTCCCTTGATGGGATGATCGGCTCAAAAATATGAGGTTGGTCTCCCGTGAAACGTCAGTCGGCATTTGGGGCAAAAAACGGAAATTGCGCTCAGAAGGCCACGTCGGTGCAGCCGTGTAGAATGAGTTACCCGGCGTTATACTGTGTCGGGGTTTCGGTAATTTTGGGCGTCAGTCAGGGATAAGTAACCCCAGAATACCGGGCAGACGGTCTCCCGTCGGGTCGAAACTAAGATGAAAAGGGCTTGCTGCCGAGCGCCGTTCTCCTAGAGGTGGGTCGCTTCGGGGCGAAGTCTGAAGTCTTTTGTCTTTTTTCGGCGTTTTCGGCCCCGGCAAGAGGAGAGATGAGTGCTGACGACGTGCCAACCTCGGCGGCAATTATCTGGCGCGTCAGGGAGAAATACGTGGTCCCTAAACCGTTTGTTGCATCCAGCGCAATGTCGGTGCGCACGCGCGGCGGATGATGAGTTTGGTGGGTCTGTCTACTGGCGCGGTGAGCCGAGCGGAACTCTCGGCGGGCTTAGCTTGTGCCAGCGTCAGAACACCTGGCCATCCGGTGAGCTTACCTTGGAGGAACGGCGTGCGCGAAGAATACGTCAGTGCGGGTTGGTTCTCAGCGAAGCTCGAAGAGCGGGGCAAACGTAGCCGAGATACATGCAGCTCCTCGTGCCGTATAAAACGTATACGATCGTACCCTGCGCGCGGGCGCGGCGTGATTTCCATTGCGACAATAGCTAAAAAGGCGGTGCAACCGATGTCAGTCGAGCAGCTCATCTGAAATTTTTTGGTTGAAACGTTAGATCGAGTATACGGCGCTCAACAACCCGGTAAGGTCGTGAATAGGTGGGCATGCCATGCAGGACCGTCTGACCGCCCGGTTTCCCGCTGCGGGGAACAAACCAACGGAAATCAGATCTTATTTTTTTAAAGATCGCATGATCTGGTTAACCGCGCAGAAGCATTCGACAGCCGGTGGCATTCCGGCAAACCTCATTATTTTTGGCGTCAGAGCGTCGACGGGCGTCACCCCCTGACCTTCTGCCTCCGAAGTTCTGCTCGAAAAATATCTGATGCTCAACCCAATCGTCAAAATCGTATTTAGCGTTTTTTCCGCCGACAGGCGTTCTTATTCAACTCTGCCGGATTGCCTGCCTGCGAAGAAGGGTTAATATTGCCGTGTCGTAAATCTTTTTTTTTCACAGTGAAAATTCAGAGGTCGAGCGAGTGCCAGAACGCAAACCCCGATGCGGTAGCTGGCGGTAAATCCGCTGAAAATTGCCGTCCTCGACCGAACCTTCGCGGTCAGCCACTTACCGGCGTACCGATCATCTCGCGGCGGCCGTCGAAATTTGAGTACTGGCCTGGCGCATAAACGGAAGAACTGGCGGGGGACGGACATGCGTGGCAGGCGACGTTGGTTCGGCGACATTGCGGCTCACCAGCGCTCCGCTCAAGTGCGGGTGGTTCTTTGGATCTCAAGCGGCCGATGCGGTTCAGAGACGAATGGCGCTTCTCCGTCCGGCGAAAGTGGATGGCTCGAGTTTTTTTAACGGGGCCAACCAGCGGGCCCTCGATCTCTCAGGCCTGACCTTCAGGCGGGAACGGCGGATGATTGATCAATGGTTTGATCAAGCTCAGCGGCAAGTTTGCCCTGGCTGCGGATGAGAAGATCAACAACAATATGTACCAGTTCGATGGGAGGACAGATGAATGAGCTGCCCCGGCGGTTCGAAGATGCTGTGCAGAGCTGAAACTCCGGTATTCCTGACGTCGGAAGTATGACTTCGCTGGCGTCAATGAGCACCGGCCTGACGACGCCAGCCGGTCATGACCTACCCTGCCGTGCGGGCTGCGTGGCGCAATTAATGGAACACCGGCAATACCGGAAACGCAACGGCACCGTTCGGAAGCTCAGCGGTAAAGGGGATATCCTGCGAAAACGCTTATTACACTGGTGATTGCGCTTCGCTGGCACGGCGGTAGGCGCTGCCAGCTCGATCATGGAATGGGCGACTAATTTCCGGCGCTCATGGCTGGCCTGAAGGCGGTTGACCGGCAAGTCTCAACCAGCATCCAAACGCAACGCGTGATCAGAATCGAACGGCAGTGAAGCGAGGACTGCGCAAGGGCGACATCAAATAAGCGGAACTGGTCAGGTGGACGTCCTGCGCTGTTGTGGATGCAGGTCGGTGTCGATATTCCGAAACCGGTCGTCTGATCGAAATACCTGAGCAGCGGCAGAAGAAGCTGCGGCCGCGACATAAGAGGACTCGGCGAGGATCGGACGATCAGGAGGCGTGCGGCCAGCCCGACACTGCGCCAATCGACCGTTCAACTGAAATTCGAGAATGCAGCGCCGTTTCTCGTGAATAGAAATTATGGCGGCGCTGGCAGTGACGGACTTGATGATGTCCTCGCCCCACGAACGCCCACAATGCTGAAGTCGTCTGGGATCGTGGAATGCCCGTAGCGCGGCGCGTCCCGTTCTGTGACGTGGGTCGTGGCAGCCGATATGCAATGACCATTTCGAAAGGCGTCGCTGCGTCTCGCTGCCCCTGGCGTTTGCCGTGACAGCTGTTGACATGTAATCCAGCGGGCGCTACAGCCAGCCTGCTGTGACGGCACAGATACGAATCGAAGACGTTGCTCATCTGGAAGAAGATGCGCCAACGCCAGCTTCTGTTGGCAGCGCTGAATCTGACGAAAATCCTCAGCAAACCTCTACCGTGAAATCTGCTGAAGCGCGCAAATGTTGCAGGTAGGCGTTATCAAGGCCGATGCGAAAGGCGCATGGCGTCGCGGCTGCCGTTTGCAGACAAAGCCAGTCTTTCTATGCTGCAAACGCGCAATGGCCGCCGCGTCTATCGTACCGGGCCTATTTAATATGGTCCCCCGAAACCGGGCGTCATTGGCGCGTCGCGGCTGATGCCGAATTCAGCGGCAACAGCTCGGCGGCGGCTGCAATTCGGCGTTGCGGCGATTGAAACAAGCCGGCTTGTGTGGCGGCGATTTGCAGGACCTTCGAAAAGGAGCAGGAACGATGTTCGTCGTTCGGTGGTGGTTTGTCGTCCATCGCTGCCGAAAATGAGCCGGGTGGCGAAGCTGGCCTTGGACGGGTGGACGATGGGAATGGGGCAGGCCAGCGCCGACAAGCCGCTGGAGGCCACGCTGCTCGACGCTGTTCGGATTGAAGCCGCAAACATCGCTCTGATGGCTTTTCAGGTCAAAGACAATGCGAGAACGGAACTGGCGCTGTCTTCCTATGCCCTGTCTCGGGTTAACCGAGCTGTGTTCAACGGCAACGAGGGCGTTGTCTCTGTAGGCGCTGGCCAGCGCCGCGCCGGTCTTCAATAGGAGCTGTCCGATGAAAAAGCATAAGCGTTTTGTTCTCGGTTCAGTTGTTCTCGGCGGTAGCATGCTGCTTGGCGCTAATTCGGCCGCTGCGGCATGGTGTGCGATTAGCACTGGATGGATTGCCACCCACGAGCAAGTCGAAAAGCATCTGATCCAAGAAACGCAGATTTTGGAAAATGATGTCGCCAAAGCTGGCTCCGAGACGCTGGAACAGGTCCTCGCAGCGCTCAAGGTGCTCAACCGGCAAACTTCCGGCGAAGGGCAAAGGTTGCAGCAGGCCACCAAGAAGAGCCAAGAGGCTTACGCAAATACCGTAACTGAGCAGATGCGGCGCGAGCGTTTGGTCGCGATCAAGGAAAACTACTCGTATGAGACAGGGCAAGGACCCAATGCATGCGCCCAAGTGGCGTTTTTGCAGAAGGTGACGGGCGCTATTGATGGCACCGGTAGCTCAACCTCGCGTGTTTACAAGCAGATCGACGTATCGCCGGGATCTGTTCCGAGTGTCGCGCAGCAGGCGGCTGACCGGCGAGATCCGCGCTCGACGGACGCCTCGTTGTTGCTCGATGTAAATGCCTCGGAAGAGGATAAGCGAAAAGTAATCCAGCAGCTCGCTGGTTTTGCGGTGGAGAAGCCCACGGGTAATGAGACAGGCACTGTTGGAGGTGAATTCTCGATGCTGCGTGCGCGCGGGCAGAGGCTTGGCGCTCGCCTGCGCTAGTTTCGTTGGCTGCGGTCGCGGCGATGTCGAATAAGGCCAGCGGGGACGGAGATGGGGCGGGGAGCGTCCTTCAGGCCATGGATGCCTTGATAGACAACTATGGCGGTGGTCCCGCCTATCAAAAATGGACCAATGCTCTTCAGATGCAGTCAGAGCGTGGCCTGATGATCGAACTTAACCGCTTGCGGGCACTTTCGATGCGCCTCCGCACCTACCATTCAGGTCAGAGGCTCGCAAGGCCGCGGTCGTTGCAGGAATGCTCGCAGCTAGAGGCACAGGGATCGAATTGACAGGAAATAAGCCAGCCGAACGCGCAGATCACAACGATAGCCACGAGATAGCGACAGTAGACGTTGATGTGGCTGTCCCGGATAACGGCGGCTATTTCGATGATCAGGATTTCGAGGTCGGCGATGGCGACATCGAAATTACCTATGAGGTGATGATCCCTCGCGCCCCTCGGCTGCACGGGACATCTACGTTTCAGAGCTGGCAACGGCGGCGAAGCACGAAGAGGCTGACGCAAATCTGATGTGCGCTCAATCCAGACAGGATGAAGGCGGCGATCAATGAGGCGTTAGGTCGGATCAGCCGAATGCCGAAGATGCTCTATGCCGCCAAGCGAATTCAGGAAGCCGTGGAGAGGCTGGCTGACGAGCGACTTGCATCGAGCGGATCAATGCGGAGAGCGACTATGACGGTTGATGCGTATTCGAGTGTGGAAGATGACGACGATGCTCCGAGCGCTGCAATGATCGAGAAGCAGGCGAAGATCAGGTCGGGTTCTCGGATGAGGATGAGATCGGGAATTCGAGCGATCGGAGCGCGAAACGTCGTTCGAGCAGCCTTCTGTTGCCGCCACGCCGAAGCAAGAGGCTTCGCCGCAGGTGAAAAAGGCTGTCCAGTTGAGTCCCTCACTGAACATCACCCTCAAGAATGCTGCATATGCAGCGGAAAAAGAGGCGTTCATCGATGGTGAGCCGGGCGGCATGCCAATCGGCGAGTATTGCGCGAATTGGCTGTGACGCTATTCCTCCCGGCCGCAGCGTCCTTTGGTTCAAAGGTGATGGGCCGGATTCGGGACTCTGGCTTTTCGTTATAGCCCCGAAACCGAAGGGGCAGTGCAGCCAGGTTATCGGGTCACTCTGGCCTTCGGCAAAAGGCCGGTGAGATTCAGATGGAGGCGTGTGCCTTGTTGCAGGCACAGGACAAGAACGGCGAGAAGCTGAAGTTCGATAAATGTTGCCTCGTCAAGCACGATGGAACGAAGTTTGCCCCGGCAGGCGTCATAAACGAGCAGGGAATTGGTCGGGCGCGTTAGCGACATAGGATTTGGGATCAACCCGTTCAGCTTCGATGAAAGGTGAGGAGAGATGGACCAGAACGCGAAAAAGTGGTTCGATTTCGGCCCCGGCATCTCGCTTTCCTTGAGGCAGAGCGGGGGCCGCTATCTTCTCCGATTGGAGCTAGCGCATAAGCCTAGCCCTGCGGCTGTTGAGAAGGCATACGAGATGGGCGATGATCAGAGCGGTAACGATGGCCGCTTAACCGATCTATGAGCATATGAACGATGTGCGCTCGCTAAATGATGTCGTGACCCGGCTGGGCATTCTTTGACAAGGGGCGCATTATGGGGGCACTGAGCGTTACAGCACGGGCGCCAACGAACGCGCGCTCGATCCTCCCGCGAGGTCTGATGCGGTGCTGAACGCTTTTGCGGCCGACGCGCCGGTTCCCCTCTTGCAGCATATAAACCGTTCAATCCAGCATGCATATGCGGTGATGGGTGCAAGAGCCGCTGCCAAGCAACTGCCATTTGAGGGGGACGCGTTCGGGGTTTATGACCGCTTAGTAGCCAGGTTGGTCCTTTACGCGCGGCCGAGACATGGGGAACGGTTCTGCTAGCTGTCTCTACCGGTCGGCATGGATGGCAAGAGAAGCTCGATAGCCTGATGGAATGGGATGCGGGTGGGCGCGAGGCGCAGATCGCGGCCGACACGTCAATCAAGGCAATGGTGGAAGCCATTGCGCGCGAGGTTTCGGTTATCAATGCCACCGGTCTTGCGGAGGTTGATCTTGCCTCATCGCTGCGCGGGCGGCTCGTGGAGCTGCGGGCGAACGGATTGGTTATCGTGCCTATGATGGAGCGGGAATTCCAGCCGAAGGGTGCGCCCGATCTCGGCCCGACCTTTACCGTCCAACAGGGATTGTCGCTCGATCTTGCCACTGACGCCAAGGCACGTACTCAAGCGCTGTCGGCAGCGGCGGGAAACCTTTGGAATGCCGAGAGATCGCCTTTTCGGCGATGAAACCGTGAAGTTTTCTTTGCCCCTGATATGGGCCGGGCCGGTGGCTTGGACCGTGGATCGGCAACGCTTTATCGAGCCAACGAAGATATTCAACTTCACGCAATTCACATTGTGCCGACGCGGCCCGGTGCCTGATTCACGAGATCGGTCACCAGATACACAATGTTGGCGATAAAGACTTTATCTTGGAAAAGGTTCGCTCCCATAAATTCGCGCAATCCACCGGAAAGTTGTCTCGGCGCTGGAAGAAAGGGCCTTATCTCTCCGCAGTATGCGGCGTACCTGACCGAACCAGCAGAGATATTTGCGCGGGCATTTGAGGCCCACGTGGCGGCTACGCAATCAATGGAACAGATGGGGGATCGCTTTCAAGCGTCGGTTCCCCAAGTTTGACGCCTACTGGCGACAGCTTGCTACCTTCATGTCGAATATGAGGGCCGTGGTGCAGGCAAGTAGGTCTGACCTTGATAGCAAGACACGAGCGCGCCCGGCTGAGCCTAGAAATGCGGCCACACCACGTATGAGTATTTTAACGTCTTAGGGGGACACAATGGCTGAGCGGCCGGATATTACCAGGCTTTTCACTCCCGAAGATTATAGTGCGGGCCTCGTATTCCTTCGGCGAATTCTTGGCTGCACGTTCGATTACCTATGGGTGCCGGGTGGTCAAGCGGCTCCGTCTGGCGGTAGCTGCGATAACACCAACGATATTCTGGCGCAGCTCGTCACAACATTGAATTGGGCGATGCTGGCTGTCATCGCTGTCGTTGCCACCTACCTCATATTCGCGGCCCTTAAAGATACGGCAAATGATGGCGAGGCCGGTGGTCGTTCAATGAACCCAAGCTGGACGCTTGTTTTAGCCGGTTTGGGCGCGATCCTCTGCTTCCCGGCCTTCAGGATACAGCGCGTTGCAAATAGGCACGATGCAGGTGGCCGTATGGTCGTCTGGCCTCGGGGACTCGATGTGGCGCATCGCTGGCGATAAAATGGCAAGTGCCAATGCCGTCAACAAGACGTTCACGAACCTGAATGAGAGCGGCTGGTGGAGTGACGGGGGGATGGCACCAGATCTGATCTGCGGACTGCTGGCAAGCTTGCAGGCGCGGGTGGGCGGCGAGCTTTGCAAACGTTCGCTGAATAAAAGTCTTGCCAGTATGGCAACGACGAACAGCCAGATTACTCCTGTTTCGGGGGCAGAGGTACGAGACACCCAGAAGTTGCGCAACGGAGCATCTCAAAGCTCCTGCTTCGCTGAATGACAGCATTGGGCTTTGCGGCGGCGTTACGGCTACCTATTCCATTGAAAAATCGGTGCCGAACGCTCAGGCGAACGCGAACGCTGATCCTTCAACATCCAGAACCAGATCGCCAGCACAATCAGCAAATATGCTGCCCGAACAGGTAAGGCCGGTGCCGATGCAATCCTCTCGTCGCTCGATACCGAAGCGCAGAGGTTGACTGACATACTGTACCCTGCAGATGGCATGCGGAAGCGGCCCGGCAGAAGTGGACGCTACCCAGACTGGTCTATCTCGACGGTTGTGGCGGCGGCTAAGCAAGCCATCAACACTCAGTTTCAGCAATCTGAACCGGAGCTGCGCCAGACAATGCGCAGGCAATGTCTGCTTCTAATCGAAACGGCTGGTTCTATGCGGTCCTCTACCAGCGTATTCTCGTGAATGCGACCTCTGCCCGCGACGGCATCCGCAAGGGGATATCCGTTTCTGCTACTCCTGCCTCGCGCGATCTGGCGGCAGCTTGGGGCTGCGTGGTCTCCAGCTCGTGGGCCTTCTGGAAATCAACGTGTTCAAATGGCATGAACTGGAAGTCTTCTTCAAGCAGTATTCGTCGGACATGGCCAACCTCGATCAGATGTCGGGCACATTCTTGAACAACGCAAACCGAGATAGCGGATTGGGGACGAACTCGTCTGATATCGCGGCTATTCGCGGTGCGGGTATGGGTTGGGGCCGTCTGACCGATTGGGTGCTCGGCATGATGGGCCAGAACAATGAAGGCAACTCTGAACGGAGAAGGTTGGGCCGATCCTATCCCCGCAACTGCAAACGACGGGCGATGCGATGCTCGGTGCCGGCGGCGCTCTCTCTCGCTGCTGCCAAAGCTGGTGAAATTGCGTCAGGATCGGCGGTGGGGATGGTGAACCCACTGGCGTATATCGGAGGAAGCTGCGAAATGGTGGGTCCCTCGGCTGGCTATTGGTCGCCATCGGCTTTCTGCTGGCTGTGGTCGTGCCGTACATGCCGCTGATCTACTTCTTTCTCGCCGCACTCTCGTGTTGATCTTGGCGGTACAGACGATCATCACGCGCCGTTCTGGCTGATGCAAATGTTCTACCCAAACCGGCAAGGTGGTTTGCAGGGGACGAGCATCGCGCGGCGTTGATGGTGCTGCTGGCATTGCTGGTGCGCCCGGCTCTCATCATCATCGGACTTATCTTCTGCATGATGCTCATGCGCGTGGGGCTGGATTTCCTCAAACTCACACGAAACGCATATGCGGCCATGGCTTATGCTGGACCGGTCAGCGCCGGGGGCAGTTGGGCAATATCGCGTTGGCAATCGGCGGGTTCATGATCTACGCCTCGGCGGCGGTAGCGCTGGTTTCCATCTGCTGCGGCCTGATCGACGGCGTTAAGGGGATGCCGTGATGGATGGCGTCGAGGCAGGTATGAGCCGGTTCCTCGGATCAAGCGCAGCGCGGCGAGGATGCTTGGAAATCCTGCTGCTGCGGCAGCATCGCAGGTGCCATCGGCGGGCGTGGAGTCGTTGGCCGGAACTGGCAGTCAGATTGCCCGGATGCGGAACCAGCCTGGCAACCCGCCCCGTCGCCTTGGTGGGGAAGTAGTTGAATGGCGAGAAGCACGAGAGCGTCCGGGCGTCGACATGCAGACGTTGTTCGCGCGCTCCCGGCGCGAAAGGAGGAAAAGCCTCACCGAATGGGTGAAGGATTGCCACAGCTCCGCTATTCTCAAGCCTATTTTTTGGCGGCTGTCGCTATGCAACTTCGCCGGTTCTTGGGCACCATTCTGGCCGGAGACTCCGGGCGGTGGCGCGACGATTCGGCTCTGTCACAGGGGCCTATGCCGCTAGTGATGGGGATGCCCGCGCACCGGGTTCCGATGGACCTCGGCAAAAAGGAGACGAGTCTACAGGCGACGTTGGCGCGGCGTCGATTTACCACCGGGTAAGGCCGGGGGTGGCCTCGGGAGGTGTGGTCTGCCGCGAGGCAATCCAGACCCACAGAGTGTTCTTGGCGGCACCGGTAACTGGAGGTCAGAGGATATTTGGACTTGTGTTATGCCACTACCTGAACAGCGGTGCGGTCCATGGTTGACGGTAGGCATCGGCCGATACTGAAAATCACCCGCAGCTCGGTAGGGATGAGGGACTCTCAGCGCAGCGGTGGCCCGGCCATTCAGCGGGTGTTGGCCCCTTTCAGCCCCTTTTCGATGGGGTCATCTGACCCGGCACACGCTGATGGAACATTCATTCCGCCAGCAGAGGATCGAACGGCGCAGCGAAGCTGGCGGCTCAGCTCGGAAAAAACTTCCCCGGCCTCTATCGACCGCTGGGGCGGGGATATGTTGACTTGCAATCGCAGGGCCGCCAGCCGGGCGCCTCGTGACAGCGCGCACGACGCTCAGCCTGCCCGGCGGATGGCGTTGAGCATGAATTTTCTTCTTGAAGCAGGCTTGCCGGAGCTGGAGCAGGTTCTTGATCTGCCGGGCTTCTTCCAGGTCCCGAAGAACGCCGCCTCCGCCGTCGACGCCAACGATGCGAAGACCTGCGATGGCGCTGCAGTCTGGCGAAAACGAGGTCAGCCGATCTGCCGGGCTATATCACAAAGAGCTGCCTCCCACCTCAACGATACGACGAAAACGAGGTCGAGCCCCGAGAAATGATAGAAAGCTATCGGAAGGGGTACGGGGCGGCGCGCGACCGAACGCTGGAACACTACAGTGACGATGAGCCTGTCGGAACCCGCTGCGATGCTGACCTATTCCTTCGGGCATGTGTTTAACGCGCAGGTCGGTGAAATCAACATGAGCGACGTTTTTCCTGAACCGTCGCATAGTGTTTGTAATGATCCCTCGCTCGAAAAAGCTCCACCAAGCACAGCGGCTCTTGGAAAGATCACGGTTGCGGCTGAAACAGGTTCTCGGCAACCTGCTCCATAAGCCGCTTGAGGGCGACCGCCGCAGTATTGTGGACGCATCACCTAGCAAATCGAACATGCCCTATCCGCTCATTTTCGATGAGTACGGATATTATGTTGTCGAGGGATTTTCTGTCGCCGCTGCGCAAGCCCGCTCTTTTGGGGTTTCATGCGTTCGGTATGCAGACGCCCCGACTCTCTCGAAAAGCCTCCCCCCCGCAGGAAGCCCAAGAGACGCTTCAGAATACCACGTTGAGCGCATATTGGCCGTTTCGTCGGGGCGAAGCAACACATTTAAGCTGATCCGGGGGTGGGGATCCAAAGTGATGACCCTGTTTCGAGAGGGATGAAGGTTGATCAGCGCGCTGCCTTCAAGACCACCCGTTTGAGTGATGAGGTCAGTTACGAAGAAGAGGACGCAACATGCCGACATCGCAGGGCAGCAAGACGGCCACCCATTTGATCAGGCACGCAGACGGGAAGGCGTCGGATTCGACGTGGTGAGGACCTTGATCCGCTATACCGCTTCATACCGGTGGGCGAGAACGGTTGACGGTGCCGGTAGTCCTCGTGATCCCGAATGATAGAGCAGCCTGCAAGCTGCGATCGCCAAGAAGACGCCGGAGGAGCCACGCGGAGCTTCGCCGCATCAACAAAGAGCGGTCATTACGCAGGTCAACGAGGCGATATCCGACCATAAGGATCGCGGTTCGCGATACCTTACCGACGTTGCGTGATCCGCGACGAAGCGGTTTGCAGGGAGCAGCCGCCGATACGCCTTACGAGGTTGCACCGAAACCCTGAAAATATGCTGGACAATTCCGGGCAAAAAGGCCGCAACCGCCCAGACAGCAGCAGCGGGCGCTGGGTAAACCGCGAGATCGGTTCAGCGGATGCGCTACGCTACGCGGATAGCATTTGTTATTGTCGGCACGGATAGCGAGCTTGCGGCAAGCTCTGCGCCTTGATTGACCAGCCTGCGCGTGGCAAGGCGCAGCTCTTCGCAACAATTTGCCTGAGCGGCGACTTTGAATACAGGGGCGCTTGGGCGCCAAGCGTATGAGACTTTAACTCGCGAGCGACCTAAAACTTGATATGATTGTCCTGAAAACGGAAATTAATGTCGAATTTTGCAGGAGGTCGCCGCCTCTTCGGAAAAACCAAGCCCCAGATGCGCTGCGGATGTTCGCGACCTCTATAACGTTCTTTTAACGGCCTGACGCTTTCTGGGTAGAGCGAAACGCAACGGCAGAAGGCATGCTGACGAAACCTCCTGATCCAAGGCGAATGCGGCGCCGCCCCGGTCGATCTGCTGGAGGAGTTCCGTGCTCTTCACGACGCAGCTTCGGAGAGCCGCCTGACTGGCGACGACTCTCGGAACGCCGCCGTGTCAACTCCGTAACCTGCGAGAGACCGAAGGGCAATTCGCCATATAAAAATGGTGCTTTTATTTGGGGTGAATCATTGACAGGAGAGGACATGCAACGAAACGAATAGCTATTTTGAAGAGCCTGCGGATCGCTTGCTGGCCGCGGAGGAGGCGGAAACCGAAGGAGCTGTGATGCCGCATGGCTAGGAGGTCGCGGCCAGTGTGGTACGCGAGCGGCATGTTATCCGCTCAGGCCGTGAAGACGTTCAATCGACAATACTGGTCTCAGGAGGTCCTTATCTTGCCGATGCGTCAGGCGCGAAGGATTACCGGGCCTGAGTTCGCGGACGATCGGCGGCGTCGTCAGCCAGTAGAGGGCGGCGCGAGGCCTCGCGAAGCGAGACACGGCATTGCCTGAAATGTTTGATGCAGGTTCGATTCTAAATCGTCGTCGTTTAGCGTGGCGAGAGCTGTTCTATGAAACCGAAGTCTATCGTGGGTTCCATGTCATGGCTGAGACCACGTCAGCGAAGGGGAACGCAGAAGATTGTTCAGGGAATTTGGGCTACGGCATCCTTCGGCGGCCTGCTGGGGGGTCTCGTTTTACCGGCAGTTTGCGCCGCAGACCGTCCATGATGGCTACCGCGCCTTCAGCCGGGCCAATATCCGCAGCAACGTGCGCCAGGACCCGCAGCCTGCAGCAGCCGGCTTTATCCGTGCCGTCAGTTCGCCATAACCTCAGTATCAGCGCAACAACTCGCTGCAGCAGCCCACAGCCTCCGCAGGTCCACCGCGCGCCGGTACAGCAGCACCGGTGCAGCAGTCGCTGGGTACGCAGCAGGCTCAGCCGAACGCCGCATCGGCGCACCTCGGTAGCGGGTCGATCCTGGGTATGAAATTGCCGACCTGATCAGCAAACCAATTGCCGACCGGCCTTGGCCTCACTGGCGAGAGCTCGACGCCGCCTCGCCGGTCAGCAGGCGAAGCGAGAAGAACACCATTGTCGTTCTCGACTCTTCGGTGCCGTTGCTTGCTGCTGCGCTGTTCGTCAGGCCTCGATCCATGCCGGTGAGCGCTCGATCACCACAGCTTGATGCGCCGCCGGGCATTCGGGGTGTCCCGGAAACAACAGGACAAGGTCGGGTTGCGCTTCACAATCTGGATGCGCCAGCGCATCGCGGTCTCGACATGTCGCCGGATAACCCGACAGCACGGTCAACCAGACTTCGAGGTTTGCTGACGCTGCGGTAATCTGCCTGATCAGGCCTCAGCTTTCGTAGTGCCGAGCAAAGTCGTTCTCGCTCCATGATGCCGGTTGTCGCCAATGGGGCTTCGATAAGAAGAAGAAATTCAAGGGTGCCAAAGTCCGCAGCCATACTCCGATAATCGCGCCTTCTATCGCGCGTGAACGTTGCGCAAAGCGTCAGCCAGACGGCGCGCCCGTGGGGACGCCGCTACGGCGAAAGAGGCCATTTTGTACACCGACCGGTAGATGCAATGCGATCTGCGGAACATGCGCCACGCTGCTGTCGTTGTTCTGATCGCATTAACGATGCGCAGGCGGTTCGTAAATCTCGGCAACTGCCTCTAAGCACGACTGACGTCATGTGCGCCCATGGCCTTACGAGCCGACGGCGGCAGACGCATCGCCGCCTGCGGGTAACGCGATCCGCACGACCATACGATTGGACTCTTGGCGCGACTATAGCACGTCGCTTTATATGACGCTTGAAGGCCGCGTCACGCCCCGGTCAGCGAGGGGCATCACCGGCATCGTCGTCATCGCAATGCCACGGCCCACGCGGTCCCGCAGCATCGAGCAAGGCCAACCCCGACAGCCGGACGGTACGTTCGCCCATGAAGCGGGAAATCGTCGTCCCAATGACGCGCCAACCTACTGGAACTCGCAGGAGCCGTCGGTCGGAAACCGCTTTATGCGTAACGATCGCCAAAATATCCCCTCACCCAAAGTAATATTGACGCAGCTCGTCGAAGAAGGGGGCGTCCATGCCGAGAATTGCCTGCGATTACCTTGGCAATCCCGGGCCTTGGTGTCGCCAGAGCTTCGCGATGACGGCCGACACCTATCTGATGAAACCTTGCCCTGGCGTGAGCGCAACGCTGCGATCAGTCAAGCGAGGTTTATTGATTTCAAGATGCCGCAGACGCACCACGCTTCTG
Organism: Shinella zoogloeoides; assembly: GCF_033705735.1. NCBI lineage: Bacteria > Pseudomonadati > Pseudomonadota > Alphaproteobacteria > Hyphomicrobiales > Rhizobiaceae > Shinella > Shinella zoogloeoides. Next base: position 118,838 of record NZ_CP131132.1, read on the forward strand.
GCTGTGCTCCTATGTTCAGGAAGTACCGGCCCTCTTGTCGCCTTTAGAGAGAACTTCGCCGGCTTGCTGACCCGGGCGTTCCGAAGAGCATAGGGGACGCCAGCGGCGATGGAGTCCCTATCGTCTGCCAAATGGACACGAGGCGGTCGGACATATTGCTGACGATGCCAGGTTCTCCGAGGCCAACCCGAACGGGACCGGGATACCAGCATCAGCGCCACACAGAATTTCAACAAGAACGAGTCCCTGATGGAGCAGGGCGAAGAGGCCCTCTCCGTACGAGGTAGGGCGGCCGTCACAAACGTAGACACGTGCCGGTTGGCATAGCGATACCCGGCCAGCAGCGCCAGGCACGCAGACCCAGGCCCGGCCTTCCAGGCCCGCGAACTCACGCGGAGGGGCGATGTACCCAGCGGGTGATGCGGCGGAACGGACCAGCAGACCTCAAGCTCGACGAGGTCGAGGACGCCATCGCCCAGTGAGTGCCGCTGTCCGGCCGATCTACTCGACCGACTGGCGCACCGTCCGGGTTGGGGAACGCCGCAAAGACACCGTCGCAGCGGATGGCCTGGTCTTTCGTCACCTTCGTTGACAGCGATGGCCATCCAGGCCGGTGGCGAACGGGTCGTATACAGCAGATGCCAGCGCAGGGATGGGCAGATGCGGAAACGGGCTATGCCAGGCGAGCGAAGCCGGTGAGCGGCCACGACCGTCCTGCACTTCCCCGCTATTTCGAGCGCTTCGGCAATCATCAACGCGGCGCTTGAGCGCGGCCATATCGTAGCGTTGACGGGGTCCGGCTTCCGGCCGCAGGGCGTCAGAAGGTGAGTATCGACATGCCTTGACCGCCGACGAGGGGCGGTCTCCGCTCGCTGAAAGAGGCCGGTTTCTCTGAAGGGGCGGAATGCGCCGAGCGGCAGGAATGTCGCCAGAAGGCCGGTGCCGCAGAGCGACTTGGCAGCATATCATCGGTAGGATACCGGCCGGGGCAAGGTCAGTAGCCTTGGAGGGTGCGCCTGATCTACGTGGCTATACCACGCCTAACGGTGATCTGGTCGTCGTCGGTCATGTTGGGAAATGCTCACTCCGCAGTTCGCGCAAAAGGTCCCCCACACCGGATGGGAGACGGCCTATAGGTTCAATGGGCTACCTTATCGCGTGCTTTTCTCCGACAGATCGGGCGTGGAGCGCCCCGCAGCAGTTCGATACTAAGAGGGTTGACCATGAATAAGCTCGTTATTGGCGCAGCAAGGGGCATTGGTCGTTGCTATCATGCTTTCGGGGCAAACGGCACCTGACCGTGGCGCTGGCACAGCCAGCAATCTTCCGAATGGCCAAAATGTGCCGCGAAACGATCAAATGACGCCGGTTGATACAAACGAGGCCAACAGGCTACCGTCACAATGAGGACGCGCGCGCTGCTCGTTCGCGCCCTACTGCGACAATGTAGCCCGCCGATAAAGGGCGAAGAACCTGTTGTTCCGCCAGAGAAGGCCGAGCCGGAAGAGCGTCATCGAGACCACGGAAAGAACCGCCCATGCAGGTCTGCGCAGCAACAGTCAGCAGCCATTCAGGCATGCGCTTGCTCGCAGGCACGGAATGGGAATGCCCCAGGGCAACGCAAAAACACAGCACCGGAAGAGAAACAGGGCAGGGCCAGTGTTGCCGCGTGACGCTGGCCCGCACTGGCGATGCTGCGCGTTGATCGGGCCATTAATCGACGATCCGGGCGCCTGATTGTCGTGCCGCTCGATGACGCGATCTACGACCTGGCCAGCACGTAGGCCGCCGACGGGCATGCGTCTGCCAGATCAGCATCTCTGGTCAGGCGGCGATCCTCAATCAGATCGTCACCAACACACTGCGACGGCACCGCCGTGTCGGAAAAAGGCCCGCACCGGAATTGCAGCAGACGTAGATAAATACGCCGCAGCGATACAGCGGGCTGTTTCTGTCTCTATCCCGCAGCGCGCCGGCAATAGCAGCTTGTCCAGGACAACAGGACTGCTGGGCGATGGTGTCGTATCTGGCCGCATGTGGACCGCACCTGCCGCTTGGCCAGAACCTTTCACAAGCCGCGTCTGCGCCGCCCTTACGATACCGGCATTTGGCGTCGCCTTCTCTGGCGCCAGTGGCCGCAGCGCGGCGGCTGCGGGAGGGCCGAACCCAAATGTAGAACCCAGAGACCACAAAGGTCGCCTGCATGAGCTTCTGGCACGCCGGTTCGATCCCCGTGACTTTCCACTTGGTCATTTGCCTGAGCACTGGCTGATGGTTCAGAGCGAAATGACGGTTTCACCGGCCACGGTGAGCAAATCGCGGCGTCAGCGATTTCTGTCTGGTGCCTGCTTCGGGGATTTCGTCGTCACCCACGCGCTTTCCAGCATTGCGGGGATAATTTCGGCTATCGGTGACCCCGGTGCGTTTTGGCGGCCTGCCCACGGCGCCAGAGCCAGAAAACCGAAGAGGGTCGAACGACCTGCCGAATTAGCATCGGCAAGGTCGCATGCCTGTTGTCTCCGGCCCACAGGATGAAGCGGCGCCATCGACGGCCGCTGCCGCCGCGAAGGCGGAGGTGAGATCCAGCGCAAAACATGGCGATATCCACGGAATGTATTTGCTCCTGACGATGGATTTGCAGTACCCCGCGCGTAATGAGCTTTGCCAGAATGCGCTCGCGGGTCAACGGCACCTGAAGAAATCGATTTTATCGTCTGTCGACAACGAAAGTCCTGAACCGCCTTACGACGCTGAGACAGGCTCGTACATTGCCAATGCGCCGATGGGGGAAGACTGATGGCGGGAGGAAAGCGTCGCGCCGACATCGAGCTGGGAAGGATGCGGCCTGGCAGCGGCTGACGGCACTCACGACGACGGTAACGGATGGGCGTCGAGCAGGCCGTCAGAAGGGTGGTTTTTCGCCGCATGGTTGAACGGAAGGCCGCGATGGAAGACGCGCGGCAGAGCCGCGTTCGGTGTCTGACCATCGGCCACAGCATCGAGCAGCACCGAGGCGCGGCAGGCGAGGCCCGACCAATCTACCGTCGAGAGACGCCATCCAGAACCCGTTCCGGGCAGTTGGGAAAACTCGATCTGCATCGGCCATGCTAATGGCTACGCAGCAGACCTTGCGTCAGCAAAAGTCTTCGAATCTCGCGGGAACGCCGGGGTATTCACGCCGCTTCGTCCAGTCGAAGGGCCTGTCCAGCTTCTATCAGATGTAGTCCGGACGCGATAGCCCAATTGAGCGCTCTGAGCGCCATGCAGAGTATTGCAGCAGACGCATACCGCACTGGCGCTGATCGAGACGCAAGGCTTCGCTTTGCATCACCAGTATAAATCTTCGAAATCTGCGACTGGCGTTAAAGGTGCAGACAAACGCGCCAGTAAGGCATATCCGGCCGCGCACAGGCTCCCGGCCGATCTATTGATTCAGCTCTGGATGGCCTTCTCGCCGACTGACGGATCATCTGACCGTCGATCTTGATCGCATATGGGTCGATGCGCATTTTTGCTCCCACAGACCGCATTCGCCGTCCAGAACGTCGCCGATCAGTGGTGGAAGACGGCGGCATGAGCAGCCTGTCAACGCTGGGAATGCCGCCTGAGCGGCAAGCCGACGGTAGAGGAGGCTGGAAGATTAATGCGTTGTTATGCTCATGCGCGAGCGTCGAAAATAACGAACGCAATTTCGCCATGCACCTTCGCACGGCCAGCCTGACAGCCAGAGCCTACGGTCAGCGTTTGCTGCCGAAAGAGGGATGGAGCCGCACGCCGCTTCAGTCGAGCGGAAGAAGCTTGCCGTCCTCCGATGAACTGGCGGCGAATGGTCACCGACAATGAAATTCGGTCGACTCACCTGCGCACTTCGTTCGTTGAAGCTCGCCGCGTCAGCAGAATACGGCCCTTCAGATGGATGATCACGTCCAGCTTGAATAAGGCGTCGAGCAGTTGTCGCCGCAGCTCGATCTGTCTCGACATCGAATCGCAAGGTCGCAGATGCCGGCGTTTGGCATACCGCATACAGCCGTAACCTTATACCGGCCAAGTTACCGCCTGAACGTTCCAACGGTGCGGGACCGCGCGCGAGGGCATCTGGCGGCTGTTAGATCGCGCCTCGCCCGCCTCCAAAGAGGCCCTGCAGGCGGCAAACCAGATTGAAGACGCACAGGAGAAACTACAGCGCCACCGCACAGGTCGACAGACAGCAGAATTCGGTGCCCGCCGTGGCCAGAAATAACGCCATCGATGCACCACGGCGACGAACAGAGCCGTCCAAGACAACTTCTGCCCGAGTTGCAGGGCAGTGAGGCTATGACAGCACTGATAGCGGGTCGGCAGGCGACCATTTCCTAATCGCCCGATGAACTTGAACATCGAGCCGAAGGCCCCGCCCAGCACGTCTCCAACACAGATCTTTGAGAATTTACCGATGACGCCGATTTAGGCGGCTTCGTATCGCTTTTGCTCTAGGACGCACATGAGCATTGTTCAACCGGGAATGCCGACCAGCCTTGCGATTTGAGCGGCCACCCGCGTCCGCTTCATTTCAGACATGATGGCCTCGACATCAGCCTGATCGAGATCAGTGGGATCTGTCGATCATTATGCCGGAAGTCGAATGGCGGAGTCGTATGGTCGACATTTTTTCGTCGAGCTGGCGCAGTGCGGGTTTCCAGCGCCCGGCCATAACATGTCGACTACATGAACGCTCCAGCACGCCGAGAAGGTGCCGGATGAGCATCTGGATCAGGCGCCCGACGAGGATGCCGCTGAAACAGCTGGGGGTGAGTACATCCGTAACGCGCGATGTTATCCTGAAAAGGGCGGTCAATGAGCGCCACGGGTTTGCCGCCGCAGCGTGAAATGATGATGCGTGCACAACGATTCGTAGCTGCTGGCGAGCGAAATGGCAGTGTGGCGTCATGTCGAGGATCATGCGACCGAAGCGAGGATCGCGACTGACATAGCGGCAATCAGGCAGGGCATGAGACCAGATGACTGCCGTTCACGGTCCCGGCGACATCCGCCGATCGCGGCTGCGCAGCCGCCGGTGTTCTTCGTCAGCTCCGCCGCTCGTATGCGTAACTGGGGGCCGCGCATTCCGCCTAGTCAGGTTCATCGCTCCCGGCCGCTCAACATACTTCGTTCAAAGCCTGCGGTCGGAAAAATGCCGGTCACCTGCATCTGGAACCCCAATCACGCGGATCGGCGTCATTGGGCTGCGGCCGCCGCGCGCCTTGCCATCTTCACCCACGACAAAACTCATCTTCAGCTCGGGAACGCAGGCGCGCGGTTCGACGAGAGCTGCTCGTGAAGCTCGCGACACGGATCGAGGCCGCAGCCCACGTGCGTGCCCTGCGGGATACCCTGGGGAGACTGTTCGGCCTCGACGTCCCGCAACCGCGGGTCAGCACGCCGGCGAGCCACATCGAGCAGGATGGCGCTCTGCGCCGGCTCGACTTGCAGCAACATGCCTTCGCACTGGCCAGCGCCGGCCGGGCCGGGGATACCTTTCACGGGCTTGCCCCTTCTGGCCACAGCTTCGCCCTGAGCAGCCAGCATGGCTCACGCTGGCGCGCCGGTGCGTTGCGTTCGGGTAGCCTTCAACCGGATGAACCTGATTCGATGGCCTGCAGGTCGCGCAGGACCGCGCCATGATGATCGCAGACGCGGGTGCGTCAACGAGCGGCGCCGCTAAGCCGAGCGTTTCCGCCTGAGCGGCAGAACGAGGCTCCTGTTCGGCCGAAAACGTCGAGCGGGCATCTCCTCGACGGCGACCTGAAGAACTCCTTGATCAGCGATCCCGATGAAATGGCGATCTACCGAGCGCTGATGACGACGCGCATTATTCTCGCGCCTACGAGGTGAAGAGCGACCCCGCGACGAACCATGTCCTGGCAGGCGAACTGGCCCTGCATATGCCGTTAATGTCGCTGGCAGGCCGCCTTGAGCGACGTTGATTTCGCGGAGCCCATGGCGTGCATTTCAACGCTACGCAGCCTGGCTCGCGGATTGCGACCACAGAAAAAAGCCGCAAACGCCAGACTTCGCGACGGAGCCGAGCGCCACCCGGGAGTGTCGCCCGCCAGCCATACACGATGGAAACCGGCGCTGCTCGAGGTCATGGCCGTCGATCTTCAAGCTTGACGGTCGGCTGTCAACGACGAGTTGAGCCGGAAAAACCCTGATGTTCTCATGATGACACGCAAACACCATCCATGACCTCCACAGACGAAAAATATTCGACGTTTCCCCATGAGGATTACTGGTCGTCAGAGACCTGAAGCGCCTGATGATGGACGAACAATTACGTAACCGGCATCGACACCATTAACATGCACCGGCGACAAATGCGCCAGGTCGTAAGCGGGAATCCCTGAAGTTTGCTTCGTCAGTCAATCATGAGGGTTCACGTCGCAGGCCACAATCATGATTTGAACTGATCCGCAGGTCATCGAGCTTGGCGGCAGAAGGCCGATGGCGCCGACGACATATGCGTAACGGTCCTGATTGACCTCGCTCGAAGGCGAATGCGCTGGTGATGTGGCGCTGCAGTTCCATCTTTACAGCGCCAAGATTCGTCGTTCTCGAGCGTGATGCTTTCGGCCCACGAAAGGATCGAGCCGTTCGTGATGAATTACCTTTGCAGGGAACCGTACTTCCGCGATGGAATGAGATCGCACGCCTGAAAGCGGAACAATCGGTCACTCGCGTGGCTGCGCTGGCGGATGAAAAACATGCAGTACGACGCAGCTGCACAGCAGCGCGAAGAATGTCAGCCAGATTACTGGCCCAGGATACGCCGTGAATGCCAGTGGGTTACCGAAATCGATTGCTCGCCCTGGAAACAGGACGAAAAAGAGACGGGAATGAGCGGAGCTGCCATACCGTGAATAAAGATGGCGCACGGCTACTGCGAGCGTATCCAATTTCAGTGCTGATCTACCGCAAGGCATCTGTGCGCCGCTCGATCTCCAGAAACAGGCGCACCGGCCGCAGTCCGAACCTGACGATGCCCACCGGGCCTGAACAATGCTCGGCTCGACCTGTACGCCGGCGCAGTGCGCTCATCATGTTTCGCGCTCTTCCGTTTCATTAAAGCGGTGGGATGTCACAGAGCCGTCACAGTGCTCGGCGATGCGGCAGCGTGCGCCGCTGGCGTGATCGGCATTGTCGGCATTCGTCGGTTGGGCTGGAGGCGGACCCTCCAGCGAGGCGTCACGACAACGAAAGTGTCCGATTTTTAACGTATCCGAACTCAGGTAATTTGACCGCGGCCGTCGCCGTTTCTCTTCGGCCTGGCATTGCAGAGTGGCGGTTTTCCCTATCTTCGTCAGGCCGCAGCCCGGACGCCCAAACCGCCGCCAGATGCCGGCGGGCTTTGCGCTCTGTCCGGGGTTACGACGACTTGTCGGCCACCGCCTGCGGCTTGCAGACCGGCACGCGTTCGTTCCGACATCGCGCCGAACTCGCCAGCAAGCGCCGAACAGAAGACCAGGCGACCGTGGTCGATGTTCTCGGGTGATGGACGAGCACGCCTTGGCCTCCAGTTCGGTGATGATCTCGATGAGGCGCTCATCGACCGGTCGAGGCGGTCGAGCTCCAGACTGCGAGCGCAACGCCGCCGGCGGCGTAGCGGGACCGCCTCGTTTTATCTTTCTCCTGCTTTGCGCAAAGCGTCAGGCGGTGTCTCTGCTCGCCGGTGGAGACCCCGCATGTAGCCGATAGAGTCATGAGAGCTCCGCCGAATCTGACATGATTGCCGCCCCATGACCAAGGCCTGGCGGACAAGAACCGCGGATGCCGCGAAACGCCTGTTTGTCGGACATCGCATTTTCCTCGCTTCGCTGCACTCTCCGCGGCGAAACGGGATATCAGTGAATGGCTGAGCGAGCATGGTAGTAACAGCGACGATCACCCAGGGATCGCCGTAGCTACGCCGGATCGACCGATCTCGACCTGATCATGCGACAGAAGCCAGCGAACAGCTGCCTGCGTTCTGGCCACGCTGTTTATACCCTGGCCGATCGTCTGCGGACGTCCTGCGCCGGCGTCTTACGACTTCGGCGTGGCGAGATCGGCGTCGATCACCACGAGATCACGCTGAGCGCCCACAGACGCGGCGCGAAGACCTGGCCCTGCTTTCACAGAACGCAGATGCGTCCGCCTGTTCGATGCGCGGGCACCACAGGCTGGCTGATGCCAGGCCGATTGCATTGAAGCGGATTATGGTCGTGCGGAAAGAACTGGTGACGCAGGAGAATTCTTGCTGAAGGCGGGCCAGCTCGAAGCCATCATTCATGCGGCATCAGGCGCGGCATTCGCCGTTCTCATCGGGCCTGGCCGACCAGAGCGTCGCGCCGGACAGGGCTTCTCGATCCGCGCGAGGGGACAGCGTGACCATTCTTCCGGGTCGAACGCCGGCATTAATGCCAGTCGTCAACCCTGTCGAGCGCATTCGCTCTTCTCCGTCTCTGCTCATTGATGGACCGAATTCCGCCAGCGTCTTTGACGAATTCTGCGGCACGCGAATGCAGCGTAGTATCTGCGCGACTTAACATCGAACGCCGACATGCTGTCCTGCACAGCTCCACCTCTCGCCATCTCACCGATTGCGCGATCGACATACCATGCTTGACGGGCGAGCCAATAATCAGGCGGCTGCTCGTGTCACCCGATCCGCCCGGCAGACGCCGCTGGCGGACGTTTCAAAGTTCCGCCATGGACATCAAGGCCAGAGAGAAGGGTGACAAAGCGCTTGATCTGGTCAGCCCCAACGGCCGCTTTGCACCGGTGCGTCCAGGCGGTTGACAGATCGCGCCGGATGCCGACGGTGGGGATCGATCAGTCCGGCGCCACAGTTCTCTCCACTCTCGTACCCGCGGTCACGCAGCGGCGGCACCTTCTGCGGGCGCTAATCTCGTATCGCGGGTCTATCGTACGGGCAAAGCGACCATACCCGACAAGGCACCGATCTCCTTGCGCTGGCTGGATGCCTCTCATACTCTGTTGCGGAAAGATTGACGCGGGCCTATGAGCTTCGTTCTCTACTGGGAAGCGCTGGCTCGATGCGGGCGATATCTGGGCGGAAGCGACAAACGCTCCGGTCTTCGAAAGCCTTCATCTCCACGCCGACATCGCCGATGCGCGAGAAGGAGCGCTTCAATCGCCGTTGATTTCGCCGATGTCGAGACTTCGCCAACAGCCGTTGAACGATGGACCGGCTGCCCTGGCGTCTGGCCGCAGCCGGCGAGCTGACGACGTAGAACGACCGGGCGGGTTTGCAAGGCTACGCCTCCGGATATCGCCAGCGTCGCCGAAGCTGCGCGGCGGAAAGCCGTTCGCCTGCGATCTCGTCATCGACCTTGTCGAGGTTGACGCCCGAATGCGCTGAACGCCTTTACCCATTTGCGCAGCGGCCGGACGGCCGACAGCTTGCGCTCTTCACCGCCATCCCGGCGGACGGCATCAATCCGGTCCACGAGAATCGGCGGACGCTTTCCGGCATGATGCGCTTCTCGCCTGGGCGCACGAAGAGCCCGCGCAGGTCGCGCACGCCATTCTGCCTGGTGTTCAGAGGCAATTGCCTCTGAGCTTAGGCGATGGAACAATGTCATCCTCCGATGGCCAGGTTTTCCGGCGGGCGGACACGCCGAGGTGATCGGCGCCCAACGGCCCCGGCGCCGGGGCTCTACCGGTTCACTTCCGACCAGTACGGCGCGCCATCATCGCCATGAATGCCATCGCATGAAGCCAGCCTATGTCCGATGGACCTTCCATTACGGCAGCGATCTCGCCATCGAAACCCACTACGTCACCGGCGTGCTGAGCTTCGCCCTGGCCTCCAGATCTTCGGCTGCGTCTCAAGGATCGCAAGCTCCCCGGGCGAGCGCCTCCCGAAAACCTGGCGCCGCTCGTTGGCGAGCACATCAACGTCGAGCGGATCAAGGCAAACTGGAACGACATCCTGCGGGAAGTCACGACGATCCGTTCCGGGCAGGTTCGGCCTTCGACCCTGTTGGCTAAAGCTGTCCGCATTCGGGCCACGCCAGAACGGACTGGCGTTGGCGCTACGCGATCTCGGTCGCATCAATCGGTCCATCTTTCTGCCCCAGTCGGTGGCAGAACCCCGAAATGCGCAGGAACGCGACGGCCGGCCTCAACGCCGAAGATCCCAGAACACCTTGGCCCGCGCACTGTTCTTCAATCGCCTCGGAGAATTGCGCGACCGGACTTTCGAGCGGCAGTTCTACCGAGCATCTGGACTGAACCTGCTAATCAACGCCATCGTCTACTGGAACACTCTATCTCGAACCGGCGTTCGCCGAGCTCAACCGCGAGGGCATTCCCACGCCCTTGACATCATCAAACACATTACCCCACTCGGCTGGCAGTAATCAGTCTCACCGGCGATTACATCTGGACCCCAACAGACGGCGTTGATCTCGGCCATTGCGGCGCGAAACACCATCCCGCAGCGATCACCATACCGCCTCAAAGTCGGACAGATCCAACAAATGCGATGCCCGAGGGTCGGCCGGTGTGATCGGGGATCGGTTCGCGTCAGGATCCCACAGGTGATGACCAGGAGGAGGGCGCTTCGGGCGCCGGCCAGGCAGCGATTTTTCCGTCGCCGTCGCGGCCTGGAGCCAGATCAGACGTCAGTGCCCGAAGGGTACTGTCGCCCATGCCTGGTTGACGAGATGGCGCAGCGTCTCGACCGCTGATCGCTCACCCAGCTCGGCGAGCGAAATCGCGGCGCGCTCGATCGGCAGGAGTACGTACTGTACCGAGCTGGCGGCGTTCGACGGCGGACGGCACAGGCGGCACTTGGCTTCCAAGCGGCGGTTCTTGGCGTGTTCAGGGCTCGTGACGGAGGCCACTTTGGTGATTTGCGGCGTCAGATCAATCTATCATCGATAGCGGTTACTTATCGGAGGTCAAGTAACCGCCGGCATATGGCGGCACAGAACGCTACTGTGATGGAAGGCTTAACAAATCATTTACCATAAATTCACGTCTTACGATCTCGCCAAACTGCTCCATCCACAGCTTCAGTTGCCGATCTCCGCCAAGCGCCTTGCCCGTCTCGACGCATTGCCCGCCCCCGCCGGCGAGGCCGGCGCAACGCATTTCTCGACGCGCCCGCCTTGGCCGACGGTGAACTCGTTCATCTCGGCCTCGTCCCGCATGACGCGCTCCGGGATATCTCGCGCTCCCACCCACACCATCTGCGACATCCTGACGCCGTGCCGCCCATCCCCCCGCCCACTTCTCTACCGCGCCCGCCTCTTCCGCGGCCAGCGCCCGCCGGAGCAGGCGGAGACCGCGGGAAGTGGGCCGGCAGTGCTGGCGCGCCGCCCGGCCGAGAGGATGGAACATCCCGAGACTGGATGGTCTGGGCGATGCGCCTGCGCGATCGATGGTGGTACTGCTCCGACCGCATCGAAGAGGCGAAAGAGCGCCAGAGCGCCAAAACGCTCCAGTGATCCGTTCGCCTATGACCTCGACTGGGATAGACGAGGCTGGAGGAGCGGCGGCCGTGTCGCGTGCCCAGGATTCTGCCGCCGGTCCTGCAGGCAATGCGGCTGGACGCCTGGCGATCGTTGTCCTCCAGCACGTGCCTTGGCTCGCTCGTCGTCCTGCGCGAGGGCGCGCCACCGGCGGTCATCACGCGAACGCCCGCGCTCTGCCCTTGTCGAGCGGCGCTGTCGAGCCGTGGAGACGCGGTTGCCGGGGCAGCGCTCGCCGCTCAGCGAGCATGACCGGTGCTGGCGCATGCGTAGGCGACCAGGCTGCCGGAGCGTCATGGCGCGGCCGCCGACTTCGGCCGGAGCCGGCGTGGCGAAGACGCTTGGATTGCAGCCGAAGCGCAGCGGGTCTTCGCGAGATGACGGCGCGGAGCCCGGGCGTGGGGACGATGAAGCCCTGGACCGGCAGACATAAAAGGTTATGCTGGTCTCGGGGCGGGGCAGACCGTCACTTAGTTCCGCGGAACGGATAGTAAGGATTAACCTTGGGGGGAATTGCGTTGCAAATTGCGCTGCAGCTGATAGTCCAAAAGCAGAACGGCGGCAGATTGCGCGATGACCACCGCTCGTTACATTGTGCCCCTCTTCTTGCCATCGCCGGCGATGGCGTTCGTCGACGGCCTTCCAGCTAGCCCATGAGTGCGGCAGGGGCATGGCAAGCTGGCGCAGGAGGCAAGATCCAGCTGATACAGCAAAGCACGCGCTACGAGCATGCGCCGGGCGGGTGCGGGGCGCCAGTAGCCGAAGGGTGAACCGCCGGCTCACCCGACACCCAACAGACATGGCCCTGGCATCCCCGCCAACGTCTGATCGTAGTTTTACCGAGCAGCAGGCGACCGCCACTGACTTCGCCGCGCCGCAAGATCCTGCTGTCGGTCAGCCGGGCGCCGGCAGATGACGGCGAGCGCCTTGAGTGGAGAACTGCATCTTCCCCTTGTTCACCATTCTCCTTGACGGCCTCATCACAAAGCTTCTATGGGCGAGACCGTCGAAGTTGCGCTGGCTGATGCCATGACCGCGACCCGCGGCGCCCTTTGATGAGTTTGATGCGATCGGAGAGGGGAGACCGGCAGGATGTCGGGGATCTGGCGTAAAGCCAATCTCTTCCCTTCACTCAGAACAGGATGAAGCCAGGCCTTACCGTCGCTGCGCGACGAACCATCCCGAACTACTGACCGGGCGTTGCGCGTTTCGACGACGTTATCGAATACACGCTTTCCGGATGTGTCATCGAAGTGATCTCGTAACAGGCTTGATCGCTTCGCAACACCGAACTGCCGTGGGTGATGTCGCGAACGCGGGCATCACGGTTTGCAGATTTTCGCCATCATTCTGATAATTCCGGCACGGTCATTGCTGCGCACGCGCTTAGCCAGCGCCGCTTGGCTTTCAAGCAGGATGCGGAGCGTGTTGAGTACTGGAGGATCGCCCGCATTTCCTGCTGAGAGATGTAATCATGCGCCATACCGGCGCCTTAAACCGTAATGATCACCGGCGCTACCTCAACGCAATAGTAGCTCATTCAGGTGCTGCTGGCGTTGGCGTCGGAGGAGCAGCTGAAACTGGGTAACAGCCTTGAGACGCGCGGCTTTATCGAATTCGACTCTGCCTCTCGAGGGGCCGCAGACAGCTCGCGAACAGACAACAAAAACGGAGGCTTGTCCGCGAGCCGGAAGGCGACGGCGGCATCGCCAAGGCCTCGGTGCCCGAGCGTGCAAAACTACTTCCTAAACAAGATTGAGCAGTATCGATCGACGGACACCGACAAAGGGCGTCCTCGAAATGAGCCTCTAATTTCAAGGATCGAAACATCCGCGCGTTCTTCACGGATGACGGCGCCAGCCCACCTGACCGCGGCGGCGGGAAATCTGCGCGAAGGCAGGCGTGAGAGCCTGAGCCATAGCGAAATATCGCGCGCCATCCGGCCTGAGCCGCCAATCTTGGCGTTGGCAAGGCCGTGCTGGATCGCGTCGTTGCTCGCAGCGATACCATCGCTGAGTTGCGCCGGGCAAAAGATACGCCAGCGTTTTTCACAGGTCTTGGAGGTGCAGAACAAAGAGCTTGGACAGACGATCTCGCTGGTCGCGTTCAGGTCTCGCAGGCCGGGTGACGTTGCTATATGCCTTTTGGACAGCGGGTCCGCCGCACTCATCCTTTGATCGAGCCGGTGTTGTCGATCGATGATTGGCATACGATCAATCCGGCTGGGGCGCCGACGACACGCCAGCTTGGCAGGGTCACGGCACGCGAATGGCCGGAGTAGCACTTATAACGATCTGATTACCCGCTTGCTTCTGAGGACGCTGTCGAACTGCAATATCGGCTGGAAAGGGCAGGAATTCTGCCACCTGGCGACGCGGATGAAACCGACCTGATCTCTACGGCGCGATTGGTGAGGCGATTGCTCGAGCCGAGATTCCAGTGCCACAGAAGCCGGGTCGTAGCGACTGCTATAACAAGCACGGGCTCCTTCGCGGGGTGAGCCTCATCCTGGTCTGCTTCGATCGACCAACTCTGCTTCGAGACGGATGCGCAGCGGTTGATCCTGATAGCTGCTGGAAACATACGGGCTGGACTTAAGCCCTGCGGATCACCTGGTTCGCAACGATATCGAACCGCTAGATGATCCAGCGCAGCTTGAACGGTCACGTCGGGGCTTTCACCGTCAGCGAGCTTGCAGCCGGCTACTCGCCGGGAACTTCCGTCACCGGGATCGTCAGCGGCCGGTCAAGGAGGGCGGAACCCGGCGCATGACGGCGTCAACTGCGAGCCGACTGATGATTCCGCGCATTTCGACGACGCACCCGGCCCGAAATCGCTGCTTCTCCATGACGACACAACCGCTGCCAAGCTCGCGGCAGAGCAGGTCGGGGCCGGCCGGGCTCTGGCCCGAGACTGTCCTGCGCTTATTGCTCATTCTGCCGAATGGACACCTGCGACGCCCGCGCCTGCCACGGCACCGTCGCAATTGCAATCGATTTTGGTGCTGCCAGGCGGTTACGGCGTCAGCTGCAGAGCGCCAGCCTTCACACCCATCCGACTTTGATGATCGACGACATCTCGACTCCAGCGAGAAGGGAGCGGATCAGCCCGTGTCGAGAGGACGGCGAAGCTCATCTGCGCCTGGCCGACACCTTGCCAGCTCCGCTGAGCCCGCGAGGTCTCGTCACGCCGTCTCATCGAGCCGAACCCGCCTCGGCGAGCGAGGTTGACTAAATCACAGACAGCGCCTTCACGGATGCTTCCAGACGAAAACAGCCACCGTCGACGAGTTCTGCGCCCTATCACCAGGCGCCGCCCGAAACGAGGAAGAAGGTACACCTCGCTGGTCGTCGGCGAAAGCTGGTTGGCCAAGACAGCGGATCGTCGCACTGATTTCGGCGGGGAACGGCGGCTGATCTCTGCCGAGCGTGACGCCATCGGCATTTATCCAGTTGGTGGTTGGCGGAGCCGGTCGCACCTGACCGACAGCCACGAGAAGCGTGCGGATCGTGACCATTCGCGCGGCCTGGCGCCGTGGTTGATCTTATGCGGTGGTCGAGACGATCTTGAAGACAGAGATCGCTCCAGTGTAGGATCCCTTCGATAATTGGCGTCACCGGCCACACAGGCCGAGGCGAGACTCAACCAAAGGCCTGACGAGCCGGTCGGTAGGCCTGGCGACAATAGCGATGGCCGTATCCCTGCCTAGCCCAACGTCTGGCGGCAGTGGCGATCACCGGTTTGGGCGTGATCCTCTGCGCCGACGTTATCGGTCGCGGGCTCGATTTGCCGGCGGTCACCGCGTGTTGGCGTCAAGCGTCCTCCCAATGCCGGTCGGCGGTGTCTCGACCTGCCTACGGTCATTGATGACGTCATCTACTTTGTAAAGAACAAACACTCCGCCGCCAGAACGTTTGCATCTTGCTGGGCCAGTGCTGGCCCCCCCTTATCATATGAAATGGAGCGAAGGCGAGTTCGGGCAGCGCATCATCCGCACGATCGGCTGCTTCGGCGGTCGTGTGTTCAATGCCGCCCATGAACATCTTCTTTCTCTGGCGACAATAATTCCGCGGAACGAACGCCGTCGTGGCTAGTGATTGGTATCACCGCCACGGTGGTGGAGATCGTCGCCGGAAACATGCTCCGTCTATGGCGACAGATGGCTGGCACAGTTCACGCACGCTGCGCCATGTTCATCGCGGCATTGGCCTATCCTTGGCGTTGCAGCACGCCCGCCGCTTCTTCCGGCACTGGCAAGCTTCTGGTCTTGCATTCCGCCAGCGCCAGCGGATCCTGGCGCGTTAACGTTATCGGCGTGTTTTCTGCAGCCCAGCCAGCGGATCAATTTCGGGGAAGCCAATATCGCGGGTGGTCGGATTGACCGCTTCCTCACAAGGATGATCACTAATACGGAAACAGATCATGGCCATGTCATGGACAGGGCACAATGCAGGCCAGATCAGAATCTGCGCCGCCTACACCACGGCTGGCTGATGCGCTGACCCTGTCTCTGGCGATCGGCGCGCTGGTTCTCGGAAGCCTCTATACCGGGCTCTGGCTTGATCCAGCCGTCGGTACCGCCGCTAACGGGATTAACGCGGGCGGCGTCCCGCCGACTACGCTGAAGGCGAGATTCTCCCCGAGGAAATACAGGAAACTTCGTCAGCTACGCGCGGGACATCTGGGCTGGGCCTGCGGAGCCATCGCCTTATCGTCGTCAATGATCTGCATGCGCCGTCCATCAGCGCCATTCACGATCTACCGCATGTGACGGCGGAGGTCGAAACCCGCGGCTGATAAAACGTTCATACCGAAGGAGACATACCATCCGCGAAAAGCAAAAGCCGATCACCGCGCATGCCGGAGCCCGCGGGCAGATGGAGCTGCGTCGAAGGGTTGTCGAGGGGCACGATCGCGGGTGCGTGGTACATCAACGGTTTGTCGGGCGAAGTCACATCATATCCGCAGTACTTCGCCGCCGAGTCAGAGCGTGAGCGCGCGGCCGAATTGACCGATGTCATTCGCGCTTATCCAAATAAGTTCATGATGAATACAAGCCGCCTTTGCACCGATCTGTGCCGCTTGATCCGCATAGTCGGTGTTTGGGCCGGATTTGGGCGGATGAAATCGGCAAAATGTCGCCCTATCACTGATTAAATTTGTCGACTGAATTGAAACGCCGCATTAAGGGATTTGCGACACCGCATCCGCTTGCCTGTAGAATTTTACACCCGGTCAGAGCGTACGAATGCGCGGACGTCCAGGATTGATGTCGATCAATTTTGCTTGCATCAGCATAGTGCGGGGCTTAAAAAACACGGCTGTTATTTCCCTGGATTGCTGGCAATCCGCAGGGAGCGTATACCCCGGCCGATCTTCAATCCGCCGGCTCGTCCATCGCCGCCTGTATGATCAAAGGGCATTGAGCGCATCATTTCTTTCCTCGCCATTGATGTTGCCGTCTGACCTGCCGTTTGTTTCGGTCGCGTCAACTGCGGGTCGATACCGATGAGTACCGACTAACGGCTTGATCCACATAAAGAATGCTATCCGCAAATACGGCACAATCTTCCCCCAACGCTTTGCGATGGTGTAATCTGCGAGTCGCCGCACGCATCTGCTCTCCGGATCGCGGCTGGCGGTGCAAATGACGGTATCCTGTCGTTATGCCAAGCCTTCCAGGGCGGGCAAGCTAATCTGGATCGCCGGCGTCGCCGGCCCGTGGCTGGTGCGCGTCGATGGCGAATATGCCCCGGTCAGCCCGCAGGCGGATACCGAACAGGCGGATCTTCGCCCGCGAACGGCTTGAGCTGGACGGCCAGCGCGAGGAACTCTGCGCGGCGTCGAGATATCTGGCCTGACCAGCAGTGCAATTAACGAAGGATTTCGCGCGGCCCGCGAAGAACTTCATCTCCGAAACAGCCAGTTGCCCGCCGATCGAGCGATTCGACGTCGCGGTTACGCGATGGTCGCCTCGCAATGGTGACAACAACAACTGGCGATGCTGGTCTTTGTAGCCCGCTTTGCGTTCGCCTGCTCGGCGGCGGATTGGTGCTGAAGGCGGAAAATGTGCCGAGGGTTACGGTACGCGTAATCTTTCTGGGGCGCTCAGTGATGGTGCTGACAGCAGACAGGCGCCTTGCGGGAACAGCCGCTAGTGCGGAATATTGATCAAGTGTTACTGTGCGGTCTCACATCTGCGGATATCGCGCGGAGCCGACGAGCGCGAGGAAGAACATGCCCACACGATAAGCGACCAACGGAATACCATTTGATAAGGTCGCACATGAAGCTGTGCTCGCGGTTGCCTGCGTCCGAAATCGACGCACGAGCGATGAATGCAGAAACTCGACGTCGATACCGGACTATCCCTGACCCTGGGTGCGTGCAACCCGAGATGGCCCTCGAGGCGATGAAGACCGAGCCGAAGGTCGGCGCGATGCCGCCCCGCAACGATCGCACCGGGGGCGCCATCGCGGTCAGCGCCACGACCCCGTGGCCTGGATGCGAAGCTACGAAAACCAGCAACTGAAGACGGTCGCGGCGCACGCGCGGCCTTGAACAGGTCGACTGCGAGCGTCCGAGGACGCGCCGGTCGCCGTTGACAGGCAAGATGTGATGTCTCTAACATTCGTCAGCGACTTCGAATAGCGAGGAGCAACAGGCCCGAATGAAACGCCTGAACTGAAACTGGGCGTTGAAGACATGAACCGAACTTGAGCCACTGCCAGCACGTCGGTTCATCGCCAGCCGAATCGTCCGGATTTGAGGATTGCGACAGCAGAAGTGAAACCCAGCTCGAGCGTTGAACTGCGCCCGCCGCCAATTCGAAAAATTCACCGGAGGCCACGATTCTCACCTGAAAGTGCCGCAGCACACAGTCGCGCGGCATGTGTTGACGGGCGACCGAGGGATCGCTTCGACTTGCGAATTTCGGTTCTGATCACGGCCTCTATCGCCAGTGCCGTCGCGCCCATGAACTTCCAGCAAACCTGCCCGTGAGACCACCAGAATTACCCGACGCCCCGAGGGCGTCTTGTCTTCTCTGATCCTTCGAACCAGGCACGCCACGTGTTCGAGGATGGCCGAAGCTGGGGCCTGCAACTCAGCGGCACCCTGGCGCTCGCCCGTTCGACCGTACCGGAGAAGTCTCGATAGAGGATACGCAGCCGTGGGTGTCGGCGCCTCGAGCGCCCGGTTCAACGCGCTTCTCAGTGCTGTCGGAAACAAAATGTGCGAGCGACTTTCGCGCCCACCCGTGGCGCTTGTGTGCGTGTCGATTTCATTTGTGCCTGCGAGACCCCACGCGGACAGGCGCAAAGTGCTCCGACAGAGGTCGCCAAGGACAACGAGGGCCGTTGTCGAGAAGTTCTTCGCGGGCGGAGCCCGGCGATGCAGACGATAGTGACCGCCCCGGATTCCCGCCGGCTATCGGTCCACCGCACAGGGGGCCCATCTTCTTCGAGAAAGACTGTCTGTCCGTCAGATTTCGGGGATGCGATTCCATCGTTGATGCGCTCATGACGATGCGCTACTGCCGTACCTGTTGCCTCAGGCAACTGCGCAGCGTCAGCCCTTCGCTTCCGTTTCGATAGCCTCGGGTCACCTGGTCAGCGTCGCCGACTTTTCCTCCACTTCGATCTCCGAGCGTCCGGCTCAGCACGCGAATCGCGGCATGGGACAGTTGCCTGTGCACCTGCACGCCCGACGTTCGGTCATCGACAGAGCGCGACGGCATTGGCAGCCGGAAATCGTCAGCAGGCACGCCATGGGTCTTAACGGACAGGGGGCGCGTTGTACATTATCCACAGCCGTTACCCGTTTTTCGTCACTGTGGATTCGTCTTCACCGAAGACCGATCTACGATCTTGAGTTCGAATTTATATTGCCGTCACCCGGTCCGGAAAAGAAGCCAGCAATTCGAGCCTTGCTTTCGGCTTTTGAGACGATCTCGGGCAAGGCAGGACGTGGACGACAGCGAACCGCCAGCGATGGATTGCGTTGAGTCCGAGGATCTGACGGATGCGGAATGGGCTCCTTGCGGAGCGTTACCCTCCAGCAAAGTGCGGGCGCCGACGCGCGAGGTCAATGTTCGCGAGGTCGTCAACGGCCTGCTGTGGCGTGCCGAGCTGGCGGGCCGCCAGTGGCGTCGTCCTCGAAAGATCCGCCGGCCGCGCCAACGCCAACTGACCACTGACCTTGAACCGGGACGGCAGCCACTCGGCCACCCCGCCGACGAACTCTGCGTGAAATGCCGCGAGGCGAGGGATCGCGGAGCCAGTCCACCGCCCGCATCATCGATATCAGTAGTGTTAAAAGCGCCGAAAAAAAAGGGGATTCGGGCATCACTCCGAAGGTGGCGATGCGGGCAAGAAGATCGAAGCGCACATCTCGCATACGGTGGGTTAGCTGCTTCACGCCCCGGCTCACCCGGCCGGCATCCAGACGGTGGCGTGCCGGTCGCCGGGAGGCACTGCCCTGCTGTTCGTCGATGGCGCCGTGACCCGTCTTTGCCAAGGGCAGGTGAAGCTCCCTGCGACCGAAATGTTCAAGCGCCTGATACGTCAGCGTTTCGAGGTCTTGCCGAGCGTCCGCGGTTGCGACCTTCGCGCGGGGTTGGGACGCCGCAGGTTGTCAAGTGACTCGAAAACATGTCACGCACGCACTGCCTTCCTAACAGCATCCATTCGTCCGCTGCCTGTTCAAACCGAACAACTCGACCGACTCTAAAGGCGCCGCATGACCGATAGCGAATAAGTACCGTGAGGAAAGCAGAAAGCACCCCGACAAGGGCGAAATAGAACCTGAAACCGCCGTCTACGCTAAAGCCGGAGTCGCAAAGGCTGACGGCGCACCCGTCAACGACTTGCGTGTCGAGCAAAGCTTGGGCCGGTAGGTGCAGCGCAGCCTGTTTAGGCCTGAACAGCGCCCAGCGGCTCGACGAAGAACACCCGAAACCGAGTACCCAGCCACGAGCAGGTTGAAGGTTGGGTAACACCAACTGAGAGCATCCGCCGCAATATCACGACCCCAGGCTGGGGCGAGCGTCAATCAAACTGAGTTCTCCGCCAGAGCGTCGACCGACCACCAGGGGCAGGTTATCGGACGGCCATGGGGACTTCACCGTCTTACTGATCCTGTTCAAACTCCGACCGCCCGGCGGCCGCCGCAGCGCGCGGTCCGTCGTGAAATCTCCACTAAGCATGGCTAAGGGGAGCGACGCATTCCAACAACCAGACGTTACAGCCATCATTTGCGCCAGTGCAACAGCTCACCGGTCCGGTTTTGCGCCGAAAACGGCCAGTTACGCACCGAGCCGGTGATTGATCCAGCGGTAGCGGAGCGTTCCGTAGCTCGCGAGCGAGGACCCGTGGGTTCTGAGGAATGTCGACACGAGCAACGACAGCGAGTGAGGAGATTCCTCGTCGAAAAGACCAAGGGTTTCGCTTAAAGTTAATCTCGGAAAGAGCCGGCCAGCACCAGGCGTGACACGCGGTCGATAACCACGTTAACATTCGTGGCCTGGTGGTGACGGATTGCGGTACTTGCAAGAGCCCCATTGATTAAGTGCGGGTGAAAGCGTCCCATTGGGGCCCACGTACCCGAAACCGACCACTAGTGGTCAGGCCGGCCAAGGCGCTTGAGAGAACCCGCCGAACTCGGCAAACGGGGCAACTCGAAGAAAGCACGGCACGCAAGTGCTGGGTGGTGGGGGTACCGCCCATCAAAAACACAGGCCCCAGAAGACGACGTAGGCCTGACGCCTCCGGTGCCAAGAGGAGAGGTGCAAGCTTGAATCGAGCCCCAGGGGTCGGCGCCGGCTAACGGTCCTAAGGTACGAAATTTCGTCGGGGTAAGTTCGATCACGAATCGGCGGCGATCTTCGCCGTCTCCAGCAGAGACCCGGCGAATTGAGCCCCCGTGAAGACAAGTTCCCGGGTGGTGACGGAAAGACCCCGTGCACCTTACTTCGGCAAGCTTTGCCGACCCGGCATTCGTGTCGGCATGATTAGCGGTACTTAGGGGACGCCAGTGCCCTGTGGAGCCATCCCAGTCACCACCCATCTTAACCGCGGTTCCGCCATCGATCCGGGACCGTATGGTGGGTAGCCTTGATCCGGGGCGGTCGCCTCCGAGCAACGGAAGTCGATGGCGGGCTTCAGATGGCCGGAAATCGGTCGTCGAGTGCAATGGCATAAGCCCACTTCGACTGCGAGACCGACAAGTCGAGCACAAGACGAAAGTCATCATAGTGATGTCCGCCGAGCGGGCCATTACCAACGGATGCTAACAGGCTGATGACCTCCCAAGAGTCCCGCATCGACGGGGTTGTTTGGCACCATCGCATCCTGGGGTCGGGCAACCTAAGGGTTTGGTTGCCCGCCAATTAAAGCGGTACGTGAGTTGAACGAACGTCGACGTCCGCCTTATCCGCCGTGGGTGTAGGAATACTGATCAGATCCGGGTCCCCGAGAGGACCGGGATGGACATTAACTTCTCGGGCGGACCTGCCGTCCCGTCAGGCTACGTGCTGGTGCCATAGCGAATGGATAACCGCCTAAGCGGGAAACCAACCCCGAAACCCCCCTTGAGTATCGCGGTTGACGACCACGTTGGGCCGGGTGCGGGTGCAGCATGAAGCTTACCGGTAATAATAGCCGATTGGGTCCTTGACCGTCTCGCGCCCGCAGCATGTTGCACTGATGATGCTGATCTTCTGCCCTGACGCCGCGCCTGGACGGGCCGCGCCATCAGGCGCACGGGTTCTTGGCGAAATCCGCCTGAAACGCCAGGCCAAAGATCAAAGATGCGTTCACAAAACTACACCAAACGAAGGCCTCTACCAGCTCAAAGAGCCCTTAGCCGACCTGGTGGTCATGGCGTGGGGTGGCGCTGTTCCTTTATCTCCGAACACGGCCGCGAAAACGCCCCAGCGCCAATGGTGACTTCGTCCAAGACGCGGGAGTAGGTCGCCGCTAGGTCTGCTAAAGGCAATCAAATCTCTCATTAACAAGCCTCGGCCTAGCCGAAATCGGGCCGCCTCAAAGCGGCCCTTTTGTACGCATAACACAACGCAGGGGTGGCGTTCGCCATCGGTGTCCAAATCCCGCCCCCGCAACCGGGGTTTCTTAAAGATCATCAAGACTTCAATCGGCCTCCTTCGGGAGTACTGGCCGCCTTTTTGACCTAGCACACGGTCGCCATCAAACACACCCCACCCGTTTGACGGGGAGGGGGCTTGATGGTGATCCCTTCTTCCCATATCATTTTTCGGGCCGCTTTAGGGCCGGAGGGCAGCGCCGGGGCCACAGTCCTCGGGCGGCCGCGTTCGGCCACTACGTCCATAAAGCGTCGCGTGAGCACCGCGCCGTTTGAGCAGCCAGTTTCTGTACACCGGCTTCCGGCCTGCGGGAAGGCGGGTATTTGAAGACCGAGTTGCTCGAGCAGGAACAGTGGCCGTCACCAAATGGGTGGAGGGTCACATCTGCCTGCGCGACGGGTTCTTCGGCAAGATGGTCCCCGGAAATCAATGCCGGCATAGCCAGGACCATCGCGCGCAAGCGCATTTCACGTCCACGACGGGGAGGCACCGGCACGCAGCGCTGCGGCGGTGGGCCGACGAGGCGGGCACGCCTCTGCGTCCTGAAAACCGCCACCGCCGCGGGGTCGGCCCAGGTCGAGCCCGCCGCCGCAGACGCAGGGAAGATACCACCGGCCAAGGTTCAGCCCCGAGCAGTTGACTCCGCCCGGCCAGGACAGAGCGTCGGCGTTTTTTGATAAGCCAAATGGCGGGGCGGGGGAGCAACCGGCGGAAACGCGGAGCCCAGGCCAAGGTTGGAGGCGATGATCCCGGCATATCCGCCGGGGTCTGCATCCGAGCGATGAGCGCGGCTGAGTTGTAGTCGCCGGTCGGCCGGCGCTGCGAGCATGATCGAAAGAACGGGCTCTTCGGGGTTGAGCAGTTCGCTGCTGAGTTCTCGACATAGCCATTTTGGCATCGGTCCCGGCGCCGACCTGCTGACCGCTAGATTTGGCATTCGATCGCCGGGTCCCGTAGCACCTGGCTGAAGGAAGAACTGGAGCCACCGAGGGAATGCGCGCGCAGCTTGCTGCAAGCGCATCGTTCGAGGTGGCCGTGGCCAGGCCGAAGTACTTAGACGTGAGTGTTCACAACTCATTCCGGAGAGACCGACCATGACCAGCCGCATACCTGCCGGCGCCGTGCCAGCCATCGACATCGCCAAGGTTCGCAATGAAGTGTTGATCGAGCTAACCCGGCTATAACGCCGCCGTTGGTTATCCGTTCCTCAATGGCGCGTACCGACGGATCGCGACTTGCAATCACATGACCGACCGGTCTGCGCCTTTGAGGCAACGGCGCTGTCCGATCGCCTGGCGGTTGGCGGAAGCCGGCTGAAACGCCCGCACGCGAGCAGGCGAACGATCCTGCTGACGTTCAGGTGATCCTACACACGTTGAGGATCCACTGGACTCAGGTCTACCATGATCCCGCGTGCCGGCATCAAGAACGAAGACACACGAGTCATTGCCAACGCCAATATCGAGATCCAACATCGCATCCCGACGATATTCGCCGCCAGCCCAGAGATCATGCTCCGGGGTAACAGTCGGTTTTCGCGTTCTCCCACACCATCGAGCATCACGACACTGACGAAGGAGAAGTTCGTCGAAGCGGCATGGGATGCTGTCGGCAGGAAAGTGAGCAGTCACAGATTTTACCGATATTTGGCGACCGCCCGCACCTCGACTGGCTGTTACTGCCGCTGGATGCGCCCGGCCCGCGACAAGCTGGATGGCTGTCGCCGAAGCCCGCAGCCTGATCCGCCAACGCAACGTGATCGAAGCACAGGCCGACGATCAGAAATCACGTGATTATCAGATCCTGCGGCAGATCCCTGATCGGCCCGATCAACGCGCTGGGCGATCATCGCGGAGGCTGTCTGCCGTTTTCATCATCACCGTCAGTTCAGTTCTCTGCGGGTCGACACCGCTAACCGGGCCAGCAACGCGGCCAAACCTCGATTTCAGCCTGCGGTCGCGCAATGCGACGAACCCTGCGGATTGCCGGGCAAGCTGCGCCATCCGCCGCATAGTCGGGTTTCGATTACAAACTGAACGCCACATCGCGAGATCGCGACAATCCCGACGCAAGGTAGCGTCGGCCACGCCGTCGTCAAAAAGTTCAGGCCCTTCGAAGGGCGGCACAGGCGGGAAGAACCTCCGTCAGCGTGAGTATCCCTTCGAATGACCCTTCTGTATCGCCAGTCTCACTGGAACAGAAGCCCGTGTTGCTGACGGCGAGGCCACGAGGGGACTTCGCAGTTATGGACGAGACCTTCCCGCCGCGGGAAAGCCGCCCGGTTCGACGACGTGATTTCCGACGAGCGTCATGCGCGTGAGTACGCTGACGGACAGAGCTTACCTTCGGGCCACCATTCGCACTTGTGACGCCGTCCGAAATCAACATGCCGGGCTTGCCCGCTCGACCGTCGTCAGTTCCCCTGCGACACGGCGACCAGAGGGCCCGGGGATCGCCGTAAGAGTTCGCGCAGACATCGTCGACCACACAGGATGGCGTTTGCCGCAGGCGAACCGATCGTGAGGCGACCAGCGAGCATTCGTTTGCTTCGACGAGCGACCGGCGCCATCGACGCCCGGCTATGCTACGCAGAGACCTTCCTCGCGATAGAGCCGATAGATGCGATTGAGGCCGATTTGCTCATCGCGCCGAAGCAGAATGAACAGCCGTCAGCACCGCCGTCGCTCATTACCAGTAGCTCGCTCGCACCCCGAGCCTTCGGCGGTCGATAACGGATCGCTGGTCGGCAATACCTGCAGGCCCGCCGCCTGAAAAGCCCTCAGATGCGCCGTCACGCAGAAGCCCTTCATTTTGAAGTTCGCGGAGGCCTGTTCGGCGAGCAGCTAGCCATACGCCCAGCGCCTTCAGGCGCTTCGGGGTTCAGATACCTTCCATACGTCGCCGCATTTGGCTTCCAGCTCATAAAAGGTCGCTTCGGGCAGCCTGCGAAGACCGCCGCTGGGTTCGTCTTCCCGTTCTTCAGCACGACCTGCTCTTCAGCGTTGCCGTCCGTCCCCGTCGGGCCGGACTCTATCCAGCCCTGAGAGTTCAGCGCGGTCATCGGCGTTCGAGGTCAGCCCACCTTCGCGCTACGAGCGAGCAACTGGTTACCGAGGGAACGGTGCGCGCAGCTTTGCCGCAAGCGCGCATCGTTCGAGGTCGCGCCGTCGAGTACCTTCAGAATGTGAGCACCACAACTTCATCTGAGAGATCGACATGACCAGTCAGAATTCTATACCTGCCGACGCTGCGTCATCGACATCGCCAAGGTTCGCAATGAGCGTTGATACCCGGTTAACGCCGTCGGCTCATTCGTTCTCAATACGCGCAGGAACATGACCATCTGATCGCGACGGTCACATGACCGACCGGCGGGTCTGCGCCTTTGAGTGCTAACGGGCAACTATCATCGCCCGATCGCTGGCGGTTGGCGGGAGCGGCTTCGAAACGCGGTTAGCGTCACCGCTATGCTTCGCCCGCACGCGAAGCCTGCACACCACCAGCCGTGACAAAACGATCCCGCTGACGCCCAGGCGATTGAGGATCCACCGTGGCCCACATCCCGCGCGCCGGCATCAACGACGAAGACGAAGTCATCGTCGAGATCCGGAACATCGCATACCGCCAGGAAGCGCTTCAGAGATCGAAGGCTCTGCAATATCGGAGCGACTGAAAGTCCGTACCGACGCCTTCCCCACATCGAATTTGACACCGACGAAGGAGAAGTTCGTCGAGCGGCATGGAGGCCATCGGCAGGAGTGAGCAAGTCACAGATTTTTAATGGATATTTATGAGACTGCCTGCTCCCGATTGGCTTCGCCGTCGTTGATGCGCCTGCGGCTCCGCATGTTTTCGGATACCGAAGCCCGCAGCCCGATCCGCCAACGCAACGAGATCGAGCACAGGCCGATTTGGGTTGCGAAACAGCCGTGATTATCAGATCCCGCGGCAGATTCGGGATCGGTCCGATCAACGCGCCAACGATCATCGCGGAGGCTGGACCTGCGCCGCTTCATCATCACCGTCAGCCCTTCAGTTCCCGCGGGCTGGATTCGTCGACATAGCAATCAACAGGATCGCGCCAAACCCGACCCTCTGTTCAACGCGTGGCTGCACGAACCTGGATTGCCGCTACCCGCCAGCGCGGCGAACGGCCTGATTACGTTCGAACGCTACATCGCGAGAGATCAGACAATCCATCTTCAATGACCGTTACCGTTAAGATGGCGTCGCACGCCGCTGTCGTCGGTCGCCCCTTCGCCGAAGGGCGGTACCAGGTGGAAGTCGCGAGGGCATCCCTTCATCGACTGTAGACCAATGCCGGGTCTTCCACCTGGAACAGAAGCCGTAAAGGCGACGGTACGCCGGCCAGTTGGCGGACGAGACCTTTCCGCCAAAGTGAGCCGCCCGGTTCGACGACGTGAGCCTGACGAGCGTCATGCAGCGGAGCATGCCGACGGACAGAGAAATCTCAGCCTGCCGTCCATTTTCTCCGCACTTGTGACGAGACGATCATGCAGGGGCACGAAGCGAGCGCGATGCGACGAGTCGCCGCCGGATAGCGAGCCAGATCATCAGGCAGCAGACCGCGCCGAATCTGTCGAGGACATACAGCTGACGGAAATGTCGCCCATCAGCGCAATCGAGACGAAGTCCATAAAATCTGTGGCGTTGGTTCGGCTCCCGGACATGCTCGTAGCCCCAGGGCTGTTTGCGCTCACGCCGCCTGCGGTCATTCGGCGCCGGTTGAACTGACTCTCCCTGAACCAGCGAATTGTGGTTGTCGCCATCTCTTTGCATTTGGCTCTGCACATTGTACAAAATGCATTCCGCGCGAAGCAGGAATGCCGCGTGGCGACTGCCAGCAAGCATTGAGCACCAAGACGATAATGAAGCTGCCGAGGAAATTGAGCCGGATCCTGAGGGCGTTTTTCTGGCCGGGGCGTCAGTTGCGTCAGGATCCGGGCGCAGGAATCATCAGCCGCATACCCATCCGCGAGGCCCTTTCGCTCTTGCCGGTTTTGGCGCCCCACCGGCGGCATTGCGCAGAGGAGGTCGAAGAATTAACACGCGCATTTTTCGAGCCGTTTTTACCGAAAGGTCGGCGCCGTACCTGCACCCGCGGATTCTCGAGAAGCCAGATCTGATCAAGGAAACGTCGATCGATGTGTTGACACCGACCGCTGGAAGAACTCCGAATTCCCCACATGCTGCCATACCCATGCGTTCACGCATAACCAGTACAACCAGAAGGTCCCTCCTCGGCGAATGCGACTGGCACACGCGAATTAGCTCAACAGGGCGCGGGCCGTCCGCGAACACAAGCGAACCGGCCTTCGTGGTGAGGCGGCCGATTTCACGCGCATGCATAACGACGTATCCGGGTTTACCGGCGCTCCATCTCGACAGGCCTGGTGGGTGAACAGGTGGGGCCGACGTCGCGCGGCGACGTCATTCTTCAGGCGCGGCCCACCGTGAACAGATGTTCACCTTCACCGGGATCGGTCGGCGCGGCCGAAGCCGCCTGACGAGCGCGGGAGGCTGGCGTGGCCGTCCGTCCGTCGTTGAAGAACGGAGTCGGGCCGGGTCGCTGCCGCCACAGCCGCGGCCGTGATGTCGCCGCCCCACACAATGAGATCGCCATTGTTCAGTTCCTGGCAGGGTCGCGCTTTCGTCAGGCTATGAGGCCGTCGAATTTGAGGTTCACGATGGCCAGCGTCATTACACGCGACAGATGTCGCGGCTTCCATCGACTCGTCGAGAACGAAAGGGAAGCGCTGATCCACGATGCGCGAGGATGCAATGGCCGCCGAGCGGCAGGGGTTACCGACATAGACTGCGAGGCCGGGCCATGCCTTGGCGAGCTCGCTGACGCAAGCGACACGCCGTTTGAATGGCCACGATGATCGTCTCGAACGCCAGCCGCTGGCGCGGGTCCGCGCACATTACGGTTGTTGCCGACGGCCCGGGAAGCGATTGATGCCGGCGGGCCGTCGCGAACTCGCCCATGGATCCTGCCAGCGCCGCCTGCAGATGCCGGCCGCCAGCCGACTGCGGCCGAGCGACGGCCACATCATCCCAGCCGATCGGCCTGGCGAAGTTCCCGCCCCATCAACGTGCTCGGCCATGGGTTGACCATTTCCGGATATTGGTTGATACCGATCAGCGCCTCCGAGAAAATAGCGCGACCTCGAATGTCATCTGAAAGGTCGGCAGGTAGATCGAGCGCCGTGATCTCGCCCTGTTCCTCGAGACCCCGGTCGGTGCGGACGACCGCGCCGCCTTTCCGGCCGCGAGCAGACATGACGTATGCTCGCGGGCATTGTGCCGACGGTATAATTGTAGATGTCCACCCCGGTGATTTTCATGGCCTTCCCAGATTGGCGGCCCGCGCAGCAGTTGCATCAGAACGGGTCATTGGGCCGGCCGACCTGCCGCCAGTGCGCCTCGGCGGCGAAGCGCCGTGACGCAGGGTGCAGTCAAGCCCTGAGTGCTGGAATTCGTCTTCGGCGCTTTGAATGTCAAAAGCCATGATGCCGGGCGGACAGTGCGACGATCAGTTCGCAGGGGGGCGCCGCCGTCGCCATCGAAGTCTGGGATCAGGCCTGTCATGGTCTTCGACTGCGGGTCGCGAGAAGCTCGATCATGCGCGAACCTCTTCAGGCCGCCGAAGCCCGCCTCGCCGATCGACGGTCTGCTCACAGGAATCGGCTGCCGGCGCCGGCGATAGGCGCGATTGGTCGCGAAGTCGAAGATGGGCAGGTCCCGTCGAGGCCGCCGGCGTCGAACTGTGGCGGCCGGGCCGCCGCCTGGCGCGATCACCAGTACCGGCGTCACGGCGGCGATGTAGACGCATCTCGACTCGGCACGAGCGGCGAGCGCGATCGAGGCGGCAACGCCGTGGCCTCGAGCTCTCGTCAAGGCGTCGATCCCCGCAAGCGACCGGCATCGACCCTGACGATGGCGATGGGCAGCAACACACCTTGCCGGCGGCGATGGTCTGCACCGCCCGGCGATGCCATGTGACGCATTCGTCACAGCCAGCGGCGGTGATGACGCTGCCGTTTACCGGCAGGTTTCGTGAGCTCGTACCCGACGAGGATGCGCGGCCAGGGCTTCGACTTCCTGCTCTGGGGTTTTCCCTTCGCCGCGGGCTGGCCTGGAGGAGAGGGAAGTCGGCCTGAAATTCAATATCCGGATTAAAGCGGCACGCGCGCGAGATTTTCGACGAGCCAACAGAATGCTGCGCAGGCGATGTGTAGTATGCGAAAGCGAGCGTAAGAAGTCGCTTTTCCAGTGAGGCAGGATCTGAAGACGGCAGCTGGCGCTCCATGGCGTAATAATCAGGAACCGAGATGTTCCCACGGATTTGAAAAACAGCGGCGTGGTTTTCGGCGGCTGCGGCAGGAACGGCAGCGCTCGCAGCGCCCGCCTCTCATTCGCGATGTCGCGCAGCATCG
The DNA here is from genome assembly GCF_033705735.1 of Shinella zoogloeoides. Classification (NCBI taxonomy): domain Bacteria; kingdom Pseudomonadati; phylum Pseudomonadota; class Alphaproteobacteria; order Hyphomicrobiales; family Rhizobiaceae; genus Shinella; species Shinella zoogloeoides. Next base: position 148,915 of record NZ_CP131132.1, read on the forward strand.
GAAATTACGGTCATTACCCGGGAAACATAACACGAGGACGCATGGACGCGGAATGCAGGTGGCGTCATAGTCAATGTCGCCTGTGCCGGTTCCGCGACGAGATTTTGGCCCAGACCTGTCGGGCGCGATCCAGGCCGACGTATTCCATTTCGAGTCGGGCCTCCATTCCGCGCTCGTCGGTTGTCCATTGCGCCGACTGACGCTTCAGCTTAACGCGGTCAGCTCGGCCTCAAATATCAAAAACGCAAGGATGGCGATCTCTATGGTAAATCCTTATATTGGGAACGCAGCCGCTGATCGTCGAAGTACCCATACGGCCGCGCCTGGGACGAAAAACAATCTGTTCGACATCATCTTCCCGATGATCGCGCTGCGGCGGCCGTTGCGGATCCCTTCAATCTTCGGACGACACTCGGCGCGCCCAGTGCCGCCGTCCACAGGGTTCAGCCATCGCGCGCTAACGACGCCGCGGTGACGAGCGTCGGCAGACGCGGTCACGGGTTTGCACACTTCCATCGTCTTAATCTTCCAGCGCAAGGGTAGAACTGCTACACCTTCCCGCGATAAGCCGGACGACCTGACAACGCAGCTTGACCCCGCATGGCGATCGTCCGGAAGTCTATCGCCTCCTCAAACCTGACGCTGGAATGGGTGTCCGCTTCATCTCCTTGTCACTAACAACGGCGTACTGACCGACGAGGGCGCCAGACAGGGTGGTGCGGCTGACGATATCCCGCCAAGACCAACATCATCGACAGGAATCAGCCCAGCTCTGGGAGAAGACGGTTTTCGTGCGCCTGAGCGGTCGATCGCGTCCAGATGCGGAACGACTCGCTGTTGAACCCCTCTAGTTTCCGGGCGGGGGTAACGATATGCCTGCACGTAACGACAACATCCGGGTTCGGGTGAACGTCAGCGCTACCCGGCGGACCTGCCGCCTGGTCCACCGAGCTTTTCCCGAGTCCTCGGGCCTGCGGTTCGGGCAAGACGACCGCGCCGTGCCCATCGCTGGCTTCGAGCAGGTCGATCCCGGCCGGCCTTTGCCGATGGCCAGATGTAACCGACGTGCCCCGCCGCACCGCACACAGGCCCAGTCCTATGCGCTGTTCCCGCATATGACGTTGCAGAATGTCGAATATCCACGAGGATGGTATCGAGCGCAGCCGACGTGTCGCCGAGGCGCTGGAATGGTGGCGATGGACAAGATGAGCGCCTGCCGCATCGCAGCCATGGCGGCCGGCCAGCGCGTGGCCGGCCCGGTGCCCCGGTTGGCCGCCCCAGGGTGCTTGCTCGACGAGCGCCGTCCGCGCTCGATCTTCAACCCGGCAGCAGATGCAGTACGTGCTGCAGCGTAAGACGGGTTAACGCGCGACCAGAGTTGCTGGGCATCAATGCCGGCAGCATTCAACAGCTCGACAGTCCAGGCGAGATGCGCCCAATACAGGCCCAGTTCATCAAGGTCCACCTGATCGCCGCAGGCGGCGGTTCGGCGGAGCCGGTGGTCTCGGTGCGTGGCGAAGCCAGGCGGTCCGCGCCGACCCGGTCTGGCCTCGCGGTTGAGGCGCCGACCACCCCGCCGAGGCAGCCGCGCAACCGATCGCCCCGCCTACATACTCGCGAGGTGAGCGTCGGCGACCAGGATTTCACGCCTTTGCGCCGCGCGGCGTGGTGCAATCCCGGAGCATGGCCAGCCGGTTTGGCTGTCCTTCAAGCCGGAAGACGGGGTGGTGCTTGATGACCGACGTCGCCTCTGCAGGCAAACCCACCACTGGGAAGGCCTGTTGCAAGCGTGCGGCATCTCCGCCATGAATGTCGATGCTCCGGCTTGCCCTGCTCGTGGTCCCGCCGAATAATCCCGATCGGCGTCAGCCTTCACCCGAAGGCGGATTCGACGCCGACGGCGCGGGTCGTCAGGCGTCTGGGTTCTGCTCAGTTCCCGGCCACGGCGACAAGCTACGCTGATCGCCCAACTGATGGCCTATTACGCAGCGCGCCGTTGAGCGCGGTCATGCTGTCATCCCGCTCTGGCCTGCCGACGTGCGCTCTTCGCCTCGGCGGGTGACGCCGGCATGGCAACGCACGTCGGATGGGTCTGATCTCGGCTGAGCCCCGGCGCCGCCTACAACTCGCCGTCTTCCTCACCTTCGCATACGCCAATCCTCATCTTCGTCGCCGCACATTCCCACCCTGCCCGTTCGACGGAGCGGCCGGCGCAAGCGGCTGAGGGCTTCTTCACCGTCGTACCGCTGTCGCGTCCCGGCGTGGTTGGCGGTCGGCGACTACATCACGCCGTCGATGGTCGGCGGATCGGGGACGACGTTCGAATGGTCATCGCCTCGGCAGTTCGGCATTGGCAACTGCGCCCATGGCGCGGCGCTCGCATTGGCCGTACAGCAGACGGTCGCCCGCCATCATGATCAGCGTGCGCAAGCCCGGTATCCCGACGGGTGATGTCAGGGCCGGCAGGCCAGCCGTATTTCATTCCGTCACCGCCTTGCGCTGCAGCCTCTTGCCCGGCCCTATCCTTTCATGCGCCACCGCATCATCGCCAACGACGTGACGGTGAAGTTCGCGGCACGACGTTCCGCCGGGTATCAGGATGTCAGGCTGGCTGCGGCGGAATCAACGTTTACGTCGGGCTTCCGGTTCGATGATCGCCGGAACGGGCCTGTTATCTCCGCTCGCCCATGCTTTCCTTCGGGAAGCTGGCTGTTGTCGCTGCCGGCCGCCATACCGGGTGGCGTTGGACCGCTTGTGCTTCGTTTTCCAGCTGCATCCCGACAGGCATTCCGCGCGTGGGCATTGCACACTCGTCATGCTGGTCATTGACGGTGCTCAGCCGCTCAGACCGGACCCTGCCTTGCCGAAGCATCGACCGATCTCGGCCGTGGTTTACATACCGCGTTGCTCACTGCGCGCGGCTCGATCGGCAGCGTTGCTCGGCACTACGTTGCCGGTGGACGAGGTAGGTCCTCCCTGACCGGAACGTAGACGCTGCCGCCCGCGTGGAACGATGTACCGGCTTCACCCTCCGCCTGGTCGCCGAGATCAACGGCATCGGCATCGATCGACATGCCCGCCCTCATTGCGCCGCCGACGCCAAGGGCACCTGACCGCGCTGAATCATCAAGAAGAAAGGAATCGCTACGTCGTCCACTGCTCAAGAGCGCCTGGCTGGCCGAACCAATAGACCGGAAACGAAGTCGACGGCCGCTTTGTCTTGCCAGCGGCAAGCCCGATTGGCACAAGGGCCACGCCGGGTCGCCGAAACCGACCGCGAGGACGTGATGCCGTTGCCGAGGCCCAGCAGTTGGCGCAATCTCGTCTGCGCGATCGTAGTCGCCTTGCTGCGGCTTCGCCGATTTCAGAGAAGCATCAGGAAGAAGTTCGCCGCCCTGAACGCCTCGACCCGCCGCCATCGCCGATGTCGGACGATTGCCACGCTGCGCTGGTATGCCGAGGTGATAGACAGCGAGTTTATGACCGCCGTTCTCCACTCCTCCGCCGATACCGCACCACGGTGGAACAGAGCCCATCGGCAATGTCGGCGCCGTCATCCCCCGGGCTTCGATTACCGCGGTGAAGATCGGTCCGGTTGCCATGGCAACTCCATCGTGATCGCTGCCGGCCGAGCAGACGCCGCTCACGGTCTGCGGGCCTGCGCCCTGCGGCAGAGGCCGGCATCCCCGCGTGAGCAATGGACCGTTTCAGGTTACGGCGACATCCGGACAGGGTAAGCTCGGCGTTTATCGCGACGTCGATTCGAGCTCGGTTGCAGCCCGACGGAGCGGGTATTATTTCAAGCTGAACTAACGCCAAGCGCGTGCTGCTCGGAACTGGGGCCCGCCCACGTCATGGATATCACGATCTAGGTCCTGCCGTGGAACAGACCGCTTCTGGCATCCCGTTTCCAGGGTCCGCAGGCTCTCGGCCGCTACTACGCCGGCCGCCGGAAGCCGTCAACGGCACCCAAGACCATCCCTTGCCGAAGACCAACAAGATGGGCGCCGTTGGCATGGGTGTTGTCGAGGTCGGCAAGGGCGCGTTGGTCGCGCTCGGCAACCGTATCCTCGAACACGGGCGGCTACTTTCATCGAGCCGACCGTAGCCCACGGCGTCGCCAACAGCATGACCACAAGCCTGCGAGGAAATTTCGGCCCCGCAGCGTCGACCATCACGTCAACGACGTCGAGGGCGAAACGCATCGCGAACGACACGAAATATGGTTCATCGCTACCATGCGCGCACCACACCGGCACATCGCCTTCGGGTACTTCGCTGGCGCCGGAACGCCGCTGAGCAGATCGCCTCGGCGGTTACAGCAGCCGGGTTTTGGCGGGCGCGAAAAATCCATGCTGGCGTTAATGACCAGCACCCAGTTCCGGCTGCTGATTACGGGGAACCACGACTATATCGTCGTCGGCGGGTCGGTCGCCACCGCCTGACCGAGGACGGCACGCGCAGTGCTGCCGCTCGAGGCGGACCACGCGACGGCTCGACATCTGCGGATACCCGCCACTGAGTTATCGAGTATAACTACAGCGAGTCGAGCTCCGATTGAATGGGCGAATAGCGACCAGCATCGCGGCCGGGCGTTGGCGGTCATTTGTCAACGGCATGGTTTTCGCGCGGGGGCAACCCGCTCGACGGCACAGGCGGCGAGGGATTTACCGAAAATTTTACGCGCATGTCCTGCCCACGATGGAAACCTTCGAGAAGGGTCAATGCGGTGATCGGTTCGCTGCATGCGGGTTCAACGCCGTGCCGAAAACCCGCTCTACGAGGCCTTCTGCTGCAGGGCAGGATTACCCGCCGCTCAGCACGATCAAAACGGCCTGCGCTAAGGAGTTCGCCCGTCTGCAACGGCGTCCGGCGAGGAGCACGGCAGCGTTCTGCTGGCCGAGGGGCGGCGTACCGGTGCGGACAGACGCGGTTGATCATGGATGGCAGCACAAAAATGCGAGCGATGCGAAGTTGTGCTGAGCGCCGGTGCGCTGATGCTCCCAAGAATTTCCGGCATCGGCGATACCGATTATGCGCCGGCGAGCGAGTGGCCCATCTACCTGGTAAGCCGGGAGGACATGTTATCCAGTATACGACAACCAAGCGGCGTCGCCGCCTGAAATTAGCGGCCTGTCGGGTTGCGCTGGCCGTTGACTGCTGGCTCGGCGAGCAACTATTTCGAAGTCGGAGCATTTTTCCGTGTATACGGTGTTCTATCCGAGCCACGAATTCCTCCCGATGACTCATCGCGGCGAGGGCGAGGGTGCTCGACGGCTTCGCACTTCACCAGCGTCTGGCGTCCTGGAGCGCAGGTCGCCGCCTACCTGCCGATCCGAAGGCCGCCCTGAAAATCGAGATCGGTTTCTGGACCGAGGATGCCGATCTCAACGAGATGGTCGAGGGTGCGAAGACACGCGAGATCATCCGCCGGGACTGCTCGCGGACGGGCGTCACGCCCAGCGCCGACATTCTTCCCGACAGCTGCCCTGGACCTGTCGTAAGCAAGGGGGGGGAGTAACGAACAGGACGATCAAGACGTTGCGCATTACCGGCGTGAAGGGCCGCTTCCATTGATGCCGGCGCTGACGACGGGCAATATGCCGGGCGATCGGCGAGAGATCTTCGATACGCCGCCGGTCGTCGCCGCAGAACTCCTTTATATCGGCCGGTTACCGAGCCGGCCCCACGAGCAGTGATAAAGGGGACTGACGATGGGCGTCCGTCGCACGAAATTTCGCGCGATGATTTCGCCATGTTCTCTCCTTGTACCGGGCCGGAATGAATGGCCTACTTTGTTGCAATGCGGTGATGGCGTCTGACCCATACCGGAATTCGCCAACCTTCCCGATACGGCGTGCAGGCGGCAAAGCCCATCAGGAAAGCTGGCCTGCGGATCGTTACAGCGACAGGCCAGATGCGTGATCTCAATGCGCGGCATCGATGGCCGCGCGCTCGATAGATCGGCGGTCAGCGGCCTGGCCGCCGGCCGGAATGTGTGCGGCTCGACGAAATCCGCCAGGTCTCGCCGGCCAGCACGTCGAGGCGTTCGCGAGACGCGCATGCTGCGGACGTGCGCCGAACGCCCGCCTTCCATGAAGCGGGCAAAGCGTCAATTGCGCCATGGGTGCCGCATGTTCATCCAGCAATGCGTGGTCATCGCCAGAAGCTGCGGCGGCACGATCTGGGTAGACCCGGAAATACGGCCTGGTGAAGGTGCCGATATAGATCGTCCGGTCGCGGGATCGAATTTCGCACGCAGGTCATCGTCGGCGGCTGTAATCGGTTCGCCGTAATCGTCACCTGACGGGCCGCCCACCGGGCAAGACGGCGCTCAGGCGTCGCGCCGGTAAACTGCGGAAGGCGTCAGGTGACCGCCCCAGCCGGGCGGCGTGTTTACGATCTGCCGACTTACCGCCAGGCGCAGTCGGTCCGGAAAGAAGCTGCGTAATCTGAGTCGGTTATGATCTCGGCTTTGAGATGATTTTCGGGCAAGGCGATGGACGACAAGAACTGCGGGCTGCTGCCGATGGATTGCGTTATCCGAGGATTCGACGGATGCGGAATGGCTCTGGTGGAGCCGTTGATTTCTCCAGTATGGGCGCCGAGGTCATCGCCTAAACGGCTGTTGTATGTTGAGCACGGGCTGCCGCGGCGCGCCGTTCCGGAAAGACCCGCCGGCCGCTTGTTGTGTTGTTCGATCCTCATTTCGACCTTGAACTGGGGACGGCGACACCGGCCGTTCACGATGAATTTTACAGAAAGTCGTGAGGCGATGGATCGTGAGGCCAGTCCTCACGCATCGATAGCCAGAGCAGCGCCGCAGGATTCACCGAGCGGGTATGATGCGCAAGACGGCGTCGCCGGTATTGCTCGCCGATGCCCTGCCCGGCCGACATCCAGATCGTACCTGCGGCGTCAATCCATGACGTTGCCTGGGGAGGCACCGTTGTTCGTCGACGGCGGCGCTGGTCAGGACCAGCACAAGGAAGAAGTCACGCCGGGCCTGCTATTCGAAATGTCAAGCCAAAGGCTTCGAGCTAAGCCGACGTTGGGTGGTTTGTCTCGCGCGGGGACGCCGCAGGCTGGCCAGGCGACTCGCAAACATGTCACTTTCAACTGGTATTCATCTGCCCCATGCGCCGAGGCGCTCTGCTCAATCCGATTACTTTCCGACCGACTGCACGTTGATGTGGGCGGCGAATATCCTCCAATCCGGCATGGGTGAATCTCTTTGCGCGATCCGGCGCTTGGTGCTGATTGTCTACGCCACGGCTGCGATTCCACACGGTCAGCGATGCCACCGGGTGCCGCCGACGAGGTGACGTCGACGCAACGCCGTCTTCATCCGCCATGGCGTCGTCGCTCATTTCACCGGGAGAAATGGACAGCCGCAGGCCTCGACCACGCCCGTCTACGTCGAATTTTCAGCGACGCCACGCCGCGCGCCGACGTGACACGCATGTCGCAAGCCTTCATCGGGCGGGGGATGCGCAGTCGATCGTCTCTGGCGAGGTCGGCGAAATTTCACGGCCATCGCGCGCAAATACCGGTCGCCTGAGCACCGAGCCAGCGGACGGTTCGGCGCGGACATCACCTGGATCACCATGCTGATCGCGCTGACCGCGCTGCGCTCATCCCACCTCCCGGTCAGACGTTCGAGATCATGATGAGCAAGGTCCGGCGGCGAGCCTGTGCTCGACGTACGCTTCACTTTTCCCTTGTGTTTGCGGTTGAAGCTCTGCGCCGTGCCGGTCAACGGCTCGACAATCCATTCCAGTGCCGCGCTCGACATCTGCCACGAGCTCGGCATCTTGCCAATGCCGCACTCCGCATTGCTGATGATGGCGCCAGGATGCCGCTTCGCAACTGCGCCCGGCGGCGTCACCGCGACGCCGCCACCATGCTGCCGCACTAACACGCATTTACCGTTGAGTGTTCCGCTCTTCGAAGCGACCGGTTTTAAGTCGCAGTTCGGCGATACCATCATCGGAGCGGCGCTGCTCGTCTTCCGCTTCAGTTAGCTCCGGCGCTATTCGAGAGGTTCTTCCGAACCGCGGCGTCCTCGTTCAGCGGCGGCGATGTCATCGTTCATGGAGGGGCCACGTGACCAACGCCAATCACCTGCCGTGCCGTCGTCACTGCAGGTTTTGTTGCGTGGCGAAGGCGAAAGCTCGCTCATCGCGATCGATGGTCACTGCGCTTCAGGATTATTTCGTGACTTCGCCGCGCCGATACTGCAATATCCACCCTTTGACATGATCAATACCAAGTGGTGCCCGACGACATGTAAATCGTCTCTTGTCAGTACCGAGCGGCCACCATGGCGAGATATTCCTCCAGCATCTGGAGCAAAGCGCGAAGCGAAGTATAGCAAATTTTCTCGCAAATGCGTTCGGCATGACGAGAAGCCCGGAACCGACGATGATCGCCGTAGAACGTCAACGACGAAAAGGAGCTGCAGCACTGCAAAGGAGCTTCGTCATAGAAGCCGCCTGATCGGATGAAAGAGGGCGCCTCGGTTTATGCGTCAAGTGGCCGCGTCCGCACACGCCGTGGTCAGGTTTCCGTCTGCTCCGCTGTACACCACGCCTGTCATTAACCCGGTGTGTAACCGCTGGTTGCTGAAAGTAGAGCAGATAACTTCGTTGACGGCTTCCCGATCCACCGAGGTACGAATCGGCTCGGTCGTAGACCGATGAAAATTGCGGGTGATGACAGCCAGTCATCGGTTATCCACCGGAGCGACAACACCCGAGATAAGCCCAGCACTTCCAGTACCCGCGGCATACCGTGACCGTATTGGCGCGGCCGAAGGTGGTAGGCGCCGGGATCACGGTTGTAGAGCATGGCGCCCCAAACCATGCCGAAGAGGCGGGCGAGGTGTTCACCGCACGAATGACCTTGCGAGATTACTGCGCTGTACAGATCGACAAGCATCAGACGCGTTTGCTGTTCAGCACGCAGTGCCTCACCCCGATCTGCATCCGGACGACAAGACGGTCATTCAAGGTGAACGATCTGCTCGCATAGACAGCGTCGGCGGTTCGATGCAGGCGAGATAGATGCCAGCGGTGTGAAAAAGCCCAGCAGTGTTATCGCGATTTCGCCGATGGATCACACCGCGGCCTCATCGCGCAGGATGGTTTTTCAGCAATGATGATTCGAGACGCGGCTGGCGGGGCAGCAGCAGGCGGAGAAGACCGGGCGGAGGAGATGGAGTGAAAATAACAGTTAAGCTTCATGAACGCGTCAATGGTTGCCCGCACAGCTCCTCGAAGGGAAAGACGCTGAGCGTGTCGCCGTGGGAGGGTGGCCGAAAGGCCAAGGCATTCGGCGGCGGGCCGGGGCAGACGACGCCTTGCTGAATTGCATATCGAACCGCGTTCTTCCATCGCAAGGATGACAATATCCATGTAGATGGGCCGCCAGCAGGGGCGACACTTGGCGCACGAGTCACGACGACGGGTCTCGAAAGGCAAATATCGGTCAGACGCCCCACCGCGACAAGTGGAGCTGACGAATCCGGGCAGGACACGTTTATCACTGAAAACCGCCTGCTGGCGAGAGCTTCCGAGCTGCGTGTTCTCTGAGAGTTGGCAGCCGAAGAATGCATGAGCCCGGCGACGCCGAATGATGCCGATGAAACTGTCGAGCAGACGGCGATCTCGACGCGGACGTCCGGGAGGCATCCGGCCCCAGAAGACGGCATTTTCGAGATGGAATACGCACGCATCCGGCTGATCTGCACCCTGCATTATGACGGAATTTTCCTCCGATCGTCTCCTGGCCGATCAGCTCCACCAACGCCAGCCGAAACCGACAGCTCGCTCAGGATAAGCTGCGCAGGCGGCAATTTCTGAGTATTTGAGTTGCTGGCCGATGAACAGAGTTAGCCGCGTGGCCGCTCACAGTTCCATAGGCCAGGCGCGGCGCCACGCGTGCGATGTCGCTTGATGGCCTCACGCCGACAGCGATTCCTTAAACACGATGCCTGGGAGGAAACTTCCGCCTGCAGCACGCGGACGATTTCGACTGCGCCGCCAGTGAGCCGGTAAAGAGTTGATTGCCTGAGACCAGATGCCGAATACCCGTCGTCGTCGCGCGCCATTCAGGCTGATGTCGTGATGCCAGCGCGTTCACCGTATCGAGAACTGACCGCCAGACCATAGCCAACGGCAATGCATCATTATTTCGCCCATCCTTCGGCACGATCCGCGGAGACAGAGCACATTTAGCCGCGCTGGGTGAAGATCTGCGACGGCGCGCGGCAGTCTTCGCCATTAATCGCGAGATCGCCGTCGATGTCTTCGATAAGGCTTCACCGGTAACTGTAGAAGACCACGCAGGATGCTTCACTCGCCAGCACGACCGCGCCGCACAAATCCCGCCATCTCAGGCGTCAATGCAATGGTAATCTTTCAACCGTCGTCATCGTAAAGCCTTTTTCACGTCCATGGTATGCGATTAGCGTATCGGAGGTAAGATGCCGATATGTTCAGCCCGGGCAACTACTTCGATTTTCTGGCAGCCGTACTTGCCGGCCGAGGGTCCCGGCCGGAACGTCAAGCGCGCACCGGGAGTTGCGATATTCCGTTCGAGTCCTGCGGCTTTAGCCGCTGCCGTTCCTTTCGACAGCAACCGACTGATTGAACCAGCAGCCCCCGCCAGAAGCAGCCCGCGCGGTGCCGGGCTCTGCCATTACTCGCGCTATGATGCGAGCGAAGCCCTGAAACCGCTCCGCCTCGGGCGAGCTCGTCCCGCCGCCGCCTGGGCGAAACCCCACCCTGAGCATGCCGACAATGAAATTCGACCGGTGCCCGCAGCGGCGGTTCGTGCGCCAGTGCCGGATGGGTGATGTCGTCGACGGTGAACACGCCCGCCAACATCCTGCAGACGAGCGCGACCGCCATACCATCTGCGCCCGTCCGGTTCCAGAGGCCGACATCATACTGGTCGGAAGGTCCTCTCAGGAGACGAACGAGGGCACAAGGCGATTGACCGGCTCCACGAAGAGCAATCGGTCATTGTTCGCCTTGCTCGGCGTCGCCGCCGGGCGCGCCGCCGACGGCACGGCAGGAAACAGGGATGTCCGTTATCTGTCTCGACGCCTGGTTGGCCAGGGCCGAAGCGCCGCGAGGCTGTACGAGGAGAAGCCAACGACGAAATAGACGCCGGACAGGCCCAAGAGGACAGCGGGGTATCGGCCGAGGCGTTGATAATCTTCTGTCTCGAGCCGTTGCAGCCGCCCACCCAGGGCCTGGCGTCGAGGACATGGTCGCGTTGTACCGAGGGCGCGAGCGCAACCGATCGAGTCGGTGTCGACAGCGATGGTGCGGCGCGAGATCTTCGCGTCGGTTTCCGGCGAGGCGGCGGATTTTCCTCGTCCTGCAGGGAGACCTCGCCATTGTTCGGCGAGGAGAGCGACGCAGCCGCCGCGTGCCTGATCGAGCCGGCACGGAAGGGCGTTGCCCGCTCACAAAGATGGTGCCGAAACAGCGCTGTCATACGAGGCAGTCACGCATCTGCCAGCAGATCGGAGCGGACTCGCCTTTGCAGGCTTCCAGTTCAGAGGCCCAGGCCTCGAGCCTGGCTGCTCCGCCAGCATGCGCCCGCCCAGACCCGACGGCCGGGAAGCGACCGCATTGTCCTTATAGTTCGGGTCCAGAGCGTCGGGCGGGCGCAATGGCCGGGATGGATTGCCGGGTAGCTGGATAGCCATGTTGCGATCCTGTCTGGGGAGGGGAGGCTGCGCATATCCCGGTTGATTGGGGTCAGGCGCGATCGGGGCGCCCCGGCCGATCTCGGGCGCCCAGGCGACGAGGTCGGCCGGCGGAGCCCGAGCTGCCGGCGGTGCCGTGGCCAGTGCTGGAGGAAGAGGCCGGTACCTGGTCGGGCCGATGACCGGCGTGGGCCATCCGGCGCACGGTCGAAGGCCTCGACCAGAAGCTTGCTCGACACAACACCACCTCGGCGAGGCGACGGAGGCCGTGCTCGCGGCGCTCGCCGAGGATCGTGCAGGAAGCCGAGATTTCGCGCGCCGCCGACGCGGATGCGGTCGCCGAGGCAGCGCGATGGCGATCTAGAGGTCTCGTCCATCACGGCGGATTCCTGGCGCGCGAGGGGCGTCGGTGATTGGGATGGTCAGCGAACAGCCTTGACCGGATAGGTCGGCAGGCTGCGCGGGCGTCAGGAGGGCGAGAAGCCGACGATTAACGGCATCGGCATCGAGCGCAGCCATGGGCGGTGACGACGCCGCGGGATGCGCCGCCTTCCACATCCAGGCCGCGACGATTTTCAATGAATCCGAAGCAGGACGCCGAGCGCCGCGGTCCCTTGTGGCCAGCACACATAACGCGTCGTCCGTCCTTCGGCGGGTCAGGGAGGCCGCCGCCACCTTCCGCCAAGCGCACGTGCTCGGCGTGGGTTCGACGGATGCAGCTGATCATTACTCGTGGGGAGCGCCGTCGGCGGCGAGCTCCTGACGTCTCTGGCGGAGGCGTTGAGCCAGCAGCGTCCCGCATGCGCCGTCATAGTACCCGTTCCCCGCGCAGTGCTCGCCAGCGAAATGCGCGGCAAGGCGCAGCATGCGGCTTTTGCCGGCTTAAGGCGGGCGGAGGTGGCCGCGCATCTGGGTCTGTGACACAGCCGACCTTGGGCCGCAGGACAAGGCGCAAGCGAACAGCCATTTCATCGCCTCGCGGAATCGGCCAGCGCAACGTGAGCGAGACCCATTGGCAGCTCCTTCCGTTTTCGCCGGGCTGGCACCGTACCATGCCCGCTTTGCCGCTGGTAGCGGAGGACGATGGCGCCGAGAACGATAACTTCATACCTACCCGAGATCTCTGCCGAGACCGACCACACGAGCGTTCAACTCATCCGTTCGATACGGTTGCGGGGAGAGGAAAGACGTCCTGTGCCGCCACCGATGAACACGCGCCATGCGGGATACGGGCGAATGGCACGGGCGAAGACTCCGGCTTTCGACAATCGCGGCTCAGGCTGTCGAATGCTCGTCGATAACGACGTCCTGTTCGACGATCGGGCCTTCTGTCGGCGGTCGAGAGGTCAGTTTCACGCCGCGTCGCCTGTTTATAGGGGGCGCACCCTGAAGGACGGCAGAAAGGCGGGATACGATGCGTGTCGAGCCCTGCACATCTCGCCCCAGGCGGGCGAAACGACGTGCATCTGCCGGCTTCGGGTTTGAGTGCCTTCCGCTACCTGATGGCGGAAGGATGTCGTGACCACCACGACCTTCTGGTAGTCGAAATGATTGGAGACGACGTCGATGTCGTATCACAGCGGTAGATCGCCGAGGCAATGGCCGAAGCGCGAGACCGAGCCGAGGAATCTGTGCTTCGTCGTCTCGTCGAAGAATTCTCTCCGCCCGTAAGTCGCCGCGATCCATACCGCGCAGGTGTTCAGCGCGTAGCCCCTGGACTGAAGTCGCGCATGGTGTCGGTGCGCTTGTCGACCATGCCGTCGGGCCGCCAGGTTACTGGCGGACAGGTAGTCGCGATTGCGGCGTCACGTCCGGGAAGGCGACGTGGGCGTAACGATTGGGAAGAAGCGGACATTGGCGACTTCTTCGTCGGTCAGATGGACGTGAGCGCATTGGCGAGGAGGCAGGCGATGGTCAGACGCCGCCTGGAACCGGCGTGATGCGGCGGGTCTTCCTCGAAGGCGACGTCGCCGACGACGCGACTTGCCGCGATTTCACGCCAGCCGACGTCGAGGACACCGCCCCAGGCTTGATCCAGTTCGCCGCGCGGGCTGACCGACCGCGACGACGAAGGCGTGGGCAGCTCCGTGCGTTCCTCGTGCGCGAATGGGCGACGGTCACCGTGCAGCCTTTCCGAGCAGCAGCTGCGCCATACCGGCCTGCCGACAACGTTGGATTTGCCGATCACCACGGCACGGAGGCCGGAGTTCCGCCGAGCCGGTCCTTCAGCAGCACGAGGGCAGCCGAGCGGCGCAGGGCACCAATGGCTGGCTGGTCGAAAGGCGCCCGGCAACTGGACAGGGAAGCCGTCGACACCTGGTCGGATGGCCTTGATGGCGTTGGGCATCGAGGATGGACGGCAGCGGCAGCCGCACGAGACCGTCGTCGGCGGATCGACCATTCGCCGGTCGATGCGCCGTCGGCCGCAAGCTCAGGCCTACCAGGTCTGGCAGTGGCTTCGATTCACCACGCGACGGCACTGGCGGATCCGCGCCGACAAGGACGACGGCGCGCTCGGCACGGCGGGCCGGTCGCGCCCTCTGCCGGGCACGTCCTTGGCGACTTCGCCTTCGAGCAGCCGGCCGCGAACTTTCCTGGGTCGTCGCTGTCCGGTGATTCTATCCATTCCCACGATATCCCTTGCGTGTCACCTCGACGCCTCGCCCAGGGCCTGAAGCTGCGCACCATGCGAGGGCGCGCCTTCGCGGGAGTCTTCGCGCAGACCGGGAAGGTCGCCACCGTCGGCCTCGCCTTCGACGACATCATCCGGCCTTGCCGGTTTCCGGCCTCGGCGAGGTCGGCGATGGCCCAGCGCCTGGCTTCAGGCCGGGCCGTCGCCGTGCCGGATCGGCATGCCGATCCACCTGGTGGCGTACAGTCGTCGGGATTGTTTGTTCGAGGTGTTGCTGGCGTAATCTGCTTGCCGTTGCGTTCTTTGCGCACAACATCTGGCTAGAGTTGCGCCGCACGCCGCGGTCCGCCAGCCAAGCCAGTACTGCTCACCGCGCATAGGTTCCAACGTCGCGTAGTGCCTCGCCGAGGCAGATCGCCTGGCTGCAAGCTGCGTTGCTGTGCGCGAAAGCCCCTGCACGCCGGGGAAGACGGCGGCCTGCAGTTTGAATTGCGCCCCCGTTGCTGGTGAGGGGATGCGCCGCGCGGGCCGCGAGCGTTCGCGGTCGCAGGTGACGAGATCCGCATGCGGAAGGGGATTCGGTGACTGCGCCCGGAGATTGCGCCATGTCGACCATGAACAGGCGCCGCTTGCGATCTTCGCCATGCGCCGAAGGAGTTCAGGATAATACGCACCGGTGATCGAGCTCGGGCGACTTTCCGCGATGCGTTCATCTCGTCGTATCGACGGCGAGCTGACATTGTAGTTGCGCGCCCGAACCAGCGGCCCGAGCGCGTTCATGCCGCGAGACTTCGCGAGCCCGCGTCGAGCGACAGGACCTGCCCGGCCAGCAGGAAGAAGACGGCAGCCTACCTGCGTGCCGCCGGGATCGCCAGAGGGCACAGCCGAAGAGCGCCTGGCGCGGGTCGATGGCCTGCTCGACGATCAACGAACTGCTCGCCGCCATGTCGGCCGTTGTGATAGCCGATATAACGGCCTCGCGGCCGAGCGCGGAACGGCGCGGCCGACGATGTTCTCCGAGGCGACCAGCTGATCTCGGTCTCGCTGGCGGGCGCGTTCGGCCGAGCGCCCGAGCGACGATCGGGTCGAATTCGTGCACCGGCGAATTGAAGTGGGCGCTGGCCATGACCTGTCTCCGCGAGGGTACGAGGGCTTGGAGAAGTTATGACGGCTTCGATCCAGAAAAGCACACGAGAGCCGTGCCTTCAATCATTTGCTTCGTCGTTTCGAGGAGGAGATCATGGATCTCGCCCGGCTCAGCGCTCCCGCGAACTTCGATCCGCAAGACCACGGCGGCAGTCGCCGAGGCGCTTCCATGTCCTCGTCGTCGGTGAGCCTCGCAACAAATCGCTTTCCACGAAGCACCTACCGGTGCCGTGGCCGGGGTGTCGGGTCGGCGTTCACGTGAGCGCAGGTTGGCCTCATCGAGCCGGGAGTCGGCGCGCAAGCGATTGTGGAACTGAAGAAGGTGCCGCCGGTGAGCTACGTGCGGGCGGCGTTCCCATCGGCCGCATCGGCGGCTGGCGCTATTCATGATCCACACCTTCACGGTGCAGTTCGATGAACTGGAACCCGCAATTTCGGCGGTGATCATCGACGGATTCGAACGTTCGGTGCCATCGCATTCCCAATATCGAGATTAATCCTCTGATTGAGGATAACGTGATGGTCTCGCAGACCCACGCCCCGGCATAACGTTATGTTGCACCAGACGATGCTGGGCTGATACGGCCTTCTCTTCCGTTAAATCGCAATGAGTCAGCCGAACACCGCTGCACGGCGGGCTCGAGGTAATGACGCACTTATACGCGACGGTTACGCAATATCGACCTGCTGGCCTGCGGGGCGAGCGCGACCCGGAAGACGCCCGCAGCGAGCCGGATCCGCCGCAGATCTCGGCTTTCCGCGTGGGAAGCGCAGCCCCGTAGCGTTACCGTCAGCAGGCCCGGCAGATCGGCATTATCGCCTGCCGATAAATGCCGGAAGCTGGCAGATCCCGGAGTTCCGATAGTCGTGATAACAGCCTTGCCAAAGAAAGCTGCGACCGCCTCCATCGTCCCCCGTCGATATGGGTTCGCACAGTACCGGATGCGAAGTCAATGGCGGGAACAGCGTAGCGCCGCCAGCTCCTTATCGCCCAAACAGTTCTCGGCATGGTGAACCGCTTCTGCATTCGTCAGGGGGTCGGAATACAGTCTCAACGAATGAATACGCCGCCTGAAAGGATCTCGAAAGCCGCAGGCCCAGCCTTCGCCGGTTGTTCGGTGTCCCAGGAATACGCCGGTGAGATTTATGCCCCAGCCGAGCGGTGAGATGCGCCCCGTGCCAGCACCCGCTGGCGGAGATAGACGGTGTTCCGTCGAAGATGGCGCTGACCACGCAGGTTTAGCCCGAAGCCACGGAACGCCTGTCGTCGCGATACCGATCCGAGCGTCGCGCTCGCGGAAAGAAGACAGCGCGTTTGAGTTGTAGCGGCTTCGCCATTTCGGCCTGGCAGCGCCAGGCGCAAGGCCGGTTTGAATACCATTCGATCACGAACAAGGCACGCCAATACGGCCGAGCCGCGCAAGGCTTCGGCGAGATCACTGACTTCGATCTACGGTTGGATGGTCGATGGCGCAACGGCCCGTGTCGATCGACAAGACGCAAGAACTCGCCCGCTATGATGAGATCGGGAATTGATCGGCACACCAATGTACCAGCTCCGGCAGGCATCCGCTTTCTCAAACGTACGGGAATTTCCGGTCCCGCTGCACGAGAGAAGCGCCTGTTGATAATCGCCACCACGCCGGTGTCGGTGAATCGCCCCTTCGATGTCGAGGTCGCAGTCGAATAGGGCCAATGAATATAGACGGCCTCGCCTCGGCCGGCTGATGGCGCGGATGCCAATACGTACTGGTCAGAAAGTTTCGCTGCCTGATCCCGGTTCATGGGTCGCAGGTTGATGTCACTGCGCTTGGCGGTTCTGCTGCTGGCGCGGAATTGCAGACGCGGTCGTTCGTCGTCCAGTTCTGCGAACGCGGACGCCGCGTGGGCATCGGCGACCCACGCCTGCGCCCGACAGTTCTCCGAGCGGGCGGAGTTCCGGTGGGCGCCGATACCTTGAGGGCCTCGCGCTTCGGGCCGATTGCGCCATCCGCCGTGTCGCCGCCAGCGGCGATGTTTTCGCGGCGCATTCCCGTCTGGACATCGGTACGTCGGCAAACACTTCCCGGCACTGACAGCGGATACATACTCCAGGATTCGAGTATTCGGCCGCGGCGGGAACGTCGCCTGCATGTGGCGTCACGATCGCGTGCCCTCTCCATTCCGACGCCATCTTCGAAACGGGCTGCCAAATAACCGCCTGAGGTTGACATCCGTCCGGCGAATTCGCGAAAGCCGGGTCGCCTGGGATCATCGAGGTCGAGTTCACCAGCATTGCCGGCTCGGCACGGTTCGTCTATCGGCCGGAACGACCACGTCCGCGAATCTCCAGTCGGTCTGAATGCGTAAGCGTCGCGATCTCAATGTCGATCCGGTTTTCCATCCTCGAGGTTGATCAATCCGTTCCCAGATGGCCGATAACGCGATCCGCAATATGACCATCACGCCATTTCATCGATCGTCATGGATCGTGTCGACGAAGCGAAGTGAACGAAGTGGCTCCCGTGAACTCGTGATATGCCCTCATTACTCAAGGGCCAGCACCAAAGGCGAAGCGTCGCTGCTCTTCTGATCTGCGTTCTTCGCCCGACTTTCCGATTTACCATCTCGATCGCGTCTCGTCGGCATCATTGGCGGCGCTGCAGCGCCAAAATCGCATCAGCGAATCAGTCGCAGTGCTCCACGTTTTCCACGCGGGTGTCTGCGCTTGTTGTTGACCCACGGGCCCATCACGATGAACATCATCACCGCGCCGCAGCCGTCGATACCGCGCGGCGACGGTTGGCGCTGAGCCGGTACAGGCCGGTGTTGCCTCCTCTCTATCATCGTCCCACTTCCCATCGCGCCTGTAACGGGGATCAACCAGCGAGCGCACGAAAGGCGCCACGCCTTTCGTCAAGCCGACGCGGTTCCGTTTCGGCAGGAACGCAGCCAATGATAGCGCGTTCAAACCCGGATCGCTAACGCCTAACAGGGCATCTGAATTTCGCCTGAATGCGATCCGACAGCGCGCGCTCAGCGCGACGGTAATGGCACGCGCTGCCAGCTTCCATGCCCCATACCACCGCCGGGCAGGGCGAACCCGGCGCTCCCGGTACGCGGTAATGATCACTTTGCGATCGGCGCCCTGCGTTCGATGGCCAGTCGCCGCACGACGATCATCTGCGGCCGGTGTCCCGCCATTTCCAGATAACCGAGCAGATGCGACGGGAACCATGCGCGTCCCCGCCACGATAGCACCACTCGAATGAGCAGGGTCGGCGCCGATTTGCCCAGCGGCACATAGCGGCATCGCCTTTGGGAGGCGCCTGCTGGCCATGAGCGCGCGGCCGGGTTAGCGCATCAGGTACGCACCGCAAAGCCAAGCCGATTATACCGCGTCGGCAATCCTCGATTGCCGATCGGCCGGCGATAGGCTTTCAGAAAGCTCCCGTCGATCCCATTGAGCAGGGCCCGCCGGGCCACCGCCTACAACAGGCGCTGGCGGGTCAACGCCTGTAGCGGAAACGGTCGATTTCGCACAGGGGCGCAAAACAGTTCGTCCACCGGGTTGATTGATGCTTTTGAACAGGCGGATATTCGACACCTTACCGGGATCGCGCCCGACAATGCGCACCTTGCCTACGTCCGCACCATCGCGATCGGGTAAACCAATCGAAAACCAGATTCAGAAATGAAGTCGCCGGCTAAAACATGCCGCGCCGATCGTCACCGAGACGTCGTTATACAAGCGCCGCGTTTCCCCGGCTTGGCGACGCTGTGCCGATCGCACTGCTGATGTCGGCCGCCATGTCACCGGGCGTGCGCAAGTTCATTGCCCAGCCGGCGGCACAGCTCGGCCGGCACGATGACCGCGACCGGGGCCAACGCCGTCGCCGCGATTGATCGAGCGGATAGCGCGCCAAATCGTAGCGTAGGCGGCCTGCCGATGCTCAGCGACAACAGAGCAGATGCGCGACGATCCCGCAACTGGGATGAAGGGGTGGTTTCAGCGATGTACATGGCCGTCGTATGCGGGTCTGCCCACGGCTACGCAGTTCCGACCCCCTGGGAAGTCGCGATATTCACAGGGGAACGCAATGAAAATGATCACGCCACGGCCGGTGACAGCCGGTCTCGCCGGTCACGACGGCTCGTCCGATATGGTGAAGTGAAGGCGTGGGTACTGCGGCACGGACAACACGGCGCCCGGCTCGGCCATGACGACCGGCCAGACGGAAGTTCTCGACAGCCCTTCAAAGCGTTCTCGGCGACGTCTTCGAGCGTCAAGTCTGTCACCGTCACCGGACAACTGGCTGACGCAGTGCTCACCAACTGTCGACGTCACCCGGCACACGACCATCAGGCCGGCGCGCGAATCCGATCACCGGAGCTCGTCGATCAACTTCTACGATGGGCACGGGCAGGCGAAGACGATCCCGGCGTCACTGCTCGATCCTCGACGGCTTCACGACGCAGGGCTCCAGACCGAGCATGCCTCAAGGCACGCGGCTGGGAAGGCCTAAGGTTTCGACCTACGAGTCCTCGAAAGCTTCGCCGCCCTCCCGGCCGCCGCGGAGGAGCGGACACCAGGTCACGTTGGCCGAAGCCCGACATCCCGCCCGACACGCCGACGCCGCGCGAACGATTCCTGCTGGCGCAACGCCGCGCCAACGCGAACTGAGACCACCCAGGCAAACCGAGGAGAAGCCGAAGAGCGAAGACTTCTTCGCCATGGCAAATTCGACGACTGCGCGCAAAGCTACCGGCGTTCACGGCGACCCACATCGTAATTCGGGCCGAACACCAAGATGTTCCTCGACCGCCGAACGCCCAGCGGCGGGTACCGATCTTGCTCGCCGCCCTGGAACTCGATCTTCCCCATGACCGGGCGGCACGCCGCCCCGTCCCTCCTCGGCCCTGGTACGACATGACCGCACCAACGCGCCTGGAAATGCGGCTGACGACCAGCCTGGCCCGGCCGCCGGCGCAACTGATGGCGCCACTTCCAGTTCGCCGATCGCGCTCGCTGTCGTCCTGGTGGTCCTCTTGCTCCATGCGGTAGCGAAGGCTTGCCTGGCATGGATCACCCGGCTTCGACAGCGAGCAGCAAGACCTTCGTCGCCGACGGTGGCGCTGGCCACCACGGGATTTCGCCGGCCGGGTGCAGGCCTTCGTCGCAGGGCATATTCACCGTCGATCAAGGTCGCCGTCCTCGCCATCGCGCTCACCGCCGGTACGAGCTGGTCGCCGGCCTCGACGAATGCAGCACCTCCTGGTGCGCGAGTTCGGGGCACGCCGCTTCCTGATCTGGTGCTTCGGTCTCGGTTGGGCCGCCGCCGTCCTTCCCGTCGATATCGCCGCCGGCCAGTTTCATGGTCAGCCAGCAGGGCCCGTGCCGGCGGATTCGACGCTCGCCGACCGGAACCGCGACCGCGGCTCCTGTTGCGCCGGCCTGATCTCGACCGCCACAGTTCGCTGGACGAGCGCGGCGCGGTAGCCTGTTCGTCGGCATCATCGCTGACCGGCATCTGGGCCTCGCCCGTCGAGGTCCTGCGCGCGGCAGCCCGCCGCGGCCATCACCGCTATTGAGCTGCGCGGCGCCATCGACGCGTTACCGAGCACCGAGGCCGCGGCCTGCTCGCCCCGACAAGCCGGGACGCGGTCAACGATAAAGCCCGCGTCGTCGTCCAGGCGACAGCTCCGGCGAGCATCCATCGGCTATCCCGAACTCTTCAACACTCCACGGCACCACCGCACCGGTCACAGCCCGAAGGCACGCATCGATGATGTTCCCAGTTGGCCGAGCAGTCGGCTGGCCGATCGCCTGGATGAACGGGAGTCTGCGCGATCGCCAATTCCCTGAAACGGCAGCCTGGCAAACCGTTCGACGCCCCGCTTGACAGCACGGCGCAACGGGATATCGACCGCGGAGCCAGCGTGCCAGATCGGTATCTTCCCAGCCGATCCGCATGGCGCTTGGCTGACGTCGTTTATGCTGCGCCGGATGCGTTCGCATTCAGGATCAATGCCGTCGCTACGTTCTCGCAGTGATCGCACACGCTTGAACCACGGCCATACCACCCTCGCCGCTACGCCATGCTCTGTTTCGTCGCACGACCGCTTCGACTCCGGCTGAAGAACGAACGGTCAAACCGCCAAGGGCTTCCATCGCGCGGGCGCTCAAAGCTCATTTCGGTTCGATCGACTACCGCCAAGCTGTTCTCGCAGGGAACGAAAGCCCCGCCATCACATCAATGTCTCGATGATTATCCAGCCATGAAATAGAGCGATAAAAGACCGGTTTCTCCCTGCGGAAAGCGATCTAGATTTATCGCCAGACGCCGTTGCGGCGGCACCTGGCCTCACCAGGGCAATGCGACTGCTCTTGTGCGATCGAGATAACCTGGCGTCTCTGCATCGGTTTTCGGGTTAAGGAGCGCAACGAGTGGGAAGCTCAGGATAAATTATACAGTGGATCAGCAGCCCCAGCAGCGGGGCAGGATAAATTTCACTGATCTGCGATCGTGTTGATGGACTGACCAGGTCGTGAGACGCTGTACGACCTCTTCATGCTCAATCGCATGGGCGCTGTTCAGCGTCAGTTCGCCTGGCCCCTGCCCCGCTTGCAGATAGAAGACCACGGGCATCCGCGTTCAATTGCTTCGTGCCGCCGTATGCCCGGCGATTTTCACGGGCCTGCGCGAAGCGCGCTGGGATCGCGACGGCATAGTGGTGCCAGCGGTACCGCGAGATGCGCGGGATCGTAAACTGTCAAGCGTCGGTTCATCCACATGATCCGAAGGCATGGGATCAGACCACAATATTCGCCAGCAATCATGCGGCCATCGCCGTGACGGCGAATAGCGACCTTCGCCGCGTCCATCGCCTTCCTCTGGCTTGCGGATGTCTTCCGCCGGCTGGCGCGAACATCGATCACGCGGCTTTTTCGGGTAAGCGCCGCCAGCCAAGCGCGCAAAGGTTTTCCCGGCGGATGGCTTGCGGAGCGGTAGCGGCGCCGCCGACAATACACCAAAATCCACGAGCAGCCGCGGCCGAATAGTTAATGGCGTGCCGACAGCGACGCCGCAAGGTCCGACTTGATCCAGAGTCCACCGCCATTGCGGCGATGATTTCGAAGGGTCGGCGAGACGAGCTTCCATGGGCTCATATTTTCTCACAGAGAGCCGCCATGTGGACGTGCTCATCGAGCACCGAGACCTGTACATCGTGAGGGATATTCGCGTCCCATAGCTCGCTGGCGAAGTTGTCGCTCTGGAGGGTACGTCTTACCCGTATCGCATGAAGGTAATCCGGCGGCGCTGGCGGCGCACGCCCTTCGCCGGGCCATCCCTTCCATGGTCACTGGCGGTGCGGCCGGATTGCCGGTACTGATGCGCAACGCATGGATCTCCATGACTGACACCATTGGCTTCCGATCACTGGTCCTCGCTGGCATGGCCGAGGCCGAGCTTGATCATCTGGTCTGCAATGTTCTGAGCGCCGCGTCATCACCCGTACCGTGCGGGCCATGATCTTCGCCTGGATCTCGGCATTGATGCCGGGCGTGCCATGAGACGCCGAAGGTTAGTGCGCGATCCGCGCGCCGCCCTGTTCTTCGCCAGCTTCGGTGTCATCGACGATCCGGTATTCTGGTGCCGTCCCGCCATCTCCATCGACGACGCAGGCTGACCTTCGCCGGTGATCGGCCATTGATCCTGCGTGTTGCTCGCGGGTGGAGTGCCGGCGATCCCAGCTCTGATATGCAATTTGCCCTTCAATTGTCCTCAATTTCGCCTTCGCTGCCAACGCATCACAATCGCGCCGGCATCCACCGAGGTAGCATTACGGGGGAAGAGGCCGTTCGATCTCCAGTGTACGAGCGCTCTGAAAACGGGCTTTCGCCCGACTTAGGCCGGGTCCGCGATTTCCGTATAGCTATGCGCCTGATCTGGCTCGACTGTTGCCCGGCGTAGCCGAGCGAGATTTTTAACAGGTTTTCGAGATTTTGACGGCGGAAGCGCACTTGCTTGAGCGCGCAGTCTGCTTGAACGCCCTGTCGCCGTCATCTCGCGCCATATTCCGCCACTGTCACACCGACCGGCGACCTTGCCCGTCCGAAGGACGCCACGGCCACGTGCGCCCGTGGTCGGCCATGGGCAGGGGCGAGCCTTGCAGTACGCTCTCGAAGGCGACGGCCGGTAGATCTTCGACGGCGCGTTCTCGATAGACAGAGGGCCGCTCACGAGCGCTCCGCGCTTCAAGAGGTGTCTGCGGCCGGAATAGTTTTCTGCGATCTACTTGCCGTGGCATAGGCACAGGTCGCGGTGTTGCTCAACACCGCATCTCGACAGGATTGATCGGGCGGTACCTTCGGGCGGTGACGGAAAGCGCTGCTCATCATCTGTTCCGCAGCGCTCGCCAGACGGTTGCCGCCCAGAACGGCGTTGCCTTGCGGTTTCGCGCAGCATTGCCCAGCCTGACCGAGCCCGAGGCCGCGCTTATGGGCTGGTTCCAGCCGGGTGACAACGATCGCGTCGCTCTTCTTTCGAGCGCCTGAAGCCGCCAGCCAAACGGTACCGGCGCGGGTTCGCCAAATGCCGCGAGATTCAACTGCGTACGCAGAGGCGGTCGAGGACCCAACGGCAGCGCCGGGTGATAGGTTTCTGGGCCATCAGGCCTGCATTGTGGTATGCGAGGCATAGCGTTCGCGCGTCGATCGGCGGACCTGTCCGCAAATCTCTTCCCCATTCCTTCCCAAAGGTCGGCGGTCATCGGTGCCGGCCGTCAGGTTTGCAATCAGCAACACCGGGTGACGGCCGGTTCTGCGGCTGCCACCAGTTCTTCGCGTTCACTGAACCACTCTGATGTAACACCGGCGAAGGCTTCACGAGCCACTGCGGTCTTCGTCGCCGACTGCGAAAACCACTGCTCACCTTCGATAGTGTACGGCACCTTTGTTAAGGAGTTGATCGGTCAGTGACTTCCGGCAGATCGGTTTCCACGATCTTCGGTGCAGTTAGCCTGTCGTCTTCGAAATGATTATCCATCAATCTGATGACGGGCGTGTGAACGGCGGGGCCTGACGTCATTTGCGATCTCCTGATTGCTGGAGGCAGAATAAAAATAAAAGATATGGTCGGCAACATGCTTAAAATAACGACCGCCTATCTTTAATAAACTGAAGGGAGCAAAGCCCGACCATGCTCCTTGTAGCGCGTAGCGTCACATGCTACATAGGAGCATGATATCGGCTTTCGACACAGGCTCTGAGACTTTGGCTCTGCTCCGCGGTCTCAAGGTCCATGCTTGCTGTCCCGCCCTGCTGCCCAATGCAGCGGCATCGCCCGCCGAACTGGACCAACAGCCTACAAGTTACCACCCTTGAAGGCATTGGTCGATATGGTAAATGGCACCGGAGGGTTACTTCGGCTTGTCGGAAGCCGACGTGGAGCTGGCGATCATGGATTATCACTGAAGGAGACATACAGCGATGAAGAACCATCTCATCTCGCGAGCGTTTCCCCGCGAGGATACCTTGGTGACTACCGACGCGGCGCAGCGCTCCGCGCTCTCCGGACATCAATCGGA
The DNA here is from genome assembly GCF_033705735.1 of Shinella zoogloeoides. Lineage (NCBI taxonomy): Bacteria > Pseudomonadati > Pseudomonadota > Alphaproteobacteria > Hyphomicrobiales > Rhizobiaceae > Shinella > Shinella zoogloeoides. Next base: position 173,985 of record NZ_CP131132.1, read on the forward strand.
AGGCTTGGCATTGGTCTCGATACGATCCGGTTAACGTGCTGGCGTCAGCACCTGCGAACTTTGGATGAATTCCGCAGTTGAACTACGAACTGTTCAGGCCGAAGCGTGATCGGGCCGGTGCGAGGCCATCGGCAGCGGCTTCGGTGGAATCGTTCGTCTGATTTGGCACGCCCAGCGTTACAGTTCCTTGAATATCGAGGGAACCAAGATGAACGTCGCTTGCAAAATTTGCGCCAGCCTCTTTGGCAATGCTCAAGATGCTCAAAGAGCGAAGTGAAACGCTCCGCTTTCAGGCGCAGGAGCCGTTGCGAGACCGACAGGGGACCGGAGCAGGGAGCTATGCGAGGCAGACAAGCGTTTAATCTGCGCCTAGCGGAAACCAAGAGAGCAGCTGAAGATTAATAAGGGCGACAGTCATCGCCTACGCCGGGCGGTCCCGTCATCTCTTCTGCCGTACCCCATGGGTACCCCGGCCTGAGTGGGCGATTGCCCCTGCCTTCACGCGGTTGGGGCGAGATGATATTCGCCCTCCGCTTCACGATTGTCGCGCGGGAACGTTACATCGGCTCTTATTACATCACCATGCGCAGGCCTGACTCGGCAGGAATTGCGGGCTGGCCTGAGTGCGACTTCCACGCGCGGATCTCGTCCGTCCAGGCATTTCGTCACGCCACTTGATCGCCGCTCCGCCTCAGCCGTGCGCACGTCGCATAGCCTGCGTTTTCCACCACAGTGCACCGCTCTTCATCAGCGTCCTTCGGTGATGCTGCGGGCATCGAGCGGACCGCCGTGCGCGGTACGCATCCGTTTCTCTGGTTATGCGCCGCGCTCGCGCCCAGGATATGAGACCTGAGCGATAGTAGAACCAAGATCGCCATACGGCGACGTAGAACCGGGGGCACCCGGCGTGCTGTTTAGCATTTTGTCATCTCATCGTTGCGGCTGATTTGAAGGTGTGCCTGACGGCATCTTGCGAAGAGGGGGACGGAGATTGAGGGCGATTTTGTAGAGCCGTTAGTTTGAGGGCCAGTGAGGATTACGGAGCTTGGATGGTTGCGCGGCAGAACACAGGACCTTTCGTTAGGTATCAGCGCCACTATAGTTTGAGGCCGCAGGCGGTCAACATAGTAAAATAACTGAAAATACCTTATGAGTCAGGCGATTAGCGGGGCTTGCGCCTAAAAAATATCAGGCATATTGAGACCATGAGCGGGAAAGCGGCTCCACTGATGACGACGACGAGAAAAAAGCGAGAAAAATAATTGCTGATTCCGAGCGCAGAAACGGCCATAGATTAAGCAACGCGCAAGAAAAGTAAAAAAATCGCGATATGGGCGATAAAAGTAAAAATAATGCTTGCTCAGTAAAAAATAGCTGCAATATAGTAATATATGCGTTTAACACAAAACTACACCGGTGTAGTTTTATATTAAACGCGCCGCCTGTGTCCCTTTCACCCGCATAATTTTACTATATTACCAGCTATTTTTACTAATCGCAAGCATTATTTTTACTTTTTATCGCCCATATCGCGATTTTTTTACTTTTCTTGCGCGTTCAGCCAATATCGGAGCCTTTTCCAATCCTACTATGGCCGTTTTCTGCGCTCAGGTCAACAATTATTTTTACTTTTCTCGCTTTTTTTTACTTTTCTCGTCGTCGTCATGGTGGAACCCGCTTTCCCGCTCTTCATGGTCTCAATATGCCTGATATTTTTACTAAACGCAAGCCCCTTAATCGCCTATTTCGTAAAATTATTTTCAGTTATTTTTACTTTTTATGTTGACCGCCTGCGGCCTCAAGCCTATAGTCTTCACATGGCGCTGATGCCTAACGAAAGGTCCGCAAATGTTCCAGACGTTCCAGTTCTGCCGCGCAACCGGCCGACGCCTCAAGGCTTCCTTCGCCCGTATCCTCGCAAAGCTCAAACCCAACGGCTCTACCAAAATCGCCCTCGAAATCTCCATCCCCCTCTTCCTCAAAATCACCGTCGAACACACCTTCAAATCAGCCACAAGGAAACGATGAGATGACAAAATGCCTAAACAGCGCCGGGGTAGAAATGCCCCGGTTCTACGTCGCCACATATGGCGATCTTGGCCTTGAGATCGAGTTCTACTTTGATCCGCTCAGATATGGTCGCGATATCCGCAAGGCCGAGCGCGAGCACGCCAACCAGAAGCTGGATACGTACACCTACGGCACGATCCCCTCGATGCCCGCAGCATCACCGAAAGGACGCTGATATGAAGAAGCGATACACTGTGGTGGAAAACGCAGGCTACGAGCGCGAATGCGACGTGCACACGGCTGAGAGCTACGGAGCGGCGATCAAGTGGCGTGACGAATACTACGAGACGGACGAGATCGAAAGCTTGCACGTGGAAATCGCCTGCGAGCTGCCGGACGGCACTCGAACATACGAATTCTAACCGGAGATCGAATGCACATGGTGACTGTAGCCAAAATTATCGCCGATGCTCTCAACGTTCCCACACGAAACGACAAGGCCCTGTTTGGCGCGGTGCGCGCCCTCGGCCTGACAATCAGTAAGCGGGAGGGCGAATATCGCATCTCTCGCCCCAACCTTTCGCGTGAAAGGGCAGAGGCAATCGCATACTACACTCAAGACCGGGAAGACGCATGGGGTACAGCAGAAGAGATGGCGCGGGACGCTGGTACGCTTGGCAGCTAGGCCCCGATGACCTGGCTGTGCCCTTATTGTCTTCCGCTGCTCTCTTGGTTTCCGCTAGGCGCATGGGTCGCCTTTTGTGCCACCTCGCATAGCTCCTGCTCCGGTCCCTGCAATCTGGTCTCGCAACGCTCCTGCGCCTGAAATGGTTGAGAGCGTTTCACTTCGCTCTTTTGAGCCATCGCAGGCATTGCCAAAAAGAGGCTGGCGCTTATTGCTGCAAAAACGACGTTCATCTTGGTTCCCTCGATATCCTGCAAAGACTGGTAACGTTTGGGCGTGCCAAATCCAATGAACGAACGATTCCGATTTTCAAGCCGCTGCCGACTGCAATGGCCTCACTTCCGGCTGATCCCGCGCTTCGGCCTTGGACAGTTCGTAGTTCAACTGCAAATTCATCCAAAACCGTGCGGTGCTGACGCCAGCACGTTCAAGCCGGATCGCCAGATCAGGACTAATGCCAGCCTTCCCGTTGATGATCCGAGAGAGCGTAGACCGGGCAATTCCAAGGCGCTGCGCCGCGTCAGTCACCTCAATGCCGAGAGGCACCAAAACATCCTCGCGAAGCAGCTCGCCCGGATGGGGATGGTTCTTCATCACTGTATGTCTCCTTCAATGATAATCCACGTAATCGACCAACTCCACGTCAGCTCCGACAAACCGGAAAGTAACCCTCCAGTTGCCATTTACCCATATCGACCAATGCCCCTTCAGCGTCCCTTTCAAGGGGTGTAGCTTGTAGGCTGGTTGGTTCAGTTCGGCAGGCGATGCCGCTGCATTTAAGGCAGCAAGGATACGGGACAGCTTCGGCGCATGAGCAGCTTGAACCCCACGGGCAGAGCCGGTTTTGTAAAGGGTCTCAAGCCCCTTGTGTCGAAAGCCGATTATCATACTCCTATGTAGCATGTGACGCTACGCGCTACAAGGGCATAATCGGGCTTTGCTCCCTCAATTTAATAAAATAAACAGTCGTTATTTTTACTTTTTATGTTGCCGACCATATATTTTTATTTTATTCTGCCTCCATAGTCATCCAAGGAGATCGCAAATGGCAACCTACCGTCTCGGATCAAGCCCCGCCGTTCACACGCCCGGAATCGTCGCATGGGCGATTAATGGATATCATTTCGAAGACGACAGGCCCCAACTGCGCAAGGTCATCGTGGAAACCTACAATCTGCCGGAAATCGCGGCCGATCAGCTCCTTAGCAAAAAGGTGCCGTACACTATCGAAGGTGAAACGGTGGTTTTCACAGTCAGCGATGAAAGCGAACCGCAGTGAGCGGCTTCATGAAGCCTTCGCCAATGATCACCGCACATCAAGGAAATGAGAAAGTTCAATGAACGCGAAGAAGACCGACGCCGACGAACAGCAGCGTGCAAAGACCGGCCGTCGCCCGGTGGTCAAGGATGCCATTGCAACATTTGTTGCAAACCTGACAGCCGACGCCGATGATTACGCCGACCTTTGGGAAAAGGAATGGGAGACGTTTGCGGACAAGTCCGTATCGACGCGCAACATCTATGCCTCGCGCTACCGCAATGCAATTCGTGAAGCCTACGGTGACAATCACCCGGCGCTGCACTTCGTTAAGGTCCTCGACCGCTCTGACGATCCACTCCGCACGGTTGAATCTCGCGGCGCTGGCGGGCGCAAGGCGACCCGCGCCGATAGTATTGATCTGTTTGGCACAGCAGCTCAAACGCTCAAAGAAGAGCACGATCGTTCGCTCGCAGAGGGCAAGACCGAAAAGCAGGCCAGCGCCGTCTATAAGCGCGGCCTCGGGAAGCTCTGGAAGTCGGAGCTGGACGAAATGCTGCAAACCCTCAAGAGCAACACCGTTCTGACGACAACCGCCGCCTATCGCAACGAGCTTCGCAGACGCGGACTGGATGATGAACTAACGCTTTCCATCGTCAGACCACCCGAAGATGCCCAAAAGGCCCGATCCATCCAATATCGAGATGCAATTGTTGAGCAACACCGCGACTTGGTGCCTATGCCACACTGGCAGGATATCCTAGATCGCGCAAAGGAGCTTATTCCGGCCACAGACGCCTCTTGGAGCGCCTTGGAACAAGCAGCTCGTGAAACGGCCTCTGATATATCGAGAACACGCGCCGTCGAGATCGGCGTGGCTCTCGGTATCCTGACCGGCCGTCGCCCTTTCGAAATCTTCTGCCAAGGCGTCTTCTCGCCCCTGCCGATTATGGCAGACCCGACCACGAACACAGAACATACCCGTGGCCGTGGCTACGAGACGTGGCGCGTCCTATTCTCCGGACAGGCAAAGACTCGTGGAAACGAGGGGACGCAATTCGACCAGTCGTTTCCGATCCCCGTGCTGACAAAAGCGCGAGATGTCATTTTTGCTTGGATGGTGCTCCGCTACAGTGAAAGTGGCCAGATATGGCGCGAGATGACGAGCGACGAATTCAAAGCAGACTTGCTGCGCGCTCCGAACCCCAAGTGCATCCTTCCCGCCGTCCGTGACGAAATCCTCGAAAAACTCTGGCCAAAAGTCTCGCTCGAAGACACGCCGAACGTGATCGAAGCCAAGAAAATCAAGGCGCATAACGTTCGCGCACTGTACGCGGAAATCGCGGACCAGTTTTTCCGGCCTAAGTCGAAGACGAAAGCCGCATTCTTCGCAGAAGCGCTCGGCCACACTGAGAAGGATATCGAAACGGCCTCTTCCTACATGAAATACTACCTCCCCGATCAAAAAGATGCCGGCGCGACACGCCGGGTAAAAAAACAGTTGGCGAAAAAGATCGAGGCAGCAGCCGAAGAGCGCGAAGCTGAGGACAATTGAAGGGAGCAAGAATTGCATATCAGAGCTGGAATCGCTGCTCTCGCAGCACTCACCACCTCATTACCCGCAACAGCACAGGATCAATGGCCGATCTGCACTACGGGCAAGCGGATAACCTGCATCGTCGATGGAGACACGTTCTGGCGGGACGGCATTAAGTACCGGATCGTCGGTTATGACGCACCAGAAGCTGGCGAAGGCGCTCGTTGCGGTCAGGAGCGAGCGCTTGCGGATCGCGCTACCCAACAGCTTCAGCGTCTCATGAGCACGCCCGGCATCCAATACCGAGATCAAGGCGAAGATCGCTATGGCCGCGTGTTGACGCAGGTGATGACGCAGCATGGAGACATTGCAGACCAGATGATCAAGCTCGGCCTCGGCCATGCCTATCGCGGAGGATACCGTGATCGAAACCAATGGTGTCAGTCGTAAACCGGAGATCCATCAATGCGATTGCACACAGCCCTCGAACACCTGAAATCCGGCCACTACCGCTCAATGGAGCCATGGAAGGCCAATGAGATCGATGAGATGGCCCGGCATGTTGAGGCGTGCGCCGCCAGCGCCGCCGAATTTACCTTCAGCTTTCTCGATGCAGACCCCAAAGACGATACCCTCCAAACATTCATAGACTTTGCCAACGAGCTATGGGACGCGGAAGTTGCTCCTATCCCTCACGATGTTTTTTGGGTCTCGTGGGTGCAGAAGGTGCTCGATGAGCACGTCCATATGGCGGCTCTCTGTGAGAAAAATATGAGCCCTATCGATGGAAAGCTCGTCTCGCTTTCCGTGCGCGTCATGTTCGAAAATCATCGCCGCAATGGCTTGGTCTTCCTGAATCAAGTCGGACAGAGAGTTTGCGGCGATCACAAGCACGTCCTTGTCAGCCACGCCGACAACGATTCGACGCAACTGCTCGTGGACACGGGCTTTGGTGTGTCAGCGGCGCTGATCGGCGCCCTTGCCACTCCGCAAGCCATCCGCCGGGAAGAGCCTGCCCCGGCGCGCTTGAACAAGCAGCGCTTGCAGAAGAAAAAGCCGCCTATTGGCCCAATGATCGTGATCGATGTTCGCGCCAGCCAACAGGCATCACAAAACCGGAAGGGAGAGGGCGGCTGGACCGTCAAACCACACTGGCGAAGAGGTCATATTCGCCATCTGGCTGATGGCCGCATGATCCCCATCCCGCCTTGCTGCGTCAATATGGAAACAGGCATTCCCATCAAGCCCGAATATGTTGTGAAGGTCTGATCCCATGCCTTCGGATCATGTAGATGAACCGACGCTTGACGAGTTTACGATCCCGCACGTCGCCTTCGCGGCCGCTGAGCACTATGCCGTCTTTCCTACCGCCGAGAAGCACGAGCTGATCCAAACTCTCAAGCGCGATGTTGAAGCGCGCTTCGCACGAGAACGTGAAAATGTCGCCGGACATGCGGCGGCTTTGAAAGCAATTGAAGACGCGGATGCCCGTGGTCTTCTGGAAGTGATCTACGGGCAAGGAGACTAGAAATGGAGACAGGCGAGAACTTTACGGCGCTGAACTATAGCGCCCATGCGATTGAGAGCATGAAAGAGGTCGTACAGCGTCTCCCCCCGCATTTTGTTCAGTCCATCAACGCGATCCGCATCGTCAGCGATATGCTTCGCAGATCAGTGAAATTTATCCTGCCCAACTGCGCAGAGCTGCTTGATCCGCTGCACGTATCGCAAGCGCACATAGACCTCCTGAAGCTCCCCTTCCCGCTCGTTGCTTTCGAAGCTCCTTGGCAGAAAACCGATGCAAAGGACGCGGGTTATCTCGATCACTACAAGTCAACCCGTCGCATTGCCCTTTGTTGGGAGCCAGGTGCAACGCCGCCGCAACTGGCGCATCTCAACGTCATCCTAGATCGCTTTCCGCAGGGAGGCGTCTTTATCCTTCCTATTTCATGGCTGGATGTCATCGAGACGTGGAATGTAGGTATCGGCGGGGCTTTCGTTCCCTACGAGAACAGCTTGGGCAGCAGTCGATCAGGCTCAAGTCAGCCCTTTGAGCGCCCGCGCGATGGAAGCCCTTAACAGCGCCGGTTTGCTGCCCAAAAAGCCGCAGCAGTTTGCAGCAGAGCCGTTCATTCTTCAGCCGGAGCATTTCGAAGCGGTCATTGCGAGAAGCGACCGTGAAACCGGATTCGCGAACATAATGAACGACACGAGGGATGAAGGTATGGCCGTGGTTCAAGCGTGTGCAGTCCTCAACTGCGAAAACGTAGCGACAGCGTGATATTTCCTGAATGCGAACACGCATCCGAGCCCCGCACCAACCATGGCAGCGACGATCATGATCGCGACCCAAGCGCGCCATGCCTGATCGGCTGGGAAGATACCGATCATGAGCACGCGCTGGCTCCGCGGAATGATATCCCATTGCGCTACCGTCAATGCCCAGCGGACGATCTGCCAGATGAGCCAGAGAACACCGGGGATGACCGTAAGAGACAGAAGGGCGTCGAACGGTTTGCCGAACAGGTTGTACCGCGACCATTTCAGGGAATTGGCGATCATCGCGAGGCTCCACGTTTGGTCATGCGGCGGTCGGCCCAGCCGACGGCGGCGCTTATGGCCCAGCTGAGGATCAGATAGGACATCATCACGATCACGATGCCTTCGAGGCTGTGACCGGTCTGGTTGGCAATGGTGCCGTAGATGTTGAAGAGTTCGGGATAGCCGATGGCGATGCCCAGCGCCGTGTTCTTCGCCAGGCTGATATACTGGTTGCCGAAGGACGGCAGCACGACGCGGAAAACCTGCGGCAGGATGATATCGTTGACCGCGTCCCGGCTTGTCAGGCTGAGCGAGGCCGCGGCCTCCCATTGCCCCTTCGGCAACGCGTCGATGGCGCCGCGCACGATCTCCGCGATGTAGGAAGCACTGTTGACGACGATGGCGAGGAGGAGCGCGGCCATTTCAGGGCTCATGCTCGAGCCGCCGCGCGCCTGGAACTTCGAGGCGACGGGCACGTCGAGGCCCAGGATGCCGGTCGAGAACATGATGCCGGCAAGCAAGACTACCGCGCCGGCGCAGATCCAGCGGACAGACTTGTGGCGGTCGAAAATCAGGCCGAGGAGCGCAACCCAGAATGCGGTCGCGGTTCCGATGGCGAGCGTCGAATCCCCTCCCTGCCAGGTGGGCACGGGGAAATAGAGGCCCTGCTGGCTGATCACGACGCCATAGAACTTGGCGGCGGCGGCGATCGGCGGGAAATGCAGGACAACGGCGAAGTACCAGAAGACGAGCTGGATCAGGAGCGGCGTGTTGCGCACGAACTCCACGCACCAGAAGGAGAGATTGCGCACCACCCAGTTCGTCGAGAGCCGGCCGACGCCGAGCATCGTACCGAGCACGGTGCTGAGCACGATGGCGAGGACGGCGACCTTGATCGTGTTGAATATGCCTGCGACGAAGGCCTGCGCGATCAGGCGGTCCGACGTGAAATCCGTGAAGGCCGGCCAGAAGCCGCCGTCGAAGACGAAGGTCTTGCCTTCGCTGATGTCGAAGCCGGCGGCATCCCAGAGGAACGAGAAGCTGAATTTGATCCCGTGACGGGCAAGCCCTTCCTTTACCGCATAGGCAAAGAGGACCACCAGGACGACAGCAGCCGCGATGATGGCGAACTGGGTGGCGTCGTACCGTATCCGGTTGCGCCGGCGGCGGGCCAGAACGTCATCGTCAGCCGCATTTCCGGGCGCGTTCGCTTGGTGCACAGTCATGTCGAGATACCAGAACCGAGGAAGGGACTGGGGCGGCGTGCCGCCCCGGTCCGGTCATGGGGAAGATCAGTTCCAGAGCGGCGAGTAGATCGAGCCACCCTGCGACCACTGGGCGTTCGGCGTGCCCTTGCGGTCGAGGAACATCTTGGTGTTCGGCCCGAGGTTACGGTCGTAGATCTCGCCGTAGTTGCCGGTAGCCTTGATCGCCTGCGCGACGAAGTCGTCCGGAAGGCCGAAGTCCTTGCCATAGCCGCCGCCGACGCCGAGGAACTTCTGGACGAAGGGATCTTCGCTCTTCAGCTTCTCCTCGAGATTTGCCTGGGTAATCTCGGATTCTTCAGCCTGGAAGAGACCGTAGGTGATCCAGCGCAGCGCGTTGCGCCACTTGGAATCGTTCGCCGCGACGAAGCCGCCGAAGGGCGACTTGTCGAGCGTGTCGGGCAGGATTAGGTAGTCGTCGGGCTTCGGCGAATTGCCGGCCCAGGCGGCGAGCGCGGACTTGTCGGTGCTCATCGCGTTGCAGCGGCCGGAATTGAGGGCGGCGAAAAGCTTTTCGAGGTTTTCGTAGGTCAGAACCTTAGAGCCTTCCCAGCCGCGTGCCTTGAAGGCGCTGGTTAGGACCGTCTCGGTCACGGAGCCCTGCGTCGTGCAGAAGGTGGCGCCGTCGAGATCGGCGAATTCCTTGACGCCGGAATCCGTCTTCACCATGATGCCCGTGCCATCGTAGAAGTTGATCGGCAGGAAATCGATGGTGATCGAGGATTCGCGCGCCGGCTTGATGGTCGTGTGCGCGAAGACGACGTCGACCTGGTTGGTGAGCACTGCGTCGAAGCGGCTCTTGTCCGTGACGGTGACGAACTTGACCTTCGAGGCATCGCCGAGAACGGCGGCCGCGACGGCGCGGCAGAAATCGACGTCGAGACCTTCCATCTGGCCGGTCGTCGTGTTGAGGTAACCGAAGCCGGGCGCCGTGTTGTCCGTGCCGCAGTTCAGCGTACCGCGTTCCTTCACCGTATCGAGGACGGAGGCCGATGCGTGACCTGCGGTAAGAGCGAGACCAGCAAATGCGCCGGCCGTGAGAAGCTTGATCATTTTCATTGCGTTCCCCTGTGAATATCGCGAGCGCCCTGCAAGGGGTCGGAACAAGATCTGTTCAAAATCCTGCGCTAAGGTCGAACGGATCGTGAACCCTCGTCTCGAACCCGCATAATGGTTTGACGACTGGTCATGAATTTCCTGGCGATCGCTGAAACGCTCATCCCAGTTGCGAGATCGTCGCGCACATCCTGCTTCTGTTTGTCGCTGAGCGTCGAGGGGCGGCCGAGGGCCTTTCCTTCCGATTTGGCGCGCTTGAGACCGGATTGCGTCCGCTCGATCAGCAAATCGCGCTCGAACTGGGCGACGGCGTTGAGCACGGTCATGGTCATCGTGCCGGCCGAGCTGGTGAGATCTGCGCCGCCGAGCGCAAGGCAATAGACGCGCACGCCCATTTCGGCCAGAGCCTTAACCGTGGTGCTGACGTCGATCGCATCGCGGCCGAGGCGATCAAGCTTAGTCACGATTAGAACGTCGCCGGACTCCAGCTTGTCCATAAGCCGGGAAAAGCCGCGGCGCTGCGCAATGGCGGTGCTGCCGGAAATCGTCTCGGTGACGATCCGGCGCGGCTCGACCTGAAAGCCGGCGGCTTCGATTTCCTGAATCTGGTTTTCGGTGGTTTGCCCGATCGTGGAGACGCGGACATAGGCAAAGGTGCGTGGCATAGGTCGAATTTCGTCCGAATAGGATGTCCGAAATATCCCGCCTGTTCAAAAGCATGTCAAGATAATTTGTGGACAGGCTGTTTTGCCCCTGTACGAAATCGACCGTTTCCGTACAGAGGATTGGCCACCAGCGTATGTTGTAAGGAGTAAAACGGTGGCCCGGCGGACCCTTCTCAAGCCTCAGGATCGACAGGAGCTTTTCGACGTTCCAACCGACGAAGACAGCCTGATCCGCCATTATTCCCTATCGCCGGCCGATCGACTTGAAATCGAGATTCGCCGACGCGAGCATAATCGGCTTGGCTTTGCGGTGCAGCTCTGCCTGATGCGCTATCCCGGCCGCGCGCTCATGGCCAACGAAGCACTCCCAAAGGCGATGCTCCACTATGTTGCTGAGCAAATCGGCGCCGACCCTGCTTCATTCGAGTGGTATGCCCGTCGTGAAGAGACGCGCATGAACCACGTCGCGCATCTGCTCGGTTATCTGGAAATGAGGACACCGGCCGCAGATGATCGTCGTGCGGCGTTGCTGGCAGCCATCGAGGCCGCCTCAACAACAGATAAGGGAGCGCCGATCGCAAAAGCGATCATTACCGCGTACCGGGAGCGCCGGGTTCTCCTGCCGGCGGTGAACATGATGGAACGCATGGGCTTGGCAGCGCGTGCCATTGCACGCCGTCGCGCTGAGCGCGCGCTGATCTCGGATCTCGATTCGGAAAAGCTCGAAACCCTAGATGCCCTGTTAGGCGTTGATCCGGCGATCGGACAGACGCGCTATCATTGGCTGCGTTCTGCTCCAGACGCACCGGGAGCGGGGAACCTGGTCGGCTTGACGGAGCGTATCGCCTTCGTGCGCTCGCTGGGGATTGATCCCCGTTTACAGGCTCGCATTCCTTCCGGGAGATGGGACCAGATGATCCGTGAGGGGGAGGCAACGCCAGCCTGGCTTGCCAGTGACTTCAGCGCCAACCGTCGCCGCGCGACAATCGTTGCGCAGGTCATTAAAGTCGGCCAGAAGCTTACCGACGACGCGGTGATGATGTTCATCAAGCTGATGGGCCGGCTGTTCTCTCAGGTCAACAACCGGAAAAAGCAGCGCCACATGAACACCCGCGTGGAAACATCCAAGGCACTGCGACTATTCCTTGATACGATTTTGGCGCTGCAGGCCGCCAATGATGCCGACGAAGACGCGATCGAGATGGTAAATCGGAAAGTCGGTTGGCATAGGCTGCTGCAGATCAAGCCTGGTCTCGAGGCGATGGTGGAAAGCAGCGACGCTTCGCCTTTGGTGCTGGCCGCTGAGCAACATGGGAATATCCGCAAGTTCGCAGGAGCCTTCCTTCAGGCGTTCACGTTCCACTCGCGTCGCCGACACGATCCGCTGCTCGCGGCGATCGCGACTCTGAAAATGCTTTATGTGGAAGGGCGTCGCATCTTGCCGGATCGCGTGCCCGTCGGCCATCTGGGAGCGACCGAGAAAAAGTTGATCTTCGAGGATGGAAAACCGGATCGGCGGCTTTACGAAATCGCGACGCTTACGCATTTGCGAGACCGACTGAATTCGCGAGACGTCTGGGTCGAGGGTAGCCGGTCATTCCGGCCGATAGACGAACATCTCATGCCGAAGCCGGCCTTTGTCGCCCTGAAGGAGGAAAATGAACTCGGCCTCGGTGTCCCGAGCGACGGTGCGGCTTGGCTCGCGGAAGTTCGCCAGATGATGGATGTCAACCTCAAACGGTTGGCTTGGCGAGCCCGTTTCGGGAAGCTCGATGGCGTCAGAATGGAAGACGGCACACTGATCGTGACGCCACATGCAAGCGACGTTCCCGCCGCGGCGGAAGCTCTCAACGCCGAAATCACGGAAATGTATCCGCTGGTCGAGGTGCCGGACCTTCTCAGGGAAGTGCATGAATGGACCGGATTTGCCGACCAGTTTACCCATGTCCGGACGGGAGATGCGCCGCAAAACATCGCCGCTATGCTGGCCGGCGTTTTGGCGGATGGCACCAATCTCGGCCCGAAGCGTATGGCGGGAGCCTCCAAGGGTATCAGCGCCCACCAGATCGGCTGGATGCGCAGCTTCCACGCCCGCTCGGAAACCTATCGGGCCGCGCAGGCGTGCGTCACCGATGCCCACACGCGGCATCCGCATTCGCAAATTTGGGGCGACGGAACGACCGCGTCGTCTGATGGGCAATTCTTCCGCGCCAGCGACAGGGCCGCCAAGCGCAGTGACATCAACCTGCATTATGGCAGCGAACCGGGATCGAAATTTTACAGCGGGCTTTCTGACCAATACGGCTATTACAGCATCCTGCCGATCAGCCCGACCGAGAGCGAGGCCGTCTATGTGCTCGATGGCCTATTCGACCACGACACGATCCTCGACATCGAGGAACTGTTCACCGACACCGGCGGTGTCAGCGATCAGCTCTTCGGGCTTTTCCCCATCGTCAACAGGCGCTTCTCGCCTCGCATGCGTAATCTCAAGGACCGGAAATTCCATACGTTTGAGAAAGCGGATGCCTATCCGGAGCTGGCTAAACACATTGGTGTGCCGATCAATTCCGATCTCATCCTGGAGCATTGGGACGAGTTCTTGCGTCTTGGCGTATCGATCACGACACGAACCGTTGCACCATCGACCATCCTGAAGTGGTGCTCATCGTCAAAGTCCAGTGATCTCGCCAAAGCCTTGCGCGAGCTCGGCCGTATTGAGCGTACCTTGTTCATGATCGAATGGTATTCAAACCCGGCCTTGCGCCGGCGCTGCCAGGCCGGGCTCAACAAGGGCGAAGCCGCCCACAAGCTCAAACGCGCTGTCTTCTTCCACGAGCGCGGCGAAATACGGGATCGATCCTTTGACAGCCAGGCGTTCCGTGCTTCGGGGCTAAACCTCGTGGTCAGCGCCATCGTTCATTGGAACACCGTCTATCTCAGTCGCGCGACGGCACACTTGCGCCAGCGGGGTCGGCATATTCCCGACGAGCTGCTGAGGCACATCTCACCGCTCAGCTGGGAGCACATAAATCTCACCGGCATCTATTCCTGGGACACCGAACAACAGTTGCCCGAAGGCTTCAGGCCCCTGCGGCTTCCCGGCCGAATCCTCCGAGCGGCGTGACGTTCACCGTTCGTTCGACCTTAGCGCAGGATTTTGAACAGATCTTGTTCCGACCCCTGCAAGCGGATGCAGAGCCCGGTTCTCATGCCGAGAGCTGATTTGGGCGATAGGGCAACAGCGGCTCTTGCCGTTCTGTAGCTGATGTTCCCGCCATTGGCCTAAGTTCGCATCGGTACTTGTTGCGAACCCTTATCAATCGACAGGGGGACGATAGGAATGCGCTATGTTCAGGTCTACTTAATTTTCCTGTAGTAACTCTTTAGCAAAACTGTTTCGTTATCACGACTATCAGACTCCAGGGATATCTGCCGCGCTCTGCAGCCCGGCATTTGCCATCGGCAGGCGATAATGTGTGCCGATCCTGCCGTTTACCTCTTTGATGAACGCTTGCACTGCAGGGCTGCGCTTCTCCCCTTTGCGGAAAGCCAGCGAGATCTTGCGGCGAATCTCCGGCTCGAGTTTGCAGACCCAGACATCTTCCAGGTCATAGCTCGCCCGCAGGCCGGGCAAGATCGATATTGCATAACCGTCGCGTATAAGTGCGATCGTCACCTCGAACCCCTTGCACCGTGCAACGATGTTCGGCGTAAAACCAGCCTCCTGACACGCATCGGTAATCATGCGGTTATAGGCGGAAGAGGCCGTATCGAGCGCCCAACGCTCGTCGCGCAGTTGGTGCAACATAACGGTCGGCTGCTCTGCCAGGGCGTGGGTCTGCGAGACCATCACGTTGAAGACATCCTCCATCAGAGGGATTGTCTCGATATTGGGGTCGATGGCGCCCGCAGGAACGTTCAGATCGTCGATGATCGCAATATCCGTTTGCCAGCTGCGAAGCGCCGCCAGGCTTTCTGCGGGTTCCAGTTCATCGAACTGCACCGTGAGGTGTGGATGTGCACGGTGGAGTTCATGAATAGCGCCAGCCACCACGGCCGATGCGACCGATGGGAACGCCGCCACACGTAGCTCACCGGCAATCACCTTCTTCAGTTCCGCAATGTCGGCGCGCGCCGATTCCAGCTCGATAAGAATGCGCTCTGCACGCTCCACGAGCTGTTTGCCGGCCGGCGTAAGCTCAACACCCCGGCCACGACGCTCAATAAGCGCGATGCCCACCTCCTGTTCGAGCAAAGCGATTTGTTGCGAAACCGCCGACGGCGAGACGTAGAGCGCCTCGGCGACTGCCGCCATGGTCTTGCGGATCGAAAGTTCGCGCAGGGCGCGCAGGCGGGCAAGATCCATAATCTCCTCCTCAAGCTGACAACAAATGATTAGCAAATCAGAACGTACATGCAAATATTATTAACTTTTTCTGGATCGAAGCCGTCGCTAGCCTTTCTCCAAGCCCTCATACCCTTCCGCGGAGACAGGTCATGACCGAACAGACAAACGCCCACTTCAATTCGCCGGTGCACGAATTCGACCCGATCGTCGCTCAGGCGCTCGAGAACGAACGCGCCCGCCAGCAGAACCAGATCGAGCTGATCGCCTCGGAAAACATCGTCAGCCGCGCCGTTCTCGACGCACTCGGCCACGAGATGACCAACAAGACGCTCGAAGGCTATCCTGGCAACCGTTTCCATGGCGGCGGCCAGTTCGTTGATGTCGTCGAGCAGGCGGCCATCGACCGCGCCAAGGAACTCTTCGGCTGTGCCTATGCCAACGTCCAGCCGCATTCCGGCACGCAGGCAAACCTTGCCGTCTTCTTCCTGCTGATGAAGCCGGGCGAAAAGGTCCTGTCGCTCGACCTCGCCGCCGGCGGCCACCTGTCTCACGGCATGAAGGGCAACCTTTCGGGCCGCTGGTTCGAGGCGCACAACTACAATGTCAACTCGCAGAACGAAGTCATCGACTACGACGAGATGGAGCGCATCGCGGAAGAGGTTCGCCCGAAGCTCCTGATCACCGGCGGCTCGGCCTATCCGCGTGAACTCGACTTCGAGCGCATGGCGAAGATCGCAAAGAAGGTCGGCGCCTATTTCATGGTCGACATGGCGCATATCGCCGGGCTGGTCGCCGGCGGGGCCCATCCCTCCCCCTTCCCGCATGCGGATATCGTCACCTGCACGACCACGAAGACGCTTCGCGGCCCGCGCGGCGGCCTCATCCTCACCAACAACGAGGAATGGTTCAAGAAGCTGCAGGCCGCCGTCTTCCCCGGCGTGCAGGGCTCGCTGCACAGCAACGTGCTTGCAGCCAAGGCGATCTGCCTCGGCGAGGCGCTGCGCGACGATTTCAAGACCTATGCGCATCAGGTGAAGGCGAATGCCAGGGTGCTGGCCGAAACGCTGGCGGACCGCGGCGTGCGCATCGTTTCGGGCGGCACGGACACGCATATCGTCCTGCTCGATCTCTCCAGCAAGGGCCTTAACGGCAAGCAGGTCGAAGACGTGCTCGCCCGCGCCAACATCACCTCGAACAAGAACCCGATCCCGGGCGACAGCCCGCGTCCCGCCGAATGGGTCGGCATGCGTCTCGGCACGTCGGCGGCGACGACGCGCGGCCTGAAGGAAGCCGAATTCAAGGCGCTGGGCAACGCCATCGCCGACCTCATAGAGGCGGAAGCGGCCGGCAAGGCGGATGATGTCGTCGAAGGCGCGAAGGCGACGGTGGCCAAGCTGACGGCGACCTTCCCGGTCTACGCGCACTAGGCGAAGACTTCCCACGAAGCGAAGGCGCACCCTCCTGCATAGTGCGCCTTCCAGGCCCCTAAGCGGGCATCGAGTGACGCAAAAGGGGAATATCATGGGAATGGATAGAATCACGGACGGCGCGATCATCGACGGCAAGAAGTTCGCGGCCGGCTTGCTCGAAAACGTCGCCAAGGACGTTGCCCGGCTGAAAGAGGCGACCGGCACCGTGCCGGGCCTTGCCGTCGTCCTTGTCGGCGCAGATCCCGCCAGTGCCGTCTATGTGGGCTCGAAGCACCGCCAGACGGTCGCCGCCGGCATGAATTCCTTCAAGCACGAGCTTGCGGCCGACACGACGCAGGACGAGCTGATGGCGCTGATCGACCGGCTGAATGTCGATCCCGCCGTGCACGGCATTCTCGTGCAACTGCCGCTGCCCGTCCATCTCGATGCCAACGCCGTCATCCAAGGCATCAATCCCGACAAAGATGTCGACGGCTTCCATATCTCCAATGCCGGGCGCCTTTCGACCAGCCAGCCGGCATTGGTGCCCTGCACGCCGCTCGGCTGCCTCATGCTGCTGAAGGACCGGCTCGGCGAAAACCTCTCCGGCCTCCATGCCGTGGTGATCGGCAAATCCAACATTGTCGGCAAGCCGATGGCGCAACTGCTGCTTTCGGAAAACTGCACGGTGACCGTCGCCCATTCGCGCACGAGGAACACGCCGGAGCTTTGCCGCACTGCCGATATCCTCGTCGTCGCGGTCGGTCGGCCCGGTCTCGTGCGCGGTGACTGGATCAAGCCTGGGGCGGTGGTCCTCGACGTCGGCATCAACCGCGTGGAGATCGACGGCAAGTCGCGCATCGTCGGCGACGTCGCCTTCGAGGAGGCCCGCCACGCTGGTGCCATCACGCCGGTTCCGGGCGGCGTCGGCCCCATGACCATCGCCTGCCTCCTCGCCAATACGCTCACGGCCTTCCGCCGCCAGCACTCCGTCCATATCGACTGACCGACCCGAAGGGATCGCCAATGTCCGCTCTTCCCAATCGTTACGCCCTGCGCGTCGCCTGCCCCTCCATCCGGGGCGTGACCGCCGCAATCGCGACCTACCTGTCCACCAATGGCTGCAACATTTCCGACAGCGCCCAGTTCGACGACAAGAGCACCGGCCGCTATTTCATGCGCGTCAGCTTCCAGTCCGAGGAAGGCCGCACGCTGGAGCACCTGCGCGAGGGCTTCGCCGAGATCGCGGCGACTTACGAGGCGGAGGAGGAATTCTTCGACGAGACGGCCAAACGCAAGGTGATCCTCATGGTCTCGCGCTTCGGCCATTGCCTCAACGACCTGCTCTACCGCTGGAAGATCGGCGCGCTGCCGATCGACATCGTCGGCGTCGTCTCCAATCATTTCGACTACCAGAAGGTCGTGGTGAATCACGACATCCCCTTCCACCACATCAAGGTGACGAAGGAGAATAAGCCGGAAGCCGAAGCCGAGCAGATGCGCATCGTCGAGGAGACAGGCGCAGAACTCATCGTGCTCGCCCGCTACATGCAGGTTCTCTCCGACGAGATGTGCAGGAAGATGTCCGGCCGCATCATCAACATCCACCACTCTTTCCTGCCGTCCTTCAAGGGTGCGCACCCCTATAAGCAGGCTTTCGAGCGCGGCGTGAAGCTGATCGGCGCGACCTCGCACTATGTGACCGCCGACCTCGACGAAGGCCCGATCATCGAACAGGACATCGTGCGCGTGACACATGCGCAGTCGGCGGACGACTACGTCAGCCTAGGCCGCGATGTCGAAAGCCAGGTGCTCGCCCGTGCCATTCACGCCCATATCCATGGCCGCGTGTTCATCAATGGCAACAAGACCATCGTCTTTCCGCCCTCTCCCGGCTCTTTCGTATCCGAACGGATGGGTTGAACACTCGTGTCGGGTCTCGGCAGAATCTCGGGTAAACCATGAAAGTTATCGTTCTCGGCGCCGGCATCATCGGCGTCACCTCCGCCTACCAGCTTGCCAAAGCGGGGCATGAGGTCACGGTCGTCGATCGCCAGCCCGGCCCGGCGCTGGAAACGAGCTTCGCCAATGCCGGCGAGGTCTCCTTCGGCTATTGCTCGCCCTGGGCCGCGCCTGGCATTCCCGTGAAGGCGATGAAATGGCTGTTCATGCAGCACGCGCCGCTGATCCTGCGGCCCAAGGTCGACATGGCGATGCTGTCCTGGATGACGCAGATGCTGCGCAACTGCACCTCCGCCCGCTATGCGCTCAACAAAAGCCGCATGCTGCGCCTTGCCGATTACAGCCGCATTTCGCTGGCGGCGCTGCGCGAAGAGACGGGTATTGCCTATGACGAGCGCATGCAGGGGACGCTGCAACTTTTCCGCACCGAGGCTCAGCTCGATGCCTCCGCCAAGGACGTCAAGGCGCTCGCCGCCGACGGCATTCCCTACGAAGTGCTCGATCCCGAGGGCTGCATCCGCGTCGAACCCGCACTGAAGCACGTGCGCGAGAAGATTGGCGGCGGCCTCCTGACGCCGAAGGACGAGACGGGCGACTGCTTCAAATTCTCCAATGTGCTGGCCACAAAGGCCGCGGCGCTCGGCGTCACCTTTAGATTCGGTAGCATCATCCGCGGCCTGGATGTGGAAGGCGGCCGCATCCGCGGCGTCGTCACCGCCCATGGCACGCTCGATGCCGATGCCGTTGTCGTCGCGCTCGGCAGCTTCTCGCCGCTCCTGGTACGCCCGCACGGCATTCGCCTGCCGGTCTATCCGGTCAAAGGCTATTCGCTGACCATCCCAATCACCGACGCCTCGCGCGCACCGGAATCCACCGTGATGGACGAGACATACAAGATCGCCATCACGCGCCTCGGCGACCGCATCCGCGTCGGCGGCATGGCGGAAATCTCCGGCTACACCAACGATCTCGGCGAGCGCCGCCGCCTGACCCTGCAGCACTCCGTCACCGACCTCTTCCCGGGTGGTGATGTGTCGAAGGCAAGCTTCTGGTCGGGCCTTCGACCGATGACGCCGGATGGCACGCCAGTCATCGGCCCGACCAAGGTCACCGGCCTCTTCCTCAACACTGGCCACGGCACGCTCGGCTGGACCATGAGCTCGGGCTCCGCCCGCGTCGTCGCCGACCTCGTCTCCGGCAAGGCGCCCGAGATCGACGCCAGGGACCTTGCAGTCGCGCGATACGCCTGACCCAATCAACCGGGATATGCACAGCCTCCCCTCCCCAGACAGGATCACAACATGGCTATCCAACTACCCGACAATCCATCCCGAGCCGATTTGCTTGCAGCCCGCCCGACGCTCTGGATCAACCCGAACTATAAGGACAATGCGATTGGGGACGCCTCGCTTCCCGTACGGCCGTCGGATATAGACGAGGCACATGCTAACTGGCGGAGGCTGGCTTCCCTACTCGAGGCCTGTTTTCCTGAACTGAAACCTGCAAAGGGCGAAATCCGCTCCGATCTTGTCCTGCTGGACGAGATGCGTGACGCACTCGGCTATGACAGCGCTGATTTCGGCACCATCTTTGTGAAGGCAGACAACGCCCTTCCCGTTGCCGGCTCGATCAAGGCACGCGGCGGCGTCTACGAGGTCTTCCTCCTCGCCGAACAACTCGCGATACGGGAAGGTCTCCTGCAGGACGGAGAGGACATCCGCCGCCTCGCCGAAGCCGACGCGAGAGCGTTCTTCTCGCGCCACACCATCGCTGTCGGCAGCACCGGCAATCTCGGACTCAGTGTCGGGGTTGCTGCTCGCGCCCTCGGTTTTAGCGCGACGGTTCACATGTCCTCCGACGCCAAGCCCTGGAAGGTGGAGCGGCTGCAACGGCTCGGGGTAGAGGTTATCAAGCACTCGGCCGACTATACGACAGCCGTCGAAAATGCCCGTATCGTCGCGGAGCGCGATCCGACGATCTATTTCGTCGACGATGAGCAATCCAGGCACCTTTTCCTCGGCTACAGCGTCGCGGCGCTAGAGCTTGCCGAGCAGCTACAGGCCAATGGCGTCAAGGTCGATGCTGAGCATCCCCTGTTTCTCTACCTGCCGTGCGGAATCGGCGGCGCGCCGGGCGGCGTAGCATACGGCGCCAAGACGGTCTTCGGAGACAATGTGCATTGCTTCTTCGTGGAGCCGGTTCAATCGCCTTGTGCCCTCGTTCATCTCCTGAGCGGCTCCGAGGAGCTTGTCTCCGTGTATGATGTCGGCCTCACAAACCGGACGGAGGCGGATGGCATGGCAGTCGCCCGCATGTCTGCCTTCGTCGCCGCCGTCATGCGGGAGATGTTGGCAGGCGTGTTCACCGTCGACGACGCCTCACTGTTCAAGTGGCTTTTGAAAGCGCACGAGAGCCAGAACCTACGCCTCGAACCGTCCGCCGCTGCAGGCTTCGCCGGTCCGGATTTCATTGTCCGGCATGCTCAGGGTAAAGAGTTCTGTAGGCGGCGGCGGGTTGATGAGCACCTCGCCCGAGCAACACATGTCGTTTGGACGACCGGCGGGTCCTTTGTGCCGGAGGAGCAGTTTCAGGAATTCCTTCGCATCGCGAAAGACCTGGGACACGCGAGCCCATAAAAGCGTTGTAGGCAGAGCCCGGCACCGCGCGGGGCTCTGCTTCTGGGTCACGGTTCTCTCCGCACGGCAAGGCTGCTAGTTCAATCAGTCAGTTGCTGTCGGGAAGGTTGGTAGCGGCTAAAGCCGCAGGACTATTGGAATATCACAACTCCAAATTTAGCGCCTTGATGAGATTCGAACCGCGGGCCACCTCGGCCGGCAAGCCGACGCGGAAGAGAATCAAGTAGTTGCCCGAGCTGGACATATCGGCATCTTGCCTCCGGTACGCTAATCGCATACCATGGACGTGAAGAGAAAAAGGCTTTTACGATGACGACGGTTGAAAAGATTACCATTGCATTGACGCCTGAGATGGCGGGATTTGTGCGAAGCGCGGTCGATGCTGGCGAATATGCGTCGACTAGCGAAGCCATCCGCGACGCCGTGCGTGAGTGGAAGGAAAGACGGGATTTGCTTGGTTATACAGTCGAGGATCTGCGAGCGCTTGTTCATGAAGGCATCGACAGCGGTCCGAGTTCGCGGTCTACGATGGCAGAGGTGAAAGCTGCCGCGCGCCGTCGCTTTGAATCTTCACAACGCGAAAGCTAAATGTGCTTTCTATTGTCCGCACGGATCGTGCCGATGAGGACCTGATCGAAATATGGTCCTACATTGCCGTTGAAAACATAGTCGCAGCTGATCGAGTTCTCGATGCAATTGAGGCGCGCTGGCAGCATCTCGCACGACATCCGTACTCGGGAATGGCGCGCGACGACATTGCCCCGGGTATTCGGCATCTGGTCTCAGGCGAGTATCTAACTCTTTACCGGCTCACTGGCAGCGCAGTCGAAATCATCCGCGTGCTGCACGGGCGCCGGAAGATTTCCTCCCAAGTCGTTGTTTAAGGGATCGCTTGTCAGCGTGGCTACGAGCACGAAATCATCCAAGCGACATCGCACGCGTGGCATAACGCCTATTTTATGGAACTGTGAGGGGGAGCCTCGATTAAGCAGCCACGGCAACTAACTCTGTTCATCAGTATTGCTTAGCTCAAATGCCTCAAGAATTGCCGCCTGCACCGACTTATCCTGTGTGACCACAGCAGCTGTCAGTTTCAACAGGCGTTGGCGCGCCTGGTGGAGCTGATCGACCAAGGAGACTACGATCGGGAGAGAATCTGCGTTGACCTCCAAATCATAATGCAGGGTGCAGATCAGCCGGATACGTGCGTATTCCATCTCCGAAAACACCAAATCTCCGCCATCTTCCTGGGGCGAGATCAATGCCTCCCGGATCCACGCGTCGAGATCGTTTCGCTGAAGATCACTTATCTGCTCGACAATTTCATCAACGCGCATCATTTCAGCATCTCCTTGCGGGGCTCATCCACGTTCTTCGGCTGCCAACTCTCCAGAAATTTTGCCAACTCGGGCTCCTCGCCAGCAGGCAGTACGACTTTCAGGGTGATGAGCTGATGTCCGCGATTGCCGGATTTGCGGTCGAGAACTCCCTTGTCACGCAGTCGCAGCGTCTGACCGGTGTTTGCGCCTTTCGGAATCTTCATCGAGACCGGGCCATTGATCGTCGGCACGGTGATTCGTGCGCCAAGTGTCGCTTCTTTTAGCGTGACGGGTACGTCTACATGGATATTGTCATCCTTGCGATGGAAGAACGGGTGCGGTTCGATATGCAATTCAACAAAGGCGTCACCTGCCGGCCCGCCGCCAAAGCCGGGCATGCCTTGGCCTTTCAGCCGTAACATCTGCCGGTCGGCTGCGCCCTCCGGGATCGACACACTCAGCGTCTTTCCTTCGGGCAATGTGATGGTGCGAACGGCGCCATTGACCGCGTTCATGAAGCTAACTGGCAGTACATAACTCACATCCTGTCCTCGCGCCCGGAATGTGCCCTGTGCCCGCTGCGCGCCCCCGCCAAAAGCGCGCGCCAGGAAATCCTCCAGATCATCATTGCTGGCAAAGCCATCCTGCGCTGCGTGGGAGCCGCGGTGTGATCCATCGGCGAAATCGCGGTAGTAGCGCTGCTGGGCTTTTTCCGCACCACTGGCATCTATCTCGCCTGCATCGAACCGCCGACGCTTGTCCTTGTCCTTGAGCAGGTCGTTTGCCGCCGAGATCGCCTTGAATCTATCCTCAGCCGTCTTGTCGTCCGGATGCAGATCAGGGTGAAACTTGCGTGCTAGTTTCTTAAACGCGTCCCTGATTTCCTTGTCGGTCGCAGTACGAGCTACACCGAGTGTCTCATAAGGGTCATTCATGCAGTGATCCCACCTCATCCGCCTCTTGAAATCATTCAGCATGGTTTGGGGCGCGAAAGACACGCCACTCACTCATGCTTCTACAACCGTGATCCGGCGCCCTCTGCACCTTCGAGCCGCACCAGTACGGTCACGAATTATCTGCCGCGAATGCTGGAAGTGCTGGAAGCTATCTCGAATGTTGTCCGCTCCGGTGGATAACCATTGACCTGGCTGTCATCACCCGCAATTTTTCATCGGTCCCGACCGAATTCCGATTCGTACCTCGATGGATCGAGCCGTCAACAGGGGATTCTATCCTAGATCTACTTTCAGCCTAACCAACAGAGGTTCGGCACCCACACACCGGAATTGCCAATGACGAGGCGATGAATGCTCTAGCGAAGTTGGAGCGAACGCGCGCAAGCCTGACAAAACGGCGTGTGCGGGACGACATCAATCCGTTCATCACTTATCGCGCGGCCGCACTTGACGCATAAACCGAAGGCGCCCTCTTTCATCCGATCAAGGGCGGCTTCTATGGCAAAAGCTCCTTTTGCCCGGTCTTTGCCAGCTCCTCTAGCACCTCGTCGTTGTTGCGTTCTACGGCACGATCATCGTCGTCTCGGTTCCGAGGCTGTTAAAAATCATCCTCAATCTTTGCCAGACGCGTTTGCAGCTGCTGCTGTTGGTGGACGAGGATTTGCCTATACTTCGCTTCGCGCTGCTCCAGATGCTTGGAGGAATATCTCGCCATGGTGGCCGCTCGAACTTTGATGCTAGAAGATCGAATTTACATGTCGTCGGGCGCCACTGACATTGATCATGATCAAAAGGGTGGATCAGTACAGTGTATCTTCCGGCGCGGCGGGAATCGCGAAATAATCCTGAAGCGCAGTGACCATCGATCGCGATGAGCGGCTTTCGCCTTCGCCACCTGGCAAAACCGCCATTGATGACGACGGCACGGCAGGTAGTTGGCGTTAGTCGCGCGCGATGGCCCTCCATAGGCAATGACGTCGCCACCCCATGAACCGAGAGACGCCGCGGTTCAGGAAGAACTCACTCTCGAAGATAGCGCCGGAACTGGCTAAGCGAGAAGACGAACAGCGCCACTCCGATGATGAGCATCGCCAGGAGCTGCGGCCAAACCACATCGAGTCCTGCCCCCCGAAAGAGAACGGACTGCGCTAACATGACAAAATGCGTGTTGGGTGCAGCAAGCATGATGAACTGGATGACCTCCGGCATGCTTTCGCGAGGGGTGACGCCGCCAGATAGCAGTTGCAACGGCATCAGCACCATCATCAGCAATAGTCCGAATTGCGGCATTGAGCCGGCTATGGTGGCAAGGAAGATGCCGAGGCAGGTCATGGCGAAGATGTCGAGCGCGGCGCCGGCCAGGAATAGGATTATCGAGCCGTTGACCGGCACGGCAAGCAAACCTTCAACCACAAACACAAGGGAAAAAGTGGCGGCCGTCAGAACCACAAGGCTCATCGCCAGGACCTTGCTCATCATGATCTCGAACGCGGTCACCGGCATGACCAGGAGGTGCTCGATGGTGCCGTGCTCTCGCTCGCGGATGAGCGCAGCACCAGTCAGCACGATCGACAGCATGGTGATCGAGGTGATGACGTCGCTGATCGCGCCGAACCATCCCTTGTTGAGCTCGGGGTTGAACCGGGCGCGCAGATCAAGGGCGACCGGCAGGACGGTTTGCGCACGATGGCCGGCTAGGAATTCGCCGACCTCGCCAGAGACGATCGACTGCACATATCCCCCGCCGGTGAAGGCTTGCGACATGCGTGTCGCATCTATGTTGAGCTGGAGGGTCGGCGCGCGGCCGGCGAGGAGATCGCGCTGAAAATTCGGCGGAATGTCGAGAGCGAACGTGTCGAGGCCGGCATCCATGCGGCTGTCCATTTCCTCAATTGAAATGAGCGACGGCGCCAGGAAATATGGCGGATAGAAGGCGCTGGCGATACGCGTCGACACGGCCGAGCGGTCCTCGTCAACGATGGCGATCGGCGCCCGGTTGAGCGTTTCCGGCATCGCCTTGGAGGCCGTGTAGATCGCAGCCGTGAAAGCGTAGACAATCAGCACCAGAAGCACCGGATCGCGCAAAAGGCCGCGCAGTTCCTTTATGCCGAGATGGAGGATGTTCGCCGCCCGCATCAGCGTGCCTGCTTTCTAAGAGTCGGTCCGGAAAGTTATTCAGTTTGAACAGAGCCTTCTCAGCATGAGGCGAATGGATGCCAATTTGAGGAAGGCGAGTGCGTTGCGTGACATGTTTTCGAAGTCCTTGGCCAGCCTGCGGCAACGTCCCAGCCACGCGAAGGTCCTCTCAACCACCCAACGTCTCGGCAAGACCTCGAAGCCTTTGGCAGTATCGGAGCGCTTGACGATTTCGGTCGCAAGGCCCGGCATGGCCTTCTTCTGCCCCTTGGCAAAGACAGGTCCCTGATAGCCGCCATCGGCGAACAGCCTTTTCAGGAACGGGTACCTCCCAAACAGCGTCTTCAAGACCAGCACGCCACCGTCACGATCCTGGATGTCGGCCGGGTGAACCAGGGCATGAAGCAGCAGCCCTACCGTATCGACGAGGATGTGGCGCTTCTTGCCCTTGATCTTCTTGCCCGCATCATACCCGCTCGGGTCGATGCAGATCCCCCTTTTTCGGCGCTTTTAACGCTCTGGCTATCGATGATGCAGGCGGTGGGACTGGCCTCACGATCCATCGCCTCGCGGCATTTCACATAGAGTTCATCGTGAAGACGGCCGAGTGTGCCGTCCCAGTTCCAAAGGTCGAAATAGTCGAACAACGTGCTCTTGGCCGGCAGGTCTTTCGGAACGGCGCGCCACTGGCAGCCCGTGCTCAGCACATACAGCAGGCCGTTGACGACCTCGCGAACATTGACCTCACGTCGGCGCCCGCCACGCTTGGCTGGAGGGATCAACGGCTCCACCAGAGCCCATTCCGCATCCGTCAGATCACTCGGATAGCGCAATCCATCGCGCTTGTATTTTCCACGGTTCGCTGTCGTCCACATCGCTGCCTTGCCCGAAAAGAATCATCTCAAAGCCAGGGAATCATAACCGACTCAGATTACGCAACTTCTTTCCGGACCGACACTGATGCCTGGCGGCGACCTCTCATAGTCGAGCAGATCATGGCCGCGCCGCCGGCAAGGGCGGTCTACCTGACGCCTTCCCACCAGTTCCCCACCGGCACGACGCTGGCGCTCGAGCGCCGTCTTGCCCTGATCGAATGGGCGGCCCGGCATCAGGCCTGGATCATGGAGGACGATTACGACAGCGAATTCCATTATGCCGGCAAGCCGACGGCCTGCGTGCAGGGTCTCGATCCGCACGACCGGACGATCTATATCGGCACCTTCACCAAGTCGCTGTTTCCGGGTCTGCGGATCGGTTATGTCGTGCTGCCGCCGCAGCTTGTGAAGCCGATGACCGTCGCACGCACATTGCTGGATGGACATACGGCGCCCATGGCGCAATTGACGCTTGCCCGCTTCATGGAAGGCGGGCATTTCGGCGCGCACGTCCGCAGCATGCGCGGCATCTATGCCGAACGCCTCGACGTGCTGGCCGGCCAAGTGGGCAGACACCTGGCGGATTTCATCGAGCCGCGCATTCCGGCCGGCGGCCTGCAGATGCCGTGCGTCCTGACCGCCGATCTATCCGAGCGCGCGGCCATCGATGCCGCGCGACGAGTGGGGATCGACATCCTCGGCCTGTCGGCGCTCCATGCTGCCAACGATCCGCAAGCCGGCTTCCTGATGGGCTTTGCCGCCTACACGCCGGCCGAGATCGAGGTGGCTGTCAGGAGGTTGGCGGAGGCGTTCCGGACGATAACGCGCGAATGACCGGATGGATTGAGTATATCACCGCAATACAACAAGCGTATGGAGACCATTCGATTCCGGCCCGAGCCGCAAAAAGGAAAACATGCTAAAGTCATCGCGCAGGATTTCATGCGACTGGACGCCCTTGAAATCGTCAGTCCCCTTTATCGCGAGCTCGTGGAACTCACACGGCGGCCGGCTTCAATGCCGGCCGGTATAAAAGGAGGAGTTCTGCGGCGGCAGTTGCCGGCCGAGAATGGCGTCGGCGATCTTCTCGCCGATCATGATCGTTGGCGCATTGGTATTGCCCGTCGTCAGCGCCGGCATCAGTGACGCATCGGCGATGCGCAACCCGCTCACGCCGTGTACGCAGCCGTCTTGATCGGTCACAGCCATCTCGTCGTTGCCCATCCGGCAGGTCGCGACGGGGTGGTAAGCGGTTCCGGCATTCTGACGAATCCAGGCAGCAAGATCCTTGTCGGAAGAAATGTCAGCGCTGGGCGTGACCTCCCGTCCGCGAAGCGGATCCCACGACTTCTGGCGGATGATCTCGCGTGTCTTTTTCACACCCTCGATCATCTCGTTGAGATCGGCATCCTCGGTCAAGAAGCCGATCTCGATTTTCGGGGCGGCCTTCGGATCGGCAGAGCGGAGCGAGACGCGACCGCGGCTCTTGGGACGCATGACACTGGTGAAATACTGAAAGCCGTCGAGCACCCTCGCCTCGCCACGATAGAATTCGCCGATCATCGGGAGGAATTCGTGCTCAATGTTCGGATAGGACACCGTGTCATTGCCACGGAAAAATGCTCCGACTTCGAAATAGTTGCTCGCGCCGAGCCCGGCCTTGGTCAACAGCCAGCGCAACCCGACGAAAGGCCGCCCCAATTTCGAGAGCTGTTTTGTCGGCGACACCGACTTGGTTGTCGTATACTGGATAGCCACGGCGACATGGTCCTGGAGATCCCGGCCAACACCGGGTAGATGGACCCTGCACGCGATGTCATGCGCCTTGAGCGTATCGGTATCGCCGATGCCGGAGAGCATCAGTATCTTGGGAGTATCGAACGCACCGGCGCTCAGCACAACTTCCTTTCCGGCCATCGCCTTTTTCACGACACCGCCAATCTCGTATTCGACACCCTGTATTGTGCTGCCATCCATGATCAGCCGCGTCACGGTCGCACCGGTCACGATGGCGAGATTGCGCCGCCCCTCGGCCGGACGCAGATAGGCAACTGCCGTGCTCTCGCGGACGCCGTTGCGAACCGAGGCTTGGGCGCGGTTGACGCCCTCCTGCTGGAAGCCGTTTTGGTCGGTGCTGAGCGGCAGGCCGAAATCCTGCCCTGCAGCAAGAAAGGCCTCGTAGAGCGGGTTTTCGGCACGGCATTGGTGCACATGCAGCGGGCCAGTCGCACCACGGTATTCGTTACCGCCCTTCTCGAAGGTTTCCATCTTCTTGAAGTAAGGCAGGACATGCGCATAGGACCACTTCGGCAATCCCCTCGCCGCCCAACCTTCGTAATCGAGCGGGTTGCCCCGCACGAAAACCATGCCGTTGATAGATGACGAGCCGCCCAGCACCCGGCCGCGATGCTGGTCGCTTATTCGCCCATTCAGTCCGGGCTCGGGCTCGCTCTTGTAGGCCCAGTTGTACTTCGTGCTTTCGAGTGGCAGGCCCAGTGCCGCCGGCATCCGCATGATGATCGAGCCGTCGCGTGGTCCCGCCTCGAGCAGCAGCACGCTGCGCGTGCCGTCCTCGGTCAGGCGGTTGGCGACCACGCAGCCGGCCGACCCCGCGCCGACGACGATATAGTCGTAGTTTGAGTTCTTCCCCATATCCGTCATTGCCTACCTCAATTGCATCCAGATCGTCTTGAACTGGAGATACTGGTCATGCGCCAGCATGGATTTTTCGCGCCCGCCAAAGCCCGACTGCTTGTAACCGCCGAATGGCACGGCCTGATCGCCTTCCGAGAAGCAGTTGACCGAGACCGTTCCGGCGCGGATGGCGCGGGAGACCTTATGGGCGATGTGCAGATTGTTGGTATAGAGCTGCGCGGCCAGACCATATTTCGTGTCGTTCGCGATCGCGACCGCTTCCTCGACGTCATTGAACGTGATGGTCGACAGCACGGGGCCGAAAATTTCCTCCTGGGCAATGGTCATGCTGTTGGCGACGCCATCGAACACGGTCGGCTCGATGAAGTAGCCGCCGGTCTGTTCGAGGATACGGTTGCCACCGAGCGCGACCAACGCGCCCTCGCGCTTGCCGGCCTCGATATAGCCCAACACCCGCTCCATGTGCTTCTGCTCGATCATGGCGCCCATCTTGGTGTCTTCAGCAAAGGGATCGCCAACCTTCCACGTCTTGAAATTCTCGATGACGGCTTCGAGCAGACGGTCCTTCATGCCGGCATGAACCAGCAGCCGAGAGCCTGCACTGCAGTTCTCGCCCTGGGAGAACAGGATGCCAAGAGCGATCTGTTCCACGACAGGACCTAGATCGTCGATATCGTCCATGACGATGACAGGGCTCTTGCCCCCCAGTTCCAGCAGCACGCGCTTGAGATTGGATTCAGCGGCATATTTGAGGAAATAGCCACCCACTTCCGTCGAACCTGTGAAGCTCAGGCAATCGACGTCGCGATGGCGGCCGAGCGCCTGTCCGGATGTCTCGCCATAGCCTGGCAGGACATTTATCACACCATCGGGGATGCCGGCCTCTGCCGCAAGGGCGGCAAGCCTGAGGGCCGTGAGCGGCGTCTGCTCGGCCGGCTTGATCACGATGGAGTTGCCGCCAGCAAGCACCGGACCGATCTTCACCGCGGTAATCGCGAGGGGGAAGTTCCAGGGGATGACAGCGCCGACGACGCCGATGGGCTCGCGAACCACCATCGAGACGATATCGGCGGAGGTGGGCGAAACGGCGTCATAAATCTTGTCTATCGCCTCGGCATGCCAGCGCAGCGTGGCAATCGCGTCCGGCACGTCGGCATTGAGCGCATCGAGGACAGGCTTGCCTGTGTCGAGGCATTCGAGGACGGCGAACTCTTCCTGATGCTTCTCGACCAGATCGGCAAGCCGCAGCAAGGCGACTTTGCGATCGCGCGGAGCGAGATTGCGCCAACTGCCCTTGTTGAAGGCGGAGCGTGCAGCCGCAACGGCGCGATCCACGTCCTCACGGTCGGTTTCGGCGACCGAGGCAACGACCTTGCCGGTGGCCGGGTTGATTGTATCGAAGGACTTGCCGCTGGCGGAATCGACAAAGCGGCCATCGATGAACGCCTTCGTTTCCGGTCTAATGGTTTCGGCCAGCCGGGCGAGCTCTTGAGCGGTGGACGACATGCTTGTTCCTTTCTTCTTGATGATTCAGCGCGGTCAGGTGCCCTTGGCGTCGAGGAAGCGGCGCGCAATGAGGGTGAGCATGATCGATCCGATACCGATGCAGACGAATATGGCATTGACGGAGGGAGTGAAGCCGAACCGCATCTGGTTCCACACCCAGACCGGCAGCGTCGGCTGCGTTCCGGTCAGGAAGAGCGAGACCACCACCTCGTCCACCGACAGCGTGAAACCGAGCAACGCCCCACCGATGATCGAGCCGCGCACGAGTGGCAACACGACATGCCAAACCGTTTTGGCGTAGGACGCGCCGAGATCGGTCGATGCTTCGACCAAGGCAGGATCCAGCCGTCTGAGCCGGCTGAGCACCGTCAGCATGATGACCGGCATGACGAATGTGCAATGCCCGAGCACGACGCGCGGAATACCTGTCGGGATGCGAAGCAACTGGAAAGCAAGCACAAGCGTGATGCCTAGCACTACACCCGGTATGGCGACCGGCAGCGTCAGCAATTGCTCCGAAAGCTTCCCGAAGGAAAGCCTTGCATAGGCGAGCAGGATAGCAAATCCCGTTCCGGCGGCGATCGAGATCAACAGAACCAGAAGCCCGACATAGAGCGACCGGTTCAGCGCCGCAAGCAGCGCTGTGTTGCTCAGTACCTCCTGATACCAGCGGAACGTCATGCCGCTTAGCGGGAACACCTGCACCGTCGCGTCGTTGAAAGAGAATATCGCGATGATTGCGAGTGGCGCATAGAGAAAAAGATAGGGCAGACAGAACAGCGCAAAGGCGAGCCAACGGAATAAAATGTTGCCGGCACTCCTGGCGCCTGCCGGTACTGACAGCATCCCACCCGTCTCGCCGGTCAGGATACCGGGCACGCGCGCTGTCCTGAACATGATGGCGAGAACGACGGCGACCGTCACAAGCAGCATCAATGCGAGCGCCGCGCCATAGGGCCAGTTGCCGACAATGCCGAACTGCGAGGCGATGACCATTCCGAGCATCGTCCCATTCAGTCCGCCGACCATCGACGGCGTGATGTAGTCGCCGACCGCCATGAGGAAGGCGAGCGCCACGCCCACCGAAGTGCCGGGACGCGACAGCGGCCATACGACGGTGAAGAAAGCCCTCAAGCCGCTTGCGCCGCAATCGTTGGCCGCCTCCGTCAGGCTGGGCGGAATGCGGTCGATCGCTGAATATGCAGCGACGAAGATGAAGGGGATTGAGACATATACGAAGGTGAGGAAGACGGCGAAGGAATTGTAGAGCAGCGCCGAACTCGGCTCCGAGATCAGACCCATCCGCAACAGGAAGGCGTTGAGCACGCCGCTCTCGCCGAGGATCACCCGCCAGGCGAAAACACGCATCAGCAGGCTGATCCAGAGCGGGATGACGACCAGCATGACCGACAGGAACCGGCCGCGCTCAAGAATGCGCGCTGCGTAATAGGCCATCGGATAGGCGATCAGCGTAGCAATCGCCGTGGCCAGCAGGGCGGTCGCCACTGTCCGCCAGAGCAGAACCCAGACGCCTGACGATTCCCACGCGCGCGCAAAATTCTGCAGCGTCAGATCGAAATTGGTCACGCCGTTCTTCGAGGTGAGCAGGCTGACGCCGATCAGCAGGATATTCGGCAGGACCACGAGCAGGGCAAGCCAGGCATAAAGCGACATTCGCGCGAGAATGCCGCACAGCACGGCTGGGACAGCGCTCCCAGTGTTCGGGTTTGCGCGCGATGCAAGGGCGACGTCAGTCATCAAGCACCACACAGTCTTCCGGCTTGAAGGACAGCCAAACCGGCTGGCCATGCTCAAGGATTGCACCACGCCGCGCCGGCGCAAAGGCGATGAAATCCTGGTCGCGGCAACGGGCCTTCACCTCGCAAGTATGGCCAAGAAACAGAACGTCGGAGACATGGCCTTTAAGCGCGACACCTTCGGGGCACGGCCGATCGGCGGGAGTTATGGTCAGCGCCTCGAACCGCAGGCCAAGGCTTATCGCGCCGGGTCGGCGGACCGCCGCCATGCCGAAGCTTTCGCCACACACCGAGACCACCGAGGAATCCGCCGAACCCGCCGCCTCTGCGGCGATCAGGTTGGACTTGCCAATGAACTGGGCGACGAAGCGACTGTTGGGCGCATAATAGATCTCGCCTGGACTGTCGAGCTGTTGAATGCTGCCGGCATTGACTATGGCGACGCGGTTCGACATCGACAACGCTTCGCTCTGGTCATGGGTAACATAGATGAAGGTAATGCCGATCTTACGCTGCAGGTCGACCAGCACATGCTGCATCTGCTGCCGCAGATTGAGATCGAGCGCGGACAGCGGCTCGTCGAGCAAAAGCACCCTGGGGCGGCCAACAAAGGCACGGGCCAGAGCCACGCGCTGGCGCTGGCCGCCACTGACTTGATGCGGCAGGCGCTCCGCCATCTTGTCCATCGCCACCATTTCCAGCGCCTCGGCGACACGTCGACTGCGCTCGGCCTTGTCGACCCCTGCCATCCTCAATGGATATTCGACATTCTGCCGCAACGTCATATGCGGGAACAGCGCATAGGACTGGAACACGGTATTGACGTTCCGCCGGTGCGGCGGAACGTCGGTTACATCCTGGCCATCGAGAAAGATGCGGCCGGAATCGGCCTGCTCGAAGCCAGCGATGAGGCGCAGCGCGGTCGTCTTGCCCGAACCGCTGGGCCCGAGGATCGAGAAAAACTCACCTCGCTCGATTGAAAATTCATCGATCTCAAGCGCTGGAGTCGCAGCTCCGGGATAGCGCTTGACGACATTCTCGAACCGGATGATTGCATCGTTACGTGCAGGCATGTCAGTTACCCCACCCGGAAACTAGAGGGTTCCAGCCTTGAAGTCGTTCCACATCTGGACGCGACGATCGACGCTTTCAGGCGCCTTGAAGAAAACCATCTTCTCCCAGAAACTGGGCTGATTCTGATCGATGATGTTGGTCTTGGCGAGGATATCGTCCTTCACACCACCCTGTCTGGCGCCCTCGTCGGTCAGTACGCCGTTGTTGAGTGACAAGGAGATGAAGCGGGACTGCCATTCCAGCGTCAGGTTGTCGTTGAGGAACTGATAGACTTCCGGACGATCGCCATGCGGGGTCAAAACCGCATTGTCGATCCAGGTCGGCGTACCTTCCTTGGGGAAGGTGTACTTGAAGTTCATACCCTTGCGCTGGAGATTAAAGACGATGGAAACGTTATTGCAGTAACCGATGACCGCGTCACCGGCCGCATAGATCGCCGCGGCGTCGTTGAAGCCGCGCGCGATGGTACGGACCTGTGGACGAAGGGCGGCGAGCACTTGGGCGCACCTGGCGAAGTCTTCGTCCGAAAGATTGAAGGGATCCGCAACGCCAGCCTGCAGCGCGATCATCGGGAAGGTGATATAGGCATCATCGAACAGATTGACTTTGCCGGCATGCTTTTCGTCCCAGAGCGCGGCCCAGCTGTCGGTGCCTTCGGTGACGACATCCGCGTTGAACATCAACGGCTGCGTTCCCCAACTATAGGGTACACCATAGAGATCGCCATCGACCGTGTTGCGTTCCTGATATTTGAGGCCGGGCGTTATGTTGACCGCATTGGGGAGCTTGGAAGCGTCAATCGGCACAATGAGGCCAGCTTCCTTGAAGCGCGGAATGGAACCCGACT
The DNA here is from genome assembly GCF_033705735.1 of Shinella zoogloeoides. NCBI lineage: Bacteria > Pseudomonadati > Pseudomonadota > Alphaproteobacteria > Hyphomicrobiales > Rhizobiaceae > Shinella > Shinella zoogloeoides. The sequence continues at coordinate 208,485 of NZ_CP131132.1, forward strand.
CGAAATAGAGTACGTCGGCCTGGATCGCGCCCGACTGGGTCTGGGCAAAAATCTCGTCATTGGAGCCGGCACGAACGACATTGACCTTGACGCCGGTCGCCTTGCTCCATTCCGCGATCCATGCGTCCTCGTGATATGTTTCCCAGGTAATGATCGTAATTTCCGATGCTGCACGCGCATCGCGAATGAAGGCGGGCGCTGCGAGCGCTGCCGTTCCTGCCGCAGCCGCCGCCAGAAAGCCACGCCGCCCTATTTTCAAATCCGTAAAATTCTCCATCACTTCCCTCTTTCGGTTCCCTGATTATTGCCGGCGCCATGGAGCGCCGGGCTGAAGGCGAGCTGCCGAGCACGTCTTCAGATCCTGCCTCCGCACGACCTTCGGAAAAGCGGCTCTTGCGTTTCGCTTTCGCATACTACACATCGCCTGCGCAACAGATTTCTGACGAGCTCGTCGAAAATCTCGCGCACAGCGGCGTGCGAACCTCCGGCAGGTCGCGCAACTGAAGTCCGATTGCAGTGGTAGTTTCGAAATGACGGCGATAAGCCCATCCTCCCTCTCCTCCAAAGGCCAGCCCGCGGCAGAGGAAGCCCCAGGACACCGCGTTCTGAGTCTGCAGGAAATCCAAGCCCTGGCCACGCGCATCCTCGTCAGACACGGGCTCACGGAACCGCATGCCGATGCGCTGGCAGACGTCATCACCGCCGCTGAACGTGACGAATGCGCGTCACATGGCACTTATCGCCTCGCCGGGCTGGTGCGGACCATCGCCGCCGGCAAGGTCAATGTTGCTGCCAAGCCGAAAATCCAATCAGATCAATCCGCCATCGTCAGGGTCGATGCCGATATGGGCTTCTCCTCGCTTGCCTTCACGATGGGGATCGACGCCTTGACGGAAAGAGCTCGGAGCCACGGCGTTGCCGCCATGGCGATCAATCGCTGCTTTCATTTCACCGCACTCTGGCCGGAGGTCGAGGCTCTCGCCGAGCGGGGCCTCGTATCGCTCGCCATGACGCCGAGCCACAGTTGGGTCGCGCCAAACGGCGGCCGGACGCCGCTGTTCGGCACCAATCCACTCGCCTTCGGCTGGCCTCGGCCGGGACACCTGCCCTACATCTTCGACTTCGCGACCAGCGTCGTCGCGCGCGGCGAGATCGAACTTCATCGCCAGCGCAATCAGCCGATTCCCTATGGCTGGGCTCTCGATCGGCAGGGAAATCCGACCAACGACCCGATTGAGGCCATGGCCGGCGCGCAGATGACATTCGGCGGCCACAAGGGTTCAGCGCTTTCAACCATGATCGAGCTTCTCGCAGGCCCGCTGGTCGGAGATATGACAAGCCCGCAATCCCAGGCTTTCGATGATGGCGACGGCGGCGCCCCCTGCCATGGTGAACTGATCATCGCACTGTCGCCCGACATGTTCATGGGCACGGAACGCGACAGGCATTTCAAAAGCGCCGAACGGCTGCTTGAGGCGATTCCAGCTCAGGGCGCCCGACTACCCTCGTCACGGCGCTTCGCCGCCAGGGCGCGCACAACGCGCGACGGAGTCCGCATCTCCGGCACCCAATATGACATTCTGATGCAACTGCTTGCGCAAGACGCAGCCGCCAATCTTAAGGAAAGACCATGAAAATCACCGGGGTGGACATCTACAAGTATACCGTCGGCTATGCCCACGGAACATACGTCATGTCTGGAGACCGTGTCGCGGCCACGGAAGACGGCACGGTCATCCGCATCCGCACCGACCAGGGTCTCGAAGGCTGGGGCGAGATCACGACACTCGGCAAGATCTACCTGCCGACCTTTCCAGATGGCATTCGGATCGCGCTGAAGGACCTCTCGGAGGCGCTGATCGGTACAGATCCAACCAATATCGGAATGGTCAACCGCATCATGGCCGGCACGTTGATGGGGCAGGAATTCGCCAAGAGCCCGATCGACATCGCTTGCTGGGATATTCTTGGCAAATCGCTCGGCCGGCCGATCTCGGCGCTGATCGGCGGCGTACTCAACGACCGCTTTCCAATCTACGAGGCAGTGCCGCTGGCCGCGCCTGAATCCATGGGCGAGTTCATTCGCGAACGGCGGGCCGCCGGCATCAATCGCTTCCAGCTCAAGGTCGGCAACAACCCCATGGATGATATTGCGCGGACCCGCGCCAGCGTGGAAGCTGGCGATTCCGAGACGATCATCGTGGCCGATTCCAACGGCGGCTGGTCGCTTGCGTCAGCGAAGCTCGCACTCCAAGGCATGGCCGGCCTCGCAGTCTATGTCGAGCAACCCTGCCGCTCGACGGCCGATTGCATCCTCGCGCATCGTGGATCAGCGCTTCCACTCGTTCTCGACGAGTCGATCGTCAACCACGACGAAATCTATCGCGCCAAGTATGAGGCCAACGCTGTATCGGTGAACCTCAAATTCGGCAAGCTTGGCGGCCTCACTAACACGATCAAAGCCCGCGACCTGCTACAGGAACTGAACATGGCGGTCTCGGTGGAGGACATGTGGGGCGGCGACATCATCACGGCCGCGACCAGCCATGTGGCGGCAACGACCCGGCCGGAATCGCTGCTGATGACTCCGTTCTTCAACGACTGGACGGACGGCCACGTTGCCAGCTATCTTCCACGCTCGTCAAACGGCTTCGGCTCCGCGCCGACCGGTCCCGGTCTCGGTATCGAGGTGGAGGTCGACAAGCTCGAACATCTGTTCACGGTGGGCCGCGCCTGAGAGCGAAAACCGGCCGACGCCGCCTGCGACGTCGGCCCCTTTTACTGTTCACCCACAGTTGCTTCTGTTGCGTCAGTCTGGTCGAGATGGAGAAGCGCCATTAGGCCAACCCGGATACGATCGATATGCATGCGCATGAAATCGGCCGCCTCTGCAAAACGCCGTTCCCGGCAGAGCCTTACGAGTTCCTTGTGTTCGCGGACGGCCCGCGCCCGATCGCCAGTAATGTTGGAGAGCTGAATTCGCGTGTGCCGGTCGCATTCGCCGAGGAGGTTCTGGACTGTACTGGTTATACGTGGGCTCCGCGCATGGGTATAAAGCAGCATGTGGAATTCGGAGTTCAGATCGTTCCAGCGGTCGATATCCAGCTTATCGATCGACGTTTCGTAACGGTCAAGGATTTTATCTAGCTTCTCGAAATCCGCGGGTGCGAGATGCGGCGCCGACCTTTCGAGTAAAAACGGCTCGAAAAGGATGCGCATGTTGAAGAGTTCTTCGACCTCCTCTGCACTTAGCTCTACGACCACGGCGCCGCGATGGGGCTGGATGCGCACGATCCCCTCGCTTTCGAGCAAGAGCAGGGCCTCGCGGATGGGTATGCGACTGATTCCGAATTCCTGCGCCAATTCCTCCTGACGCAACTGACGCCCCGGCGGAAAAACGCCCTCAAGGATCCGGCTTCGGATTTCCTCGGCAGCTGCGGTCGACATCGTCTTGTGCTTCAAGCTCTTGCTAACAGTCGCCACGCGGCATTCCTGCTTCACGCAGGTGCACATTTTATACAATGTGCAGAGCCAAATGCAAAGAGATGGCGACAACCGGCATGAGATCCAACTTCGCCCCAGTTTCGGGAAAGTCCTGAGTGTCAACCGGCGCCGAATATTGACCCTTAACAGGGCGCAAGCGCGTGGCCGCAAACGAGCCCTGGGAACACGAGCGCCGATGGCAATCCCGCAGGGCCCGAACCAGCGCTGGAGCATGGACTTCGTCTCGGTTGCGCTGGTCGACGGCAGGCGCTTCCGTATCCTGTATGTCCTCGACGAATTCAGCCGCGAGTGCCTTGCCACCGTGGTCGACAACTCGCTATCCGGCGAGCGTGTCGGCCGGGAACTGGATCGCATCGCGCTCACAACCGGTTACCCCTGCATGATCGTCTCGGACAACGTCCTAAGTGCGGAAGAAAATGGGCTTGGCAGGCAAAGTTTCTCTGTCCGTCAGCATGCTCACGCTGCATGACGCTCGTCAAGTCACATCGTCGAACCAGGCGGCTTCCACTGGCAAGGGAAAAGGTCTCGTCCATAGCAAACACAGGGTCCATCATTTTGGCCCTCACCGTCCTTAACACGAGCTTCTGTTCCAGGTGGAAGACCCAAGCATTGTCTACAGGGTCATTCGAAGGATGCCCTCACGGCTCTAACTGACAGAGGTTCTTCCACCTGGTACCCGCCCTTCAACGAAGGGCCGGTAATCTGAACCGCTTTTGACGACGGCGTGTACGACACGCGCCATCTTGGCGGTAATAGCGGTCATTGCCTTGCGGCGGAGATCGGGATTGTCACGATCTCTCGCGATGTAGCGTTCGAATTTATGTCGGAAGCCGTTCTCACGCTGGCGGATGGCAACTTGCCCAGCAATCCACAGGGTTCGTCGCAGCCGCGCGTTGCCGAATTTGGAAAGTCGGGTTTGGCCGCGATACTGGCCCGATTGCTGTGTCGACAGATCCAGCCCGCAGAATTTGAGAAACTGACGGTGATGATGAAAGCGGCGCAGGTCCCCAGCCTCCGCAATGATCGTTAGCGCGTTGATCGGACCGATCCCAGGAATCTGCCGCAGGATCTGATAATCACGGCTGTTTCGCAGCAAATCATCGGCCTGTGCTTCGATCTCGTTGCGTTGGCGGATCAGGCTGCGGGCTTCGGCGACAACCATCCGAAACATGCGAATTGCAGGCGCATCCAGCGGCAATGGCAAGCCAATCGAGGTGCGGGCAGTCTCATAAATATCCATTAAAATCTGTGACTTGCTCACTTTCCTGCCGACAACATCCCATGCCGCTTCGACGAACTTCTCCTTCGTCAGTGTCGTGATGCTCGATGGTGTGGGGAAGGCGTCGAGGAACGCGAAGAACCAGTCGCTCCGACTGTTACCCCGGAAACGCTCGATCTCTGGAAAATACAGCGGCAGGTAATGCGTCAGGATGCGATGTTGGATCTCGGTCTTGGCGTTAGCAATGGCTTCGTGTGTCTTCGACAATTCTTGAACGTCGTTGATGCCAGCACGCAAGGGATCATGATAGACCTGAGTCGAGTGGATCCTCAACATGTGTAGGATCACCTGGGCATCCTTGGGATCGTTTTTGTCCCAACTGTTGTGCAAGGCTTCTCGCGTGCGGGCAAGCGCTAGCGACGACACTAACCGCGTTTCGAAGCCGGCTTCCACCAACCGCCAGGCGATCGGACGATGATAGTTACCCGTTGCCTCAAAGGCGCAGACCACCGGTCGGTCATATGATTGCAAAATCGCGATCAGATGGTCATGTTCTGCACGCGTATTGAGAACAGATAACCGACGGCGGCGTTTATGGCCGGGTGCTTCGATCAACACTTCATTGCGAACCTTGGCGATGTCGATGGCTACCAACACAGCATCGGCAGGTATAGAATTCTGACTGGTCATGGTCGGTCTCTCCGGAATGAGTTGTGAACACTCACATTCTAGAGGTACTTCGACTGGCCACGGCCACCTCGAACGATGCGCGCTTGCAGCAAAAAAGCTGCGCGCACCGTTCCCTCGGTGGCTCCAGTTCTTCCTTCCGTAGGTGCTACGGAACGGAGCTGACCTCGAACGCCATTGACCTGCCACTGAGAACTTCCTCCAGAATGGATTAGAGTCCGGCCCATTGAGGACGGACTTATGAAGAAGCAGCGATTTACGGAAGAGCAGATCATTGCGGTGCTGAAGGAGCAGGAGGCCGGAGCGAAAGCGGGCGATCTTTGCCGTAGGCACGGGATTTCCGAAGCGACCTTTTATAACTGGAAAGCTAAATACGGCGGCATGGAGGTATCTGAGGCCAAGCGCCTGAAGGCGCTGGAGGATGAGAACGCCAAGCTGAAGAAGCTGCTCGCCGAACAGATGCTGGATACAGCCGCACTCCGCGAACTTCTCTCAAAAAAATGGTAGGGCCTGCCGCCAAGCGTGACGCTGTCGCGCATCTGAAGGTCACGATGGGGCTTTCGGAACGGCGGGCCTGCCAGATTGTATGTGCCGACCGAAAGACGATCCGTTATCGATCCTCTCGACCGCCGGAGGTCGAGTTGCGAGCGAAGCTACGCGATCTGGCCAATGAGCGACGGCGGTTTGGCTACCGACGGCTGTTCATTCTGCTTCGGCGCGATGGGGAACCGTCCGGTGTCAATCGCATCTATCGGCTCTATCGCGAGGAAGGTCTCTGCGTGCGCAAACGCAAAGCCAGGCGTCGTGCTGTTGGCACGCGTGCGCCGATCCTCGTCGAAGCAAAAGCGAATGCTCGCTGGTCGCTGGATTTCGTCCACGATCAGTTCGCCTGCGGCAAACGCTTTCGCATCCTCAATGTGGTCGACGATGTCACACGCGAATGCCTGGCGGCGATCCCGGACACATCTATCTCTGGTCGCCGTGTCGCGAGGGAACTGACGACGCTTGTCGAGCGAAGGGGCAAGCCCGGCATGATTGTTTCAGACAACGTCCTAAGTGCGGAAGAAAATGGGCTTGGCAGGCAAAGTTTCTCTGTCCGTCAGCATGCTCACGCTGCATGACGCTCGTCAAGTCACATCGTCGAACCAGGCGGCTTCCACTGGCAAGGGAAAAGGTCTCGTCCATAGCAAACACAGGGTCCATCATTTTGGCCCTCACCGTCCTTAACACGAGCTTCTGTTCCAGGTGGAAGACCCAAGCATTGTCTACAGGGTCATTCGAAGGATGCCCTCACGGCTCTAACTGACAGAGGTTCTTCCACCTGGTACCCGCCCTTCAACGAAGGGCCGGTAATCTGAACCGCTTTTGACGACGGCGTGTACGACACGCGCCATCTTGGCGGTAATAGCGGTCATTGCCTTGCGGCGGAGATCGGGATTGTCACGATCTCTCGCGATGTAGCGTTCGAATTTATGTCGGAAGCCGTTCTCACGCTGGCGGATGGCAACTTGCCCAGCAATCCACAGGGTTCGTCGCAGCCGCGCGTTGCCGAATTTGGAAAGTCGGGTTTGGCCGCGATACTGGCCCGATTGCTGTGTCGACAGATCCAGCCCGCAGAATTTGAGAAACTGACGGTGATGATGAAAGCGGCGCAGGTCCCCAGCCTCCGCAATGATCGTTAGCGCGTTGATCGGACCGATCCCAGGAATCTGCCGCAGGATCTGATAATCACGGCTGTTTCGCAGCAAATCATCGGCCTGTGCTTCGATCTCGTTGCGTTGGCGGATCAGGCTGCGGGCTTCGGCGACAACCATCCGAAACATGCGAATTGCAGGCGCATCCAGCGGCAATGGCAAGCCAATCGAGGTGCGGGCAGTCTCATAAATATCCATTAAAATCTGTGACTTGCTCACTTTCCTGCCGACAACATCCCATGCCGCTTCGACGAACTTCTCCTTCGTCAGTGTCGTGATGCTCGATGGTGTGGGGAAGGCGTCGAGGAACGCGAAGAACCAGTCGCTCCGACTGTTACCCCGGAAACGCTCGATCTCTGGAAAATACAGCGGCAGGTAATGCGTCAGGATGCGATGTTGGATCTCGGTCTTGGCGTTAGCAATGGCTTCGTGTGTCTTCGACAATTCTTGAACGTCGTTGATGCCAGCACGCAAGGGATCATGATAGACCTGAGTCGAGTGGATCCTCAACATGTGTAGGATCACCTGGGCATCCTTGGGATCGTTTTTGTCCCAACTGTTGTGCAAGGCTTCTCGCGTGCGGGCAAGCGCTAGCGACGACACTAACCGCGTTTCGAAGCCGGCTTCCACCAACCGCCAGGCGATCGGACGATGATAGTTACCCGTTGCCTCAAAGGCGCAGACCACCGGTCGGTCATATGATTGCAAAATCGCGATCAGATGGTCATGTTCTGCACGCGTATTGAGAACAGATAACCGACGGCGGCGTTTATGGCCGGGTGCTTCGATCAACACTTCATTGCGAACCTTGGCGATGTCGATGGCTACCAACACAGCATCGGCAGGTATAGAATTCTGACTGGTCATGGTCGGTCTCTCCGGAATGAGTTGTGAACACTCACATTCTAGAGGTACTTCGACTGGCCACGGCCACCTCGAACGATGCGCGCTTGCAGCAAAAAAGCTGCGCGCACCGTTCCCTCGGTGGCTCCAGTTCTTCCTTCCGTAGGTGCTACGGGACCGAACTGACCTCGAATGCCATCCTTGCTTGGTCGAAGGATCACAAGGTCGAGTGGCACTACATCGCGCCGGGAAGACCGATGCAAAATGGCTATGTCGAGAGCTTCAACGGCCGCATGCGCGACGAGCTGCTCAACGAGAGCCTGTTCTTCGGTCTCGATCATGCTCGCAGCGCCATTGCGGAATGGGCCGGCGACTACAACAATTTCCGGCCGCACTCATCGCTCGGATACCAGACCCCAGCGGACTATGCCGGGATCATCGCCGCAACCGGCTCCAACGCTACGCAATGTGGAAGCTCCGCGTTTCCGCCGGTTGCTCCCACCCCGCCATTTGGCTTATCAAAAAAACGCCGACGCTCTAATCGCAGCCGGATGAAACTTCAGTGGCAGGTCAAGCTTGCTTGTACTCGGCGGGGCTGAACCATGGCCGGTGAACAATCTTCCCCTGCGTCTTATACGGCGGCGACAGGTCGGGAAGATGCTGGAGCCATTTATGGCGAATGGCGGTTTTCAGGACCTGCCGGAGCGTGCCCACCTCGTCATGCAAGGTGCTGCGTGCCGGTGCCCTCCCCGTCGTGGACGTGGCAATGCGCTGCACGCGATAATCCTGAACTGTACCGGCATTGATTTCCGAGACGCCCATCTTGCCGAAGAACGGCACCAGATGGAGCCGCAGGCGGATGCTGTGACCCTCCACCCATTTGGGGCTGCGCTCCCCCTCGGTGATGGCCGCATATTCCTGCTCGAACTTCTTGGCGGCTTCCGCGAAGGTGGTTTCGGTCTTCAAAATACCCGCCGCCGATTTCCCGCGCAAACCGAGAAGCCAGTCTTCTGCAAAAGCCTTGGCCTGCTCCAAGCCGGTTTCCTTGGTGCTCACACGATACTGACGGCCCTTTATGGACGTAGAGCAATGCCAGACGCGGCCCCGCGCCGGTAAATCTGCACCAATCCTCCGAGGATTTCATGGCTTGGCATACTGCCCTCCCATTTCGCTTATTGCTCGATATGGGAAGAGGGAATCACACCATCAAGCCTCCCGTCAAACGGGTGGGGTGTGTTTGTGCTGACTGTGTGCTAGGTCCAAAAACGACTTCAGCCTCCCGAAGGAGGCCGATTAAAGTCTTGATAGTCTTTAAGAAACTTGGTTGCGGGGGCAGGATTTGAACCTGCGGCCTTCAGGTTATGAGCCTGACGAGCTACCGGGCTGCTCCACCCCGCGTTATTGTTTATGCATTGCAAAAGGGCCGCTTTGAGGGCGGCCCGATTTCGGCTTGGGCCGAGGCTTGTTATGAGAAGATTTGATTGCCTTTAGCAGACCTGGCAGCGACCTACTCTCCCGCGTCTTGAGACGAAGTACCATTGGCGCTGGGGCGTTTCACGGCCGTGTTCGGAATGGGAACGGGTGCAGCCACCCCGCCATGACCACCAGGTCGGCTAAGGGCAATCTTTTGAGAAGCTGGTAGAAGGCTCGAGCCTTCGTTTGTCTTAATTTTGTGAACACGTCTTTGATCTTTGGCCTGGCGTTTCGGAGCGAATCTCCGCAAGGCCAGAGGCCGTCGCGCCTGATGGCGCGGCCCGTCCGGAGCGCTTTGGCGCGTCAGGACAGAAGATCAGCATCATCAGTGCAGCTATGCTGCGCCGATGAGCATGAACAATGAGAACGATCAAGCCAATCGAGCTATTAGTACCGGTAAGCTTCACACATTGCTGCGCTTCCACACCCGGCCTATCAACGTGGTCGTCTTCCACGGCTCTCAAGGGAATACTCGTTTTCAGGTTGGTTTCCCGCTTAGATGCCTTCAGCGGTTATCCATTCCATATATAGCTACCCTGCTATGCCCTTGGCAGGACAACAGGTCCACCAGAGATATGTCCATCCCGGTCCTCTCGTACTAGGGACAGATCCTGTCAATATTCCTACACCCACGGCAGATAGGGACCGAACTGTCTCACGACGTTCTGAACCCAGCTCACGTACCGCTTTAATTGGCGAACAGCCAAACCCTTGGGACCTGCTCCAGCCCCAGGATGCGATGAGCCGACATCGAGGTGCCAAACAACCCCGTCGATATGGACTCTTGGGGGTCATCAGCCTGTTATCCCCGGCGTACCTTTTATCCGTTGAGCGATGGCCCTTCCACGCGGGACCACCGGATCACTATGACCGACTTTCGTCTCTGCTCGACTTGTCAGTCTCGCAGTCAGGCGGGCTTATGCCATTGCACTCGACGACCGATTTCCGACCGGTCTGAGCCCACCATCGCGCGCCTCCGTTACTCTTTCGGAGGCGACCGCCCCAGTCAAACTACCCACCATACACGGTCCCGGATCCGGATAACGGACCGCGGTTAGACATCCATGACGATAAGGGTGGTATTTCAAGGATGGCTCCACAGAAACTGGCGTCCCTGCTTCAAAGCCTACCACCTATCCTACACATGCCGACACGAATGCCAGTGTAAAGCTATAGTAAAGGTGCACGGGGTCTTTCCGTCTAACCGCAGGAACCCCGCATCTTCACGGGGAATTCAATTTCACTGAGTCTCTGCTGGAGACAGCGGGGAAGTCGTTACGCCATTCGTGCAGGTCGGAACTTACCCGACAAGGAATTTCGCTACCTTAGGACCGTTATAGTTACGGCCGCCGTTTACTGGGGCTTCGATTCAAAGCTTGCACCTCTCCTCTTAACCTTCCAGCACCGGGCAGGCGTCAGACCCTATACGTCGTCTTGCGACTTCGCAGAGCCCTGTGTTTTTGATAAACAGTCGCTACCCCCTGGTCTGTGCCACCCCACAACACTTGCGTGCCATGGGGTCACGCTTCTTCCGAAGTTACGCGTGCAATTTGCCGAGTTCCTTCAGCAGAGTTCTCTCAAGCGCCTTGGTATTCTCTACCTGACCACCTGTGTCGGTTTCGGGTACGGTCTATACGGTGGAGCTATTTCCTGGAACCGCTTCCCTGCACACCCAATCCAATAAGAATGTACAAGTTACGCAATCCGTCACTACCACCAGGCCCACGAATATTAACGTGGTTCCCATCGACTACGCGTGTCCGCCTCGTCTTAGGGGCCGGCTAACCCTGCTCAGATTAACTTTAAGCAGGAACCCTTGGTCTTTCGGCGAGGGAGTCTCTCACTCCCTTTATCGTTACTCATGTCAACATTCGCACTTCCGATACCTCCAGAGGCCCTCACGGGTCCTCCTTCGCAGGCTTACGGAACGCTCCGCTACCACTGGACTTTAAGTCCAATCCTCAGCTTCGGTGCATGGCTTTAGCCCCGTTACATTTTCGGCGCAAAACCCCTTAATTAGACCAGTGAGCTGTTACGCTTTCTTTAAATGATGGCTGCTTCTAAGCCAACATCCTGGTTGTTTTGGGAGTCTCACATCCTTTCCCACTTAGCCATGACTTGGGGACCTTAGCTGGAGGTCAGGGTTGTTGCCCTTTTCACGACGGACGTTAGCACCCGCCGTGTGTCTGCCGACTAGTACTCTCAGGTATTCGGAGTTTGGTTAGGATCAGTAAGACGGTGAGTCCCCATAGCCCATCCAGTGCTCTACCCCCTGAGGTATTCGGTCGACGCTCTACCTAAATAGATTTCGCGGAGAACCAGCTATCTCCGAGTTTGATTGGCCTTTCACCCCTAGCCACAAGTCATCCCAATCTATTGCAACAGATGCGGGTTCGGTCCTCCAGTTGGTGTTACCCAACCTTCAACCTGCTCATGGCTAGATCACTCGGTTTCGGGTCTAATGCGTCGAACTGAACGCCCTGTTCAGACTCGCTTTCGCTGCGCCTACACCTACCGGCTTAAGCTTGCTCGACACACTAAGTCGTTGACCCATTATACAAAAGGTACGCCGTCAGCCTTGCGGCCTCCGACTGCTTGTAGGCAACCGGTTTCAGGTTCTATTTCACTCCCCTTGTCGGGGTGCTTTTCACCTTTCCCTCACGGTACTTGTTCGCTATCGGTCATGCACGAGTACTTAGAGTCGGTCCGGAAAGTTATTCAGTTTGAACAGAGCCTTCTCAGCATGAGGCGAATGGATGCCAATTTGAGGAAGGCGAGTGCGTTGCGTGACATGTTTTCGAAGTCCTTGGCCAGCCTGCGGCAACGTCCCAGCCACGCGAAGGTCCTCTCAACCACCCAACGTCTCGGCAAGACCTCGAAGCCTTTGGCAGTATCGGAGCGCTTGACGATTTCGGTCGCAAGGCCCGGCATGGCCTTCTTCTGCCCCTTGGCAAAGACAGGTCCCTGATAGCCGCCATCGGCGAACAGCCTTTTCAGGAACGGGTACCTCCCAAACAGCGTCTTCAAGACCAGCACGCCACCGTCACGATCCTGGATGTCGGCCGGGTGAACCAGGGCATGAAGCAGCAGCCCTACCGTATCGACGAGGATGTGGCGCTTCTTGCCCTTGATCTTCTTGCCCGCATCATACCCGCTCGGGTCGATGCAGATCCCCCTTTTTCGGCGCTTTTAACGCTCTGGCTATCGATGATGCAGGCGGTGGGACTGGCCTCACGATCCATCGCCTCGCGGCATTTCACATAGAGTTCATCGTGAAGACGGCCGAGTGTGCCGTCCCAGTTCCAAAGGTCGAAATAGTCGAACAACGTGCTCTTGGCCGGCAGGTCTTTCGGAACGGCGCGCCACTGGCAGCCCGTGCTCAGCACATACAGCAGGCCGTTGACGACCTCGCGAACATTGACCTCACGTCGGCGCCCGCCACGCTTGGCTGGAGGGATCAACGGCTCCACCAGAGCCCATTCCGCATCCGTCAGATCACTCGGATAGCGCAATCCATCGCGCTTGTATTTTCCACGGTTCGCTGTCGTCCACATCGCTGCCTTGCCCGAAAAGAATCATCTCAAAGCCAGGGAATCATAACCGACTCAGATTACGCAACTTCTTTCCGGACCGACACT
>NZ_CP131133.1 GCF_033705735.1 Shinella zoogloeoides
TGTGGGGCAGAGTGACGTCGTCTCGCAATGGGCGCAACGCCGACGTCTTGCGGAAAAGGCCAATCAGAGCGGGCTTGCCAGAACGCCATCGGCTCATGACCACCGCGCGCGATGATCTTGCAAAGTCTGAAGCAATCTTGGTCGCGGCGATCGAAGTGAACGTCCCGGAGCTTGTAGTCGCCCGCACGGCCATCGGTGACTTCCAGCCCATGATCCGCTCGAAAACAGCGCGAAGGCTCGACAAGTGGCTGGAAGCCGCTAGACAAAGCCTGATCGGATCGTTTGCCGGCGGCGTCGAAAAGGACCTCAACGCTCTGAGAAACGCGATCATTTCACCGTGGCCAAATGGACAAACGGAAGGTCAGATCACACGCCTGAAGCTCATCAAACGCCAGATGTACGGAAGAGCAAAGCTTGATCCGCTGCAAGCGCGATTGATCGGCGCCTCGTAGGAACCGCATGTCAGCAAATGTGCGTCAGAGCCCGCTTTTGGGGAGTATTGATCCGGTGATGACAGCGGCGCCCTGGCCTCGAAGCGCTTCTGGCGGCGCGTCGTCATCTCCCCCTCGAGCAGAAGGGTGTTCCTCAACCGGCGCGGCATCACGTTCAAAAAAAGACGGCGCACGCCTCAGAGCAGCAGCGCCCCGATGTGCTGCACCGTCGCATCGTCTGGTTCGATAGCCAGCTCGATCTCGATCCTGAGAGACTGATATTCATCGACGAGACCGCTGCCTCCACGAAGATGGCGCGGCTGCTAGGGCGAGCGCCTTGCGGCAAGCGATGCGGGCGGCCGTTCCCCACGGCCATTGGAAGACGACCACGTTCACCGCTGGCCTGCGCCTGGACGGCATAGCCACGCCGATGCTGCTCGATGGCCCTATGAACGGTCCGACCTTCCTTGCCTATGCCGAGCAGGTTCTCGCACCCGAGCTTCGCCCCGGCGATATCGTGGTCATGGACAATTTGACGACCCACAGGATTAGCGGCGTGCGCGAGGCGATCGAGAAGGTCGGAGTCCGGCTTTTGTTCCCGCCGCCATACTCGCCGGATTTGAACCCAATCGAAATGGCCTTCTCGAAGCTCAAGGCTCTCCTGAGAATGGCCGCCGCAAGGACCATCGACGAACTCTGGGCCGTCGTGGCCGATTGCCTCTCAGCCTTCAGCGCCGACGAATGCCGACATTACTTCAAGGCCGCCGGATATAACCAGGAATAAGTAGAATCTGCTCTAGTAATATTCCATAAGCTTATCGAAATTTATCACAAAGCGGACATCTCAAGAAGTCGAGAATATCTTCTTCTCAGAAAGAAGATACAACGTCACATTGTTGAATGCGCGATCAAAGCAATCCCCAAGCCTGCTATAATGACAAGCAAGAGGGTCAGAGCAACGACGTCGAAAGACATTTTGCGGAAACCGGCCTTTTCGAGGCGCGATATTTCGGCCGCCAACAAATTAGTATCATCAAATTTATAATTAACGATTCTGTCGTCAAAAATAAGGGCTATACTGTCATCGCCAAACCCAATCGCATAGCTGTTCGGTTTCGCATAGTGATTAACTAGGGTATTCTGGTAGGTGATGACAGGTCGCAGCTCAAAGGGCAGCCAATCTTTTTCGCGCTGTGTGAATAGATTGGAAGAAATCGCGCTACCCAAACGCGCGATGTGACCCAGCTTTCCTGGTATTGCTTGACCTAGTGTTACAGGCATGGATTCTTGCAACCATATCGTTAGATTGTCATATGATTTTCATGTATGTAGTCTCGGCTGTCAATCCTCCCACGCAAAATCGGCGATCGCCCAGCTTTCGCGAAAAATTGTCCATATAGAGGCCTCGAAATACGGCTGAATTGGTGATCGGCGGCGCAGCCTGATGGCTGTTAAAGGTGGCTCGGTTTGTTTGAACAGTTTCGGGCGTTTTGCTAGGTGGATTTCCGCTCCGATTATGCCGCCACCATCATCTGTGCCAGCGCGTTGAAGGAAGCCTGATCCGGCGTCTGCCGGTCAAGGGATGAATGTGGACGTCGAATCCAGAAGTTCTTTTTCGATAGCCATGTGATGATTCGCGCCTTTTCATCATCATGGCCCCCGGCACAGAATTCCTGACACTCCCTCGCAACAGCCCATGTGTCACGGTTTTTCACGGGGTTGAACGCCTCCAATAAGCAGTCGGCAAACCCCCTCCGGCGGCCGTAGTAGCACAACCTGTTTCTACCGCGCACAGGCGAAACAATGCCGTGATAGGATATCTCGCTCCTCGGTGACGCGAGCCAGTTTCTTCTTCAGCCGCCTGTTCTCCTCGGCCTCGTCGTTGCCCTTGGCGTTCGACGCAGCAAACTTCTTCTTCCATTCGTAGAGCGAATGCTGGCTGACGCCGAGACGCTGCGAAACCTCCGCAACCGGATAGCCTCGCTCCGTGATCTGGCGCACAGCGTCACGCTTAAATTCTTCGGTGAAATTCGATTCGCTCATGATGCTACTCCTGCCTCAAAACTAGGAAAGAAGGCGTCTACAAATCTCGGGGCTATTCAAGCTTCGCCGAAGCACTTTTTGTAGATTGCGTGATAGCGGCCGTCGGCGCGTATCTCTTGCAGCGTGTTGTTGACCCCGGCGACCAGCTCGCTGTTCTTGGGGAACGCGATCCCGACATCGAAGCGATCACCGACCGACTGTTTCAGAACCCGCGCGCTGTCCGCCCCATCGGTCTGCGCGAAATAAGCCAGCGTCCGATAGTCGTAGATGACCGAGTCGACATGGCCGGCCTGGAACTCTAGCAGACTGTTGGCGACGTTCGGCATCAGCGTGACCTTGGTGGTTGGAATGTTGTCCCGCACCCACAGGGCAGCGGCGCTGCCGCTCTCAGTGGCGACGCTCTTGCCATCGAGGTCGTCGGGTCCCTGAATGGATTCGTCATCATTATGGGCCAGAACGTCGCCGCGACAGGTCGGGCAGGTGTCACGGATGGATAAGACAAGGGCTCCCGCAACTCATCAACCCGACGGGCCAGGGTCGCGCGTGCAGGTATCACGTCACAGTCAGCTGGGAAAAAATGCCTGAATTTTGTGCAATCCCTCGACGCCCCCCAACTCAGGGCGCGGCGCATTCACCGCTTGCGGCGCGCCCTGAGCCCGCCCTCAGACAAGCCCGAGACGTTTGCGAATGACCGACAGGATGGCGCTGTTACTGGTCACGACCGGAACTCCAAAGGCGTCCTCCAGCAGCGGCATGGCCTCCAACGCGCGGAAATTCGTGCAGGAGACAAGCAGCGAATCGAAGTCGTGTCCGGCAAGGCTGTCCTTGGCAAAGCGCAGGATATCATCGGGCGTGGGGTCCGACAGGGTGACGTTGTCGCTGATGCCCATCCCGGCGGCAACGGCGATCTGGCGCGTCTCGGTCGCGGCCGCGTTGGCTACCGAGGTCGTCAACTCTTCAACATAGGGCGTCAGGACGGCCAGCTTGCGCCCGCCGGTTAGGTCCAGCTCCTCGCCGACGGCGCTGAGAACGCCGATCCCCGGCGCATTCGCCATCTCGCCCAGTTCACGACAGATCCGCAGGTCGTATTCCGTTCCGAACAGCGACCCGGCCGAGGTGCAGCCGAAGACCAGAAGATCGGGATTCAGCGTGCCCAGATCTTTGGCGGCCTTGGGCGCGTACTGCTCGACCATCTCGATTTCCGCGCTGCGGGTCGTCTCTACCATATACATGCGGGCGGTGTGGACAGTGCACTGCCCTTGCAGTCCACGATTGAAGTCGGCTTCCATAACCGTATTCGACGACGGCACCATCAGGGCGACGCGGGGCAGGCGGGAAGAAGGGCGATTCATAGGGGTCTCCAAGCGGCAGTTGCCTCTGCGCGGACAGGATCAGCCGTCATCGAGGCCAGATCACATCTCCACCTTAAATGTCAGACAGTCATAATGTATGTTCTTCCTCTTGTCAAGTTCGGCAGACTTGCCTAGAGTCGGGATGCGGCGGCCCGTTCCGGGTGGAGCGACGGCCCCGATCAATGCAGCGAACTGGCGCAGGGCGCCGAGGGATAATGCCATGGATCTTAAAAAGCTCAGGAATGGAGATACCAAATGGAGGATCGTGGTCCTCGGGGGGCCGAATCTTGGTCCGCAAATGCAGCAGATCGGAAATCTCGAGGATCTGCTTCAGGGCTGGGCTGCTGATCTCGGCATCGAGGTCGAGCATTTCCGCTCGAACCACGAAGGCAAACTGCTGGAATTCGTCCATGAGGCGCGCGAGCGTGCGGATGCGTTTCTGGTCAATCCGGGCGGTCTGGTTCGCGTCGGCGAATCGCTGCGTCACACGCTGAAGGATTCGAAAAAGCCCTGCGCCGAGATCCACATGGACAATGCCGAGCTGAACAAGAAGTCGATCTTCTCGGACAGCGTGCTGTCGATCTTCTCGGGCTTCGGCCCCTCGACCTATCTCGGCGCGCTGACGGCGCTGACGCTGGCGCTGGATGAGCCGAGTTTCCTGCATCCGCAGGGCGACAGCCCCTATAACCGTGCGCATGGCGCGCCCCGTTCGCTTTATCAGTGAGGACCCCGGCATGAGCGAGAAAACCCTGCGCATCGGCCTGCTGAACGGTCTGAACATGACTAGCCTCGGCAAGCGCGACAAGAACATCTACGGCATCATCGGCTCCCTGCAGGAGCTGGAGGATCTGGTGTCCGAGGCCGGCAAGGGCCTTGGCGTCGAGGTGGTGCCCTTCCATTCGAACCATGAGGGCGACCTGGTCGATTTCATCGAGGAACACGATGAGATCGACGCCTGGATGATCAATCCGGGCGGCCTTTGGGCCTTTGGCGAGCCGACGAAATTGGCGCTGCATCAAAGCGGCAAGCCCTTCGTCGAGGTGCATTTCGCCAATATCTTCGCCACCGGCCACGATTCGGTGTTCACCTCGGTCGCGACCGGCACCGTCATGGGCTTCCGGCACTTCGGCTATCTCGGCGCGCTGGTCGCGCTGGTCGAAGAGCTCAAGGCCGGCCGCGACAAGGCCGCCTGACGACAGGCAGGTCGCCCGGAAACGGGCGGCCCCTCTCCGCCCGCATTTCTGACTTCTCCGGGGTCACGCCAGCTATGACGACAGAAACCACCCTTCCCTATGCCAAGCCGCGCAGCCTGTCGGACGCCGTCGCGCTGATCGGCGGCGATGACGTCTGCCTGCTGGCCGGGGGCACCGATCTGGTCATCATGCGGGCCGAGGGCATGATCGCCGCCGAACGCATCGTCGACCTGAAGGGCATCGCGGGCCTCGACAGTGTCGAAATGGCCGAGGACAGCATCGCCATCGGCGCCTGCACCCGGCTGGACCCGCTGGCGCAGCGCGCGCCCTTCCCGGCCAATGCGATCCGCGATGGCGCGGCACTGGTCGGCAGCTGGCAGACCCGGGCGCGCGCCACCATCGGCGGCAATATCTGCCGTGCCTCGCCGGCGGCCGATACGCTCTGTGGATTGCTGGCGCTGGACTGTCAGCTGGAGCTGGCCTCGGCCTCGGGCACGCGGCGTGTTCCGGCGGCGGAGTTCTTTACCGGCCCCGGCCGCACCGTCATGCGCCGTGATGAGCTGCTGGCGCGGATCATCATGCCCCGGCGACCCGGCGGCTCAGCCTATCAGCGATTCACCTATCGCAATGCCATGGATCTGTCGGTCGCTGGCGTCGCCGTGCATCTGGCGATGCGGGACGGGCGCTGCACCGAGGCGCGCGTCGCCATCGGCGCCTGCGGACCCAAGCCGATCCTTGTCCCGGATGCGGCGGCCGCGCTGGTCGGATCCCCGGTGGACGCGACCGCCGTCCAGGCCGCCGCGCAGGCGGTCATCGCCGCCGCAACCCCGATCGACGACGTGCGCGGTACGCGCAAGCACCGTCTGCATGTCCTTCGTCCCCTCACCTACCGCGTCACCGAACTGGCGCGGGCACGGGCAATGGAGCAGCAGCCATGACCACCATCGCAATGCAGATCAACGGCAAGGACCGTCAGGCCGAGGCAGATACCGAGACCCGGCTGATCGACGTGCTGCGCTATGAGTTCGGGCTGACCGGCACCAAACTGGGCTGCGCCACCGGCGATTGCGGCGCCTGCACGGTAGTCATGGACGGGCGGGCGGTGAACTCGTGCCTCGTCTATGCCTGCGAATGCGACGGCGCCCGGATCGAGACCATCGAGGGCGTGACGGAGACCCCGGTCGGCAAGGTGATCGTCGAGGAGATGATCGAGGCTGACGGCGCGCAATGTGGCTTTTGCACCCCCGGCATCGTCGTCACTGCCTGCGCGCTGCTTCGCGAACAGGGCGACGCTGCGCTGAGCGATGACCAGATCGCCACCGCTCTGGCCGGGAACCTGTGCCGCTGCACCGGCTATCTGCCGATCAGGCAGGCCATGCGCCGCGCCGCCGACCAGCTTGCCACGGAGGCCCGCTGATGAACGTGCTGGGAACGAAACTGACGCGCCGCGATTCACGGGTGCGCGTCACCGGGGCGATCAAATACACCGAGGATATCATCCTGCGCGGCATGCTCTATGCGGTGCTGGTGCGCTCAACCGTGGCGGCGGGGCGGATCATCCGCATCGGCGTGGATGCCGCCCGGCAGGCGCCGGGGGTCGAGGCGGTGCTAACCGCCGCCGATGTCCCGGCCGGCGGCTATGGTAACTATCTGCACGACCAGCCGATCTTTGCCCGCGAGGCGGTCTGCTATGTAGGCGAGCCGGTGGCGATGATCGCGGCGACCAGCCTTGCCGCCGCCCGACGTGCCGCAAAGCTGGTCGCGGTCGAGATCGACCCGACGCCTTTTGTCGTCGATCTTGCCGCCGCCGCAGAACCCGACGCGCCGGCGGTCCATGCCGGTAAGCCGAACGTGCTGGACACCGCCCGCATCCTGCGGGGCGATCCGGATGCCGTCTTCCGCGACGCCTTCAAGGTCATCACCACGAAAATCGAGACCCACCGCGTCCATCAGGGCTATCTTGAGCCGCGCGGCGTCGTCGCCATGCCCGAAGGCGAAGGGCTGTCGCTGATCATGAGCACGCAGCAGCCCTTTGGCGTGCGCATGGTTCTGGCCGAGCTGTTCGGCATTCCGATCAGCCGGATCGAGATCAAGGTGCCGGCGGTCGGCGGCGGTTTCGGCGGCAAGCTGCATGTCGGCTTTGCCCCGCATGTCGCGGCGATGGCGCTGGCCACGGGCCGCCCGATTCAGCTGATCTGCGAACGCGGCGAGGATATGCGCACCGGCAGCCCGCGCGAAAACTCGGTGGTGGAAATGGCCACCGCCATCGACGCCGAGGGCCGCTTTCTGGCCCGCCGCTGCGACATCCTGCTGGATTCGGGCGCCTATGCGCTGGACATCCAGTCGCTGAACTCGATGGCGGCATTTTACGCGACCGGCCCCTATTACATCGAAAATCTCGATCTGAGATCGCGGGCGGTCTATACCCATACCTGCCCGACGGGTTCCTTCCGGGGGCCCACGGGGCCGCAGCTGGTCTATGCCAATGAGACCCATATCAACGACATCGCCGAGGCGCTTGGCCTTGACCCGAACGAGCTGCGGCGGCGCAACTTCATCACCAAGGGCCAGCGCGGCCCCGGGGGTGAGGAAATCACCGCCGAGGTGACGGTCGCCGAATGCATGGAACGGGTCGCCGCGCGGCTGGCCGAATTCCGGGCCGAGACGCCCACCGACACCCGCCCGCGTGGCTATGGTCTGGCCTGCACCTGGTGGTCGACGCTGGGCACGCCCTCCTCGGCCATGGTCGAGCTGCATGACGATGGCAGCGCCACCCTGTCCTCGGGGGGCACGGAAATCGGCACCAGCGTCATCTCGACCACGCTGCCGGCGATGGTGGCCGAGGTACTGGGCATCGACCCGGAGCGGGTGACGCTGAACAATGGCAGCACGCGGGATGCGCCCTTTGAATCCGGCTCGCGCGGCAGCCGGACGTTGTTCTCGACCGGCAATGCCACGCTGAACGCGGTCAATCAGATCGTCGATCAGATCAAGGAAGAGGCATCCGAACTCTTGGGCGTCGCTCGGGAGAATCTGGTGCTGCGCGATGGCCGGGTCCAGGCGCTGGCGCCCTCGAACGCCTCGCTGCCGCTGCCCGAGGTGATCGCCTCGGCCAAGATGCGGACGGGGCCGGTGGTCGCCTCGGGGCGGTATCGGGCGAAACAGGTCGAGGTGTCGGGGTCCACGCTGGACGGCGCCCGCATGGCCCGTCTGGGCGAGCCGACCTTTCATTGCCACGGCGTCGAGATCGCGCTGGATCTGGACACTGGCCGGGTCGAGGTGCTGCGCTTTGTCGCCGCGCATGACATCGGCCGGGTGCTGAACCCGGTCGCGGCGCGCGGTCAGGTCGAGGGCGGCGTGGTGCAGGGCATCGGCTATGCGCTGTACGAAAACCTTGAAATCGACAAGACTGGCGCGATCCGCAACGGCAATTTCCACGACTATCGGATGCCGACGATCAAGGACATTCCGGCCTCGATCGAGACGATCTTTATCGAGAACGCCTCGGAAACCGGCCCCTTCGGCGCTAAGGGCATCGGTGAGCCGCCGGTCATCATCCCCGCCGCCGCCATCGGCTCGGCCATCCGCGACATGCTGGGGCGGCAGCCGATGAAGCTGCCCTTCGCCGCCGCCGCCATGGCGACATTCCTGGACGAGCCGGAGGCGGATTGACCGCCCGGCCCGCGCCGAACCTTTCTTTCCTGAAAACCTGCCCCGGAGGGCCGATCATGCTGCAACTTTCCGACCCGTCTCTGCTGCGTTCCGAATGTCTAGTGAACGGCGGCTGGTCCGGCAGCCGCGCCGGCGGGATGATCGCGGTGACGAACCCGGCTGACGGCAGCGTGGTCGGAAATGTGCCCAGCTTTGGCGGCGACGAAATCGCACCCATCATTGCCTGTGCCGCCGCCGCGCAGCGCAAATGGGCCGCCGAACCCGCCAAGACCCGCGCGGCGGTGCTGCGGCGCTGGTTCGATCTGATGGTCGAAAACGCCGATGACATCGCGCGGATCATGACCTCGGAACAGGGCAAGCCGCTGGCCGAGGCCAAGGGCGAGGTGCTTTACGCGGCGTCCTTCATCGAATGGTTCTCGGAAGAGGCCAAGCGCGTCTATGGCGAGACGATCCCGGCGCCGCGCGCCGATCAGCGGCTGACGGTGCTGAAACAGCCCATCGGGGTGACGGCGGCGATCACGCCCTGGAACTTTCCGGCGGCGATGATCACCCGCAAGGCGGCCCCGGCGCTGGCGGCGGGCTGCGCGATGATCGTGCGCCCCGCCGATCTGACGCCGCTGACCGCGCTGGCGCTTGGCGTGCTGGCCGAACGCGCCGGGGTGCCGGCCGGGGTTTTGCAGATTGTGACCGGCCCGGCGACGAAGATCGGCGCGGTGCTGACCGCCAGCGATACGGTGCGCAAGCTGTCCTTCACCGGCTCGACCGAGGTCGGGCGGCTGCTGATGGCGCAATGCGCGCCGACCATCAAAAAGGTCAGCCTGGAACTGGGCGGCAACGCGCCCTTCATCGTCTTTGACGACGCCGATCTGGATGCGGCGGTCGAGGGGGCGATGCTCTCGAAATTCCGCAATGCCGGCCAGACCTGCGTCTGCGCCAACCGGATTCTGGTGCAGCGCGGTGTGGTCGAGGCCTTTTCGGACAAGCTGGCGGCATTGGTCGCGGCGCTGAAGATCGGCAACGGTCTGGAGCAGGGCACCGAGATCGGCCCGCTGATCGAGGAAAAGGCGCTGGCCAAGGTCGAGGAACACATCGCCGATGCCGTCGCTAAGGGCGCCCGTCTGGTGCAGGGCGGCGAACGGCGCGGCGGCCTCTTCATCACCCCGGCCGTGGTCACCGGTGTGACGCCCGACATGCGGGTCGCGCAAGAGGAGACCTTTGGCCCGCTGGCGCCGATCTTCGCCTTCGACACCGAGGAGGAGGCGCTGTACATGGCCAATGACACCATCTTCGGCCTTGCCGCCTATTTCTACACCCGAGACCACAGCCGCATGGTCCGGGTCAGCGAGGGGCTGGAATATGGCATGGTCGGGCACAACACCGGGCTGATCTCGAACGAGGTGGCGCCGTTCGGCGGCGTCAAGCAGTCCGGTCTGGGCCGCGAGGGCTCGCATCACGGCATGGAAGATTACCTTGAGCTGAAATACGTCTGTTCGGCGATCTGACCGGACAGGACAGCAGGAAAGGCCGTGCCGATGACCGAACCCACGAAAAAACCCGATGGCACCCCCGCCGGCGACCGCTTCGACGCCGGGTTGCAGACCCGGCGTGAGGTTCTGGGCGATGCCTATGTCGATGCCTCGGTGCTGAAGGCCACGGACTATAACTGGCCGATGCAGCAGTTTGTCACCGAATATTGCTGGAACGAGGTCTGGAACCGCCCCGGCCTTAGCCGCCGCGACCGTTCGATCCTGAATCTGGGCATGATCTCGGCGCTTGGCCGCAGTCACGAGCTGAAGCTGCATATCCGTGGCGCGATCAACAACGGCCTGACCAAGGACGAGATCCGCGAGATCATGCTGCAGATCGCGGTCTATTGCGGGGTTCCGGCGGGGGTCGACAGCTTTCGCACCACGCAAGAGCTGTTTGCCGAGATGGGGATCTAGAGGCCAACTGAAAATTATGTTGAGTAATTTCAGATGGTTATGATTCTCTGCGGTTTGCGAAGACTATGGAAGATCGGATGGCCTGGACTGAAACCACTCGAGAGCAATATGATCGAAGGCACCTGCGCTATGTAAGCGACTGCACGAACGAGGAATAGGCGTTGATCGAACCCTTCATGCCCTCGCCGAGCAAGGTCGGACGGCCGCGCAAATGGCCGATGCGCGAGGTATGGGAGGCGATCCAATATATCGCGACGGCAGGCTGCCAGTGGGTAATGCTGCCGAAGGATTTTCCGCCCTTCACGACGGTCCAGCACTATTTCTACCGGCTACGCGACAGCGGCATGCTCGACATCATCAACGAAACGCTGGTCATGTCGGCGCGGCTTGTGGCGGGTCGAGCGGCGGAGCCGACCGCCGGAGTGATCGACAGCCAGAGCGTCAAGACGACCGAGGCGGGCGGCCGCGCGGCTTCGATGCGGGCAAGAAGATCAAGGGCCGAAGCGCCATATCCTCACCGACATTGAGGGCAACATGGAGGGGTGTGGCTTTGAAGGTGTCTCCGTGATTCCATCCCTTTTGGCGTTTCGTCTGAGCGGGCTATCTGTTTGCTCCCGGCATTTGCCGGAGCGGATTAAGGGTGAGCGGCTCGGGTTGAGAGGACCACGGCTTGCAGATGAATTTGTAAAGGGTGAGGCCTTTGAGGGTTTTGAGCCTGCGAGCGAAGTTGTAGGCTGCGACGAAGTCGGCGAGCTGTTGCCGGAGCTGGTCGTAGCTCTCGTAGTAGAAGAGCTGAAGAAGTCTACAATGCCAAGCGGCTGCACTCGGCCCTTGGCTATAGATCACCAGCAGAATTTGAAACCCAACTCGCCCAGCAGGTGGCTTAGTTTGACGCGCCCCGTGGTCCAACCCGAGGGACTCACTCCAAAGAAAGCCGCGCTCCTGTCGCGGCGGTTGGAGTATGAAGGCCGTGAGGCGTTTCGTCTGATCTAGCACTACTTTGGCAGATTTGGTTTGTCGGTTTCTGGGAGTAACCTTTCACAGTGCGGACATCGCAGGGGTGGAGGTCGTGCGAAGAGATCGAGAATGGCTTGCCTGATGGCGGGCATGCTCGGTTGTGGCGGTGGACCTGAGACTCTTTTTTTTCCGTCCTGCTGCTTTGAGGCGGCGGGATTGGAGGAAGGCATAGGCGATCATCGTCATCAAGGCATGTCGGTGTAACCCCGTCCAGGATCGGCCTTCGAAATGGTCGAGCCCAAGCTCTTCCTTGAGTTGCTGGTGCGCCTGTTCACAGATCCATCTGGCCTTGATGGCAGCGGCGAGCATCCTGATGGTGGCATCGGCCGGCAGATTCGACACATAGTATTTCTGCTCTCCGGTGGAGCGCCGCTCGCCGACGAGCCATACTTCATCGCCCGGCATGGCCTGGACGCGGCCGTCGTGCATCCGGTGCCTGTGGCCATCGGCAAGTCGGACACGGCGGGCGGCGAAGCGACAGGACAGCCGGCCTTTCGTGCCCTGTCGCCAACTGACCTTTCGCCATTTCTCATCGGCCAGCATCGCCTCGGCGGAAACCGCAGACCGGTCGGGAATGTGATACTTGCGGCGCCTTCCGGTTTCGGCGACGGGGAAGGTTAATGCGACGTCGGCCGAGTAGACGTTCTGGCGTCGCGACAGACCAACTGCCCATTTGAGGCCGCGCTCGCTCAAAGCCTGACGGAAAGGTCCGCTCGATCCATAGCCTGAATCGGCAAGGACACAGCCGAAACGCACGCCGGAGGTGATGACACGGTCGATCTCCTCGATGGCGATCTCCGGCTTTGTCAGAGCGATCTGCCGATGCTTCGGCACGCCGGCCCGCGCCATGCGCTCGGGATCGTCCGTCCAGGTCTCTGGCAGGAACAACCGCAGCCCCACCATCACCGGCACCTCGCGCGATGCCAGCGTCACCGAAACCAGAGACTGGCAGTTGGCAGTCTTCCCGAGCGCGGAGGCGTATTGTGGCGCAACGCCAACTGAGTGACGTCCTTTCTTCGGCAATGCGGTGTCGTCGATGATCAGCCAGGCACTGTCGCCGCCGACCAGTTTGTCGGCTTCGACGAGAAGCGCTGCTTCGAGCGGGGCTGCATCCCAAACGCCACTGCCGATGAAATGATGCAACTGGTCATAGCTCACGGTGTCGGTACGTGCCGCCATCGGCTGGATGCTCTTGCGATCCCCAGGGCCGACCAGCCCCGCGACATAGGCCGGGCACATCCGTGCTCGCGTCTTGTGTCGCAGCGCCGCCGAAAACGGCGTAAGCCAGTGCTCCAGGTCAGCTTGCCAGTTCTTGTCCATGGCCGGCCCCTCCAAAAGCCGACCTCCTATGAATCATCGAAAACCCGCCTTGTGAATCGCAAAAATCCTCATGTGCTAAAAATATGCCAAAGTAGTGCTAGGCTCAGGACTTCTGTGGTTGCCGCCCGTGATGCAAGAGGGTTTCTGACCTTCTGAACTGGTGATCGAATGCGGTCTTCTGTCAGGCCTTGATTGCGGCGCTTTCGAAGGCCGCTGGCCGGTATGGTGATCCGCGGGTCAGGTCCAAATCTCATTGCCGAGCTCAAGTGGCTCGGAGTCCTGAACTGGTTTTCCTGATCCAGATCTGTTCGATCATTTTGCCCATTCGGGTCGCCGCCTTCTCACACCCCTTTCATCCAGCCTGCCTGGGTTTGCCTCACATTAGGCAGCCATGACCGGCATCGGATTCTTGTAGTCCTCGTTCTTTGTCAGCATGGCCCAGATCTGACGCGCCATCTTGTTGGCCAGCGCAATGGCGACCAGCATGCGCGGCTTTCGGGCCATCAAGCGAGCCAGCCATGAGCTTTCCGGGATCGACTTGCGTCCCATCCAGTTCAATCGCGACATGGCGCCAATGATCAGCATCTGCCGGATGTCGGCTTGGCCGGCCTTGGAGACCCGCCCGAGCCGCTCCTTACCGCCTGATGAAAACTGTCGCGGCACCAATCCAAGCCAGGCCGCAAAGGCACGGCCATTGTGGAAGCACGCCATGTCAGGCGCAAAGGTCTCCACGGCCATCGCCACCAGGGGGCCGATACCTGGCATGGTCTGCAATCGCTTCGATACCGGTGTGGCGGCTGCGAGTTCCTTGATCTTTGCTGTCTTCGTATCAATCCAGCCATTGAGCACAGCGATCTGCTCGAGCATCGCTACGCACTCCTCGCGCATCAAAGTCGGCAGATCGCTGTTGGGCGCCTCCAGGATCGCGCGGATGGGGCCGACTTGCTGGATGCCCTGAGGGATAACGTGCCCGAACTCATACAAAGCCGCCCGCAAGGCGTTCACCGTCTCTGTCCGCTGACGCACAAGGCGCTGGCGTGATCGATACAGGATCGCAGCGCTTTGCTGAGACTCGCTTTTGGGCTCAACAAAGCGCATCTCGGGCCGCTGGGCCGCCACCACAATCGCCTCAGCATCGGCTGCGTCGTTCTTCTGGCGCTTCACTAATCACGAGGTCGTCGTAATGCGGAGGAGCGCGGCCTGATCGGCGGATTTTCGCCGTTCTTGTCGATGTTCCTCCGCATTATTTCAGAGTGTGTCGAGCCAGGCGAGCACGCTGGCATCGCGCTTCCAGGATGGCTGGCTGCCGGGTGTGGCTGGAACGGCGACCTTTTCCAGGGCTTTCCGCTTCGTTTCCAGATTGGCCCTGGCATAGTGGTTGGTCGTGTCGAGGCTGACATGACCGAGCCAGCTTCGGATGACCGTAATGTCGACGCCGGCCGAGATGAGGTGCACGGCGGTGGCGTGCCGGAAGGCGTGTGGCGTTACGTGCTTGGCACGCAGCGTTGGCATGGTTTCGGCCGCCGCCTTCACGTAGGCGGCGAGCTTGAACCGGACCCCGGAGGCGCTGAGCGGCTCGCCATAGCGGTTGACGAACAGCCGCTGGTCGGGCGCCCGTGGTTGCCGTTCAAGCAGTTTCCGCAGCAACATCACGGTTTCTGGCCAGAGCGGACAGATACGTTCCTTCCGTCCCTTACCGGTCAAACGCACGCAACTCGGGCTTTCGAACCGGATTGCTTCTGGGCAAAGGTCGAGCGCTTCCTGTATTCGTGCGCCGCTGTTGTAGAGGAACGAGAGCAGCGCATGATCCCGCATGCCCTCAATGGTCGAACGATCTGGCTGAGCGAGGATCGCCGTCACTTCCGCCGGATCCAGATAGCTCGGTTCCGACACCGGAGCGCGCTTGATCGGTATGTTGAGGATTTCCACGCATTGCGCGATCGATCCAGGATCCCTTGTGGCCACGAAGTGGAAGAAGCTGCGGATCGCCGCAAGCCGGCAGTTGCGCGTGCCGATCGTACCGCCACGGTCATGTTCGGCGTGACTGAGGAACGCGGCGACCTCGCTGGCGGCCAGATCGGCCAGCGTGATCATAGCCACCTTCTTCCCAGTACGCTGGGCGACGAACCGGAGCAACAACCGCCAGGTATCGCGGTATGATCGGACTGTATGGATGGATGCGTTGCGCTGCTCGACCAGCCATTCGTAGAAGAACGCGCGCAGCAGGGCCGGGAACCGGTCAACCTTGCTCATGGCCGCATCTCCTGCCCCATGCTGAGGCACGGTGCGCCAACTGCCCGGAACCGCTCATTCGCGTAATGCAGCAGCTCCTGCGTGACGGTGATGTAGACCAATGTAGAGTTGATATCCCTATGGCCGAGATAGGTCGCGAGGAACGGCAGGCGATCCTGCGGGTTGATGCCCGTCCGGTACCATTCCAGGATTCTGTTCACGACCATCGAGTGGCGCAGGTCATGAACGCGAGGGCCCGCTTTTCCTCGCAATGGCTTCAACCCAGCGCGACGTATGACGTCAGAGAGCAACCACGTGATCATTTCCGGCGTGTAGTGACCGTCGCCTCGCTCGTGCCAGAACAAGCCGGAGCGCGCGTCCTGTGATCCACCGGCACGACGCCGTGCATCGACGTAGGCGCGAAGCTCGACTACAACGCTGTCGGGAAGCGGCAGTATCCGAGTCTTGAAGAACTTGGTCTGCCGGACGGTTACCGTACCGTCCCGCAGGTCAACGTCACCAAGATCGAGCCGGGCAAGCTCGCCGCGCCGCAAGCCTGCGCAATAGGCCAGCAGCAGCATTGTGTACATGCTCAGCGGCCGAAGCGGCACCCGTGGAGACGGATAGGTGCGGGCAACCTCGAGCATCCGCCGCACGTCGGCAGGCGAGTAGATATGAGCCTTTCGCCATTGCCTGGCCGCCTCCTTCCTCGGTCTCGGGTCCGGTCGCCGCACAGGTATCGACGGGTCGCGGTGACGAAGGATTTTCGCAAAGACGCGTTTGAGCTTTTCGCATTCCTCCACTTGGTGACGCGTGACATTCGTTGCCGCCCATCGATCAACCATGGCGCTCAGCGGTTCGGCCTCCGGTCCCGGATGCAGCTGCAGGAACCGGTCGAACCGCAAGAGCAACAGGGGCTGCGAAGTGTATTTGTATCCTCTGCGCCGCATCATCGCGACATGCTCAGCCATCATTTCGCCCAGCACGCTGCCGAACGGCCTGGGCTGGCGCAGTTCGGCGAGAGCCTGTTCCGGATCCCGCGACGCCAATGCCCGCCAGATGGGCATGCACTGCTTGATATTGCACGCATCTCGCAGAGCGGTGACGGGATTGCGTTCGATCGCGCCGATTTCCACCAGGCGTTCGAGGAACCGGTCAATGATGCGGGTGCGGTGTAGCCGCGTCGTCGCTGCCCAGCATTCGGCCGATTTACGCAGCCACGCAATCAGCACTTCCTGACCGAGTGCATCGTAACGTTCGGCCACATCCTGGAAGCCATGCAGGACCTGCCGATAACAGGCTCGGCTTTTCATGCTGTGCAGATCAAGGATCGCGACATGGCGGTCAATGATCGCGCGGTCGGGATCGGGCCAGCGGGCGGTCATGCCAGCACCTCCATTCCCGGCACGTCAAGCGCAATGGCCCTGAGGTCCTCGGTGGCGAGCTTGAGGTAGGGAGCCGTCGATCCCGTCGAACGGTGCCCCAGCACGTCGCCGATGACCTTTTGAGGCACCGCGACCCGCAACATCTCAACAGCGCGCGCATGGCGGAAGATATGGGGTCCACACTTACCAGGCGGTTGGACACCAGCGTCACGGAGCCACCGGCGAACCACGCTGTAAAGCTTGTCGAGCTTGCGATAGGGCGCGCGCGTGCGGAGGAAGATTTCCCTGGCGTCCGTCACGGGCCGCCCGGAACGCAGATAAGCAAGCAACGCTTCACCGACCGGCTCCATCAGGGGCAGCGATGTGCTGGCCCGCGTCTTGTGGTGGCGAACATGGATGGCTTCCGTCCGCCAGTCGATGTCCTCGATCCGCAGATTGCGGATCTCTCCAGACCGTAGCCCATATGTTGCAAGGAGTTGCAGGATTGCATGGTCCCGCAGCCCCGCTGGCGTCTTGTCCGCCCTCGCGGTTTCCAGCACCGCGGCGATCTGGTCTCGCTCCAGGATTGAGGGCACTCCTTCATATGCATAAAGCGTCGGAGCTATCACATGCCCTGACAGGTCCGTTGTGACGCGACCCGTGATGTGGAGATATCGCAGCAGCGAGCGAAGCCGCTCTGCGACAGACTTCAGCGAGCAGCGCGTCAGTTTCGGCGCGCGCAGATCCATGTAACGGTCTACGTCAACGACGCTCAGCCCCGCCAAGCCGCCGCTTCCGTAATCGATCTGCCAGGCAAGAAAGTTCCGGGCTTCCCACATCAGCGCTGCGACGCTGGAGCGAGCCAACCCGCGTTCCTCACGCAGCCAGATTTCGTATTCGTCACAAACTGCAAATCGGGCCACATCGGCCGCGCAGATAGGCTCGATTGCTGGCGGCCATTGACCGTGAGCAAGTCGCAACAGCGCATGAATTCCGGAGCGCGGAACCTCGTGCCAGCGTGCGCCGGGACGTCGACCACGCTCCTTTTCGAACTTTACGATCGCGTGCCGCAGGTATTGCTCTACCTGCACGTCGATCACGTCTGCGACCAGGATGCCCCGCTGTCCCAGATAATCGAGAAATCCAGATGCGTAGGTGCAGTAATTCCTCACCACGACCGGGCTGTATCGCTGACTGATAAGGGAGGAATTGAGTGCGGCAATTAGTTCGTGACGGATATAGGGCATTGGCGAGTCCTCTGTTGGTCGATTGACCCGCAGAGGTTCGGCACCGAATAATGCAAAGCAAGCCGATCGGAAAACAGCGAAAATCCGCCGATCAGGCCGCGCTCCTCCGCATTACGACGACCTCGTGATTAGTCAAGTTATGGCGAGGTGAGCATAACTTGACAAACGGGCGGACGTAGCGCGGCGCGATCAGCCTGACCTCGTGGCCAAATCCGCTCAACACACGGGACCAGTAATGGGCGCTACCGCACGCCTCCATTACGATCGCGGCGGCCGGATGTCGGGCCATAAGCGTGCGAAATGCCTGCCGCGAAAGCTTGCGTTGAAACTGAACCTCGCCGTTCATCGACGCCCCGTGAACCTGAAAAACAGACTTTGCCAGATCCACGCCAATCATCGTATCGATACTCATGGTCGCCGTCCTCTCCGTTCGTAGCTTGAACCAACGCTACGCTGGCACAGCTTGATGCCGTCAGGGAGGGCGGCAACCACCCCATCTCATTGATCAAAGCCAGAAGATGACGGCGGCTGCGATGCAAATTGCCGAGAAAAAGGTGTGCGCACAGCGGTCGTAGCGCGTCGCAATGCGCCGCCAGTCCTTGAGCTTGGCGAACAGGTTTTCGACCTTGTGGCGCTGACGGTAGAGGACCTTGTCGTAGGCGAAGGGTGTCTTGCGGCTCTTCGATGACGGGATGCACGGCTCGATGCCTCTGGCTTCGAGTTCCTGGCGGAACCAGCTGCTGTCATATCCGCGATCGGCAATCAGGTGATCGGCGGGAGGCAGGGCGTCGAGCACGAGACGTGCGCCCTTATGATCGCTCATCTGACCTTCTGACAGAAGCAGGATGATCGGCCGGCCGTCTCCGTCACATACGGTGTGGAGCTTTGAGTTCAGCCCGCCCTTGGTTCGCCCGATACGACGGGGAACATCCCCTTTTTAAGCAGGCTCGCCGCTGTGCGGTGGGCCTTCAGATGCGTCGCGTCGATCATGATGCGCTCCGGCTTCGGCCCCGCGCCGGCGAGCCCGGCGAAGATGCGGTCGAACACGCCCAGCCGGCTCCAGCGGATGAAGCGGTTGTAGAGTGTCTTGTGCGGACCGTAGCCCGGCGGCGCGTCCTTCCACTGGAGACCGTTGCGGATCACGTAGACGATTCCGCTCACCACCCGCCGATCGTCGACCCGCGCAACGCCATGCGAAAGCGGGAAATGCGGCGATATCCGCGCCATCTGGCGCTCGCTCAGCAAAA
Organism: Shinella zoogloeoides; assembly: GCF_033705735.1. Classification (NCBI taxonomy): domain Bacteria; kingdom Pseudomonadati; phylum Pseudomonadota; class Alphaproteobacteria; order Hyphomicrobiales; family Rhizobiaceae; genus Shinella; species Shinella zoogloeoides. The sequence goes on from NZ_CP131133.1 coordinate 19,062, forward strand.
ACAAATCACCCATCACCGCCTCCTTCTCGGAAGCCGTGAATCACATCTCAAATCAAATTAATAGGTCCTGAGCCTAGGGGAGAGGTGCGGATGGATTCTAGAAATGCCCACGTCGAACGTGTCCGGCGCTCCGTGAGCAGCGGTGAGGCCTTGCTCTCTGTATATGCCGCATCCTGGTCACGCTGCTCACTTTTGCATGGGCTTGACCCGGCGGAGAGCAGGCCGCCAATTCTGATCGATAAGGAGCGGCTCGATTATGCGCGGAACCGTTCGGCCGAGCTATCGTCGGTCACTTGCTTCTTTCGGAGCAGCTCTGCCAATGCGCCCGGATCCGATTTCGCCTTGCCCTCGAAGATCAACCTGCCAGTTTCATCGACTACGCAGACAGCAGTTTCCCGCTGCGACACATCCAGGCCAACATTGTGTTTCATCGAAATCTCCTTCGAAAGCTGGGAGGGGGCATTGAATGTCTTTCAAGGAACGAAGGCGAGCAATTACGTCATCGTTACGACGCCGATTGATAGCCTGTCGCACCCTCAAGGAGCTGGACTTTCCACTGTTTGATCTGGTTGGCATGCACGTCGAACTGCTGGGACAATTCCACCAGCGTCTGCTCGCCCCGGACGGCGGCCAGAGCCACCTTTGCCTTGAAAGCCGGGCTGTGGTTACGGCGCCGTCGTCTCGTCATGGTAATCTGTTCCCGGCATCTAAGCCGAAGTCAGGCAGAAATTCCACTTATCCTAGCTGTGCAGATTTTCCGAGCCACCTCACTCACTCGCTCAAGGTTGTCCGGTAGCCGAAATCGAAGCGCTTATGTTATGGAACTTCAGCTCAGATGCCACCGGCTGACCGCTTGCCGAAATACACTTCAGACGCTCGAAACATCCCGCTGCATCTTTTACATTGAATGACAATATCTATCGATGCCTTCAATAAGTTCAGAATCTCCATGCGTTCAATATCGCTGCCTGCCTCCGACTCTTTTATAAGAAGTGCCAATTGCTCAAATGCTAGACTCACGGAATCAGCGTGGACGGTTGTGATTGAACCTGGGTGGCCCGAATTGACGTTTCGAACATAATGGAAGGCAGTTCCATCACGAAGTTCCTGCATAAGTATGCGATCAGGGCGCATCCGGAGACTGGATTCAAGCAACTCCTTTGGCCCTGCATGGGATAGGCCTTTACGATCCTTCGAATAGAACAATCGCACATGGTTCGGTTGAGGGATGACAAGCTCTGGCGTATCCTCGATCGAAATGATCCGCTCGTCCTCTGGAATGTGTTTGATCAAGGCTTTGGAGAGAGTTGTTTTCGCCGATCCCGTCGCCCCCGAAATTATGATGTTCTTCCGGGAGACCACCGCCCGTCGCAAGAACTCCTTGATCTGACCCGTGCGGTAGAGACTGCGCAGCTCACCATCGTCGTTTGGAGCACCTACCTCGCCGGTTTGGATGCCTGCGAAAAACTGTCTTTTCTCCAGATCGTCGAGGGAGAAGTCGACGGACGACGGCTTTCGGATCGTGATGCTCACCGTGCCTTTCAGCGTTGCAGGAGGGATGACAATCTGGATCCGCTCGTTGCCAGGAAGAGTAGACGATAGGATGGGTCGGCGTTCGTCGATGGATTGATGCGAAAAGCTGGCGACAGCCCGGGCAAGGCGCATGAGTTTGTCGAAGGAAAGCTCCGGAAGATCATGGGTCCGCCACCCACCGGGTCCTTCCGTCAGCACCTGCCCGGGCTGATTTACGATCACCTCGTAGAGCGAGGAATCCTGCAGGAACGCCGAAAACGGCTTCAGCAGCTCACGAACGACTGCAGCGTCCTGCGCTTCCATCATCGCCCTGCCCTACTTCGTTACCAGCTTCGAGCCGGGCGCGAAATCCCCCAGCACCGCTCGATCGAGAATGCGATTCCTCGGCTCCGTTACACGCAAGCGATAGATCCCGGAGAAATCCAGATCGCGAGCGACGAAAATGGAGACGAGTTCGCCTTGGTGCTTGTTCAGCGTTGGCGGGATGTTGATGGATTGCTCGACGGCGATCGCGGCAGCCTGCTGCCCCGCGCTGGTCGTGTTTTGCGCATCGACGTCACTATCCTGCAGCCGGCTGTTCGCGTAGCTGGTCGCATCGCCGACAATGGAGAGCAGCAAGGCACTGCCGAACCGTTCCCACCAGTGCGTATCCACATAGCCCTCGACGCCGGCGCGGCCGAGCGCATCGGTCGCGGGAGACGCAAGCGTGACGATCACCCCCTTCGGCGTCTTGGCGCGGTTCCATAGGACGAACAGCCGCTTCTGCCCCCGTTGCAGCCCGCCCCGATATTCACCCACGACCTGGGTGCCCTTTTCCATGAGAACGACCCTGCCGTTGTCCGAAAGCACGTCTCGATTGATCACACAACTGGTGAACCCGGGCTGGTCGGACGCCAGGGCAGTTTCAAGCACGCAGGGGATCGATGTCCCCATCGCGACAATGAAGTCGCGATTGCCAAGTGTGCCGGCACGAGAACCTTCGAGCTTCGTCGGTCGCAACAGGCCATCAAACCGCTGCTGATCGCTGTTCTGCTGGTTCTGGCTCATCATGTTGTCGTCGAGGGGCAGGAAATTGCTGTTCGCGCTCGTCTCCGAGCTATCCGCCTCGCGGCGCTGCGTGGCATTCTTCTGGCTGCCGCTGAAGGCCATGACCGGCGCCCGACGGGCGGAGTCGAGCAATTCATCCTTCTCCTCGGCGACAGGTTCCACAACCGGCGTCGGGAGCTTCACTTCCGGGACCGTCTGCTCCGGCTCGACCTTCTCCTTGGCTGCCTCGAATGGTGTTGTTTGACGGATGACAATGCGTTCCGGCTGTGCGTTGTCGTCTTTGGCCTTCTTACCGGTTGTCGACCAGAGAGCGAACCCGACGAATGCCACGACCGCGAGTGCCACCGCACCTCGCTTCAGGACGGGGCTGTTGTCGATGCGCCGACCTGTCACCGTTTCGGCCCGCTCACCGGGAATGCGGGTTTCATCTTCCTGGGTCATAGCCTCCCCTTCCCTACTGATCCGCGCCATCGGGCTTCACGATGCGCTCGACCGACGGCGAGGTCGTGTTGGTGTCCGGATTGATGCCGACGCGGTCGTAGGCCTCATTGAAGACGCACAGCACGTCCTTGCCGCGGCGCAGGATGAACTTTCGGCTGATGGCGTGAACCAACACCAGGTTGCCGTCGACGGATTTGGGAACCAGGCTCTCGGAGCCATCGGAGTTCTCCATGTAGATGGCGGGCATCTCCTGATTGCCCGCAAAGACGAAGGTCGTAACCTTGCCGTTGTCATAGACGCTCTGAGGCTCCAGCGCCTGCGATCCCTGTGCTGAATAGCGCCAGTTGCGCGGTCCGTAGGCTTCATGAAGCGCAAGCACATTGTCGGCTTCCTTCGCCTGGTTCGCGAGCGCGCGGGCCGCGGCCTGTCGTCGGCGCAGTTCAGCCTCGTCACCGGGATAGCGGAACTTCACATAGAAGTAGGTATTCTGCCCGACTTCGACGGAGCCGTCGCGGACGGTGAGCTCCATCTGGTAGCTGCGCGTCGATCCGTCCCGGCGCGTCGTCACCACGGAAATGTTCGTGACCGGCTGATGCTCGCGTGGCTTCAGGAACAGAATGTTGCCGGCCGGCGCAACCTCCCAGGCGACGCTATTGCCGAGCGCAACATGGGCGATCTCCTCGTCGGCCGCGAACTCTACCTGCACGGAGGAACGCAATGTGCCGACGATCCTGGTAATGTTGTAGGGTTGGAAGTTCACGAACCTGACACGACTGTCCTGTGACGCGCCGCGTGGGATATCGAGCGCAAAGGCCGTGGTGGCGGACCCTACAAGGAGGGCCGCGGCGAAGATGACCTTGTGATTCAATTGATTGCCTCCGGGTCGGCGCGGTATTCGCTGACCGCGAAGCCGAGGGGGTTCACCAGCCGGTCCGTCGAAGACATCGGGGCATTGGCATAGGAATAGGTGAGTGTCGCGACCCAATGGGACGTGCGAACCTCGTCGCCACGGGTGATGGTCCGCATGTAGCGAACAGAGACCACGTTCTGATTGATCAGCGAGATCGAGGCGATGTTGATCCTTGCCGTTGCGGCGCGGCCGTAAGTGTTCTGCGGGGATTCCGAGTTGCTCCCGCGATAGATGGCGTAGAATCGGGCCTGCTCGGCTTGCGTCGACAAAAGCGCGATCGTGCGGAAGTTCTCCTGCGCCTCGCTCCACACATAGCCTTCGCGCGCGCGGACATATTTGGCCGCGAAGTATTTGGTCACGGCCTCGTCATAGGTTCCGGCCGTGGAAGTCAGCGCCGACACCACATCGACGATGCCCGTCGAATTATCAACGCGCACGACGAAGGGCTCTACGGTCTTCAACGGCGTAAGGCCAGCGACCGCGAAGACGGAAACGCCTGCGATGACGCCGGCGGCGATGGCAATCGACCAGGCGATCCGGTTCGACCGCTCGATCTGCATCATGCGATCCTGGTCGAAGCGTCGGGCCCTCTCGAAGTAGCTCTTGAGATTGTCAGTCGAGACCATGCCGTCACCCCGCGCAACGGCGATGCGAGCCGCCGATATCAAGGTGGGCGAAAGCGGCCGGTTCCCTGCCCTCCTCGGCATACGGCGTGGCCGAGGTCGAAGATCGCCGATCCGACGGCTGGCGCTTCAACGTGGTGTCGCCTTCCCATTCCCACATCGCGCGGTTCAACGGCCGGCGGGAGTAGCCGTCGCACTTGGGGAGCGGATAGGTCAGCGAAGCGCACCCTCCGAGTGCGACAAGCATGGCAAGGAATACGGTGGTCTTGATCATTTGGATGGGCCTTTTCTTATTATTGAGCGGCGCTCATGCACCAGCGCTTCTTGAGCCGAACGCACTGCCAGCGAAGCGCGCGCCGCGACCGACCATTCGACCTGCGTAGCGGGTCCCCCTGGCGAGCATGCCCTCGTGCGCATCGCGTGCGGCGCCGTAGCCGTAGGCCAGGGTCGCGCCGCCGGATGCCAGCGCCGAGGCGATCGCCGGCAGCTGATAGAAGACATAGAGGGCAGCGATGCCGATGGCGCAGAGGGCGATCGGACGCATCAGCACATCGGTGTAGGCGTCGATGGCCGTGAAGGTGGAATCGAGGCACGAGATCAGCAGCGCGCCGACAGCCACGACGAGGACCTGAAGGATGACGAAATTGGCGAGCTGCCCGATCCAGGCCTCGGTGAAGCGGCGCGTCGACTGGAACATGGCGAGCGCGATGAAGATCGGACCGATGGCCAGCACAATAGCGAGCGCCAGCCGCGCGTAAAGCGAAACGACATAACCGATGCCCGCGACCAGAAAGCTGACCCCGATCACCATCATGCCGCCCACGCCCGTGACGATATCGACGGGCCATGACGCGCGTGACCAGATGTCGGTTGCCGAAGCCTGGCCCTTGTCGAGGAGACTGTCGAACGTGCTGGCACTGGGCGTTGTGCCGGTGTTCAGTGCTTGCGCGATCTCGCGCGGCAGGATGTCGAAGAAGACGTTCGTGACATAAGTCTGGTACTCACCGGCGCTTTTCACCAGCATCACGATGATCGCCAGCTTCATCGCCCGGAACGCAAATTCAAGGACCGGATCCTGAACGGAACCACGCAGCACAAGATAGCCATACAGAACCACGTAAAGCGTCACGGCTGCCGTCAGCGGGCCAGTCACCCATTCGGTGATGTTCGAGGTGCCTTCGGATACGAACGTCTCCAACGGCGTCTTGAATTGCCCATCAATGAACTCGAACACCTGATACATGGCTTCAGCCTCCCAACGCCTTGCGCATTTTCTCAAGGCGGAGCTCGCCATCGGCCGCTTCCGCGTTCTGGCAGTTGGCCGTCTCGTGCAGCTCGCCCGGGTTGTTCCTGCACTCGGCCATGATCCTGGACAGCAGCGCCTCGTCGGCGGTCAACTGGTCGACGGTATATGGTTGCTCGGTTTTCTCGGAGCAGGCCGCGATGAGAAGGAGCGCTGCAAGGATGGTAAACCGTCTCATTGCAGCGCCGCCTTCATCGCATCCATGCGCTGACGCCAGTCCTCGGCCTTGCGCTGTTCGTCGACCTGGTTCTGCGCCTGCTGCACCATGCGCAGACCTTCCATCCGCAGCACGTCGGATTGGAGAAACGCCTGTTCAGCTTGCAACCGTGCCTGAAGGTCGGCGATTTCCTTGGCATCGCTTGCCGTCGAAATCTTCTCGCGAAGCTGGTCGATCCCGTCGATGCGCTTCGTGGCCGCATCGTAAATCTGCTGTCCAAGGCTCATCTGGCCCGCGTTCTTGTTCTGCACACGCGCGAGTTCCTTGGCATAGAAATCGTCGGCGTCGGTGCGATAGGTGGAGTTGCCCTCCAGGAACTTCGAGGCGGAATCCTTGAATACGCCGGTGCCTTCGCCCTTCAGCAATCCTTCGATCGCCGCGAAGTCCGATGGAAGGGCCTTGCGGATCGACGGATCGTTGAGCACGCTCGCCACATCAGCCATGTCGGTCAGCTTGTTGAGCGAACCGTAGAGCTGCTGGGCCTGCTCGATCTGCTGATGAAGAGCCTCGAGCTGCGACTTTAGTTGCGCGATGCTTTCGATCTGCTTCAGGATCGCCGTCTGGTCGATCACGGGAATCCCCTGCCCTGCCGCGCCGCCTGCGGAAAGGATGAGCACGGCTGCAAGCGCCACGCCGCGGAGTCGATAAGATGCCATCAGCTTGCACTCCTTCTCGCTTGAAAAACGGGTAGCCAGTCCTTCGGGTCGTTCCCGACTTCGGCGCGGATCGCGTCGAGCAGCTCGACATTGGCCGTCCGGCCCGAAAGGATCGCGAGTTCGTCGGCGAAGCCGTTGAGGTTCAGTTCGGCGACGACGCTATTATGTCCCTGCTTCAACACGAACCTCCGGCTCTCGACGGACAGTTCCCTCGCAATCAGTTCGTACTCACGCTCGGTGAGCTTGAACCCTTCGACATAGTCGGAATGGTTGCCGCGGGAGTTGGGTAGGAAGATCTGCGTCGGGCATTGCTCGACGATCGTATGCGCGATCGGCGAGATCAGCGCGTCACGCGGGCTTTGCGTGGCAAACAGCATAAGGCCGTTCTGCTTACGGATCGTCTTCAGTTTGTTCTGTGCGATGTCACGGAACCCTTCGTCCTGCAGCGCCTTCCAGAATTCGTCGATGACGATGATGATCCGACGGCCGTCGATCAGCTGCTCGACGCGGTGGAAGAGATACGCCATCAGCGGGGTGCGGATTTCCTCATTGTCGAGGAAGTCCGTCATGTCGTAGCCGATGAACTTGCCGTTGCCGCCCAGATCGCCGAAACCAATGTCTTCGATCACGTTGTCGAAGACCCAGCCAAGTGGCCCTCCCCTCTCCCAACGCCGCAGCCGGGCCGCAATCCCTTCAAGGTCCGTGTTGTTGAGGAAGGTACGAAGTGCGCCGATCGTCCGCTGCTCCGTCGGCAGATCGGCAAGCCCGTCGATGGCGCCGGCGATATCGCGTAACTCGGTGACGCTCAGTTCACGCGAGCCGGAACCGACAAGCTTTCCGACCCAACGGGTCAGGAAGACCTTGTTCTCCGGTGTGAGGTCGAGGGCCTTGAGGGGAGCGCAGCCGGTGGGCGTGCCATTCTTGAGGGGAAGATAGGTGCCGCCGGCGGCGCGGACATAAAGATCCGCGCCGCGGTCCTTGTCGAAGAACACAACATGGGGGTCGTGTTTTTCGAGCTGCGACAGCAGGAAATTGAGGATCACGGTCTTGCCGGCGCCGGACGGGCCGCACATGAACGTGTTGCCGAGATCTCCATAGTGGAGATTGAAGTAGTAGGGCGACCCAGATGCGGTCTTGAGCAAAGCGACGGCCGGTCCCCACTCGTTGCCGTCTTTCTGTCCGATGGGATAGGAATGGAATGGCGACAGCGCTGCGAAGTTGCGAGAGGTGATCGCCCCCGATCGCGCGCGGTAGCGGAAATTGCCGGGCAGCTGTGCCCACCAAGCCGCTTCAAGACCGAGATCCTCGCGCGCTACGACCGCGCCGCCGTTCGTAAGGCTGGCACGGGCCTTGGCGAGATTGTCCGTCAACTCCTTGACGGTGGCCGCGAAGACAGCAAGCGCCAGGTGATGCTCGCCGAGCACAAAGCGGTTCGACTCGAGATCGTCCATCGCATCGTCGAGCTCATCGATCTGCGAGGCGGCCTTGTCGCCGCTGCTGACCAACTGGTTCTGCTTACGACCCATGATGACGCGGGCATCCGCCTTCGAGGCGAAGCAGAAGGACTGGGACAGGATCAGTTCGAAGGGACTGGTCAGCACGCCATCCAGCATCCCCGTCCTGGTGCGGGCGGGATATTCCTTGATGCTCAACATGCCGGCGAACCGGCTTTCCGCCTCGTGGCGGATTTCGATCGTCTCGCGGGCGATGATGACACGGTCGGAATAGATCGCCGAGGAAATCCGACCCTCGGTCAACGGGACAGGTTCGCGTCGGCCGCCGACCAACTGGTGAAGCACCTCGCTCGGTTCGGAAAACAGGATCCCATCATGATCGTAGAGGGAGAGCACGCGCGGCTCGAAGCGTTTCAGGCCTGCCACGACGTCGACGAGTTTGTCCTGAAGCTGCTTCAGCGCCTCCTCGTCCAGTTCGATGCCGGAACGGCTTCGCTGTCGCAGTCGAGATAGAAGCTTCGCGGCCTTGTCCGCCGGATCGCGCGCCGGCGACCAGAGGACGGTGAGGAAGAGGTCGTTGCGGAACAGGTCTTCGCGGACCATGCGCTCGCGATACTTCTCGTTGAGCGCGGCCGAAAAAGGTGTTGCGAACGTTCCGTCTGGATAATCACGATCGCGACGCCGAATGAGATGAGTCCACAAGGCAAGCCGTTCATCCGCGATATTGCGATAGAGCGTGTTCAGATCGCGATGCAGCGCGTTGAGGTCGAGGACATCGGCAGTCTCGAAGGACACGCCTTCCAGCGCCACCATGACCATCAGCGTGCGGGCGTCGAGCGCGATGGTGGTCTCATCGACATGCCGCACATAGGGAATGAAGGTTTCCGGTGTGAGCTCGCGAGATCGGAGAGTTGCGACGCTAGGCATATCCGAGGTCCCTTTCATCGAAGCGCCGAACAAGCTTCAGCGGTGAAAGTGTGGCTCCGCCCCAATAGGTGCCGTTTCGGGTCCGGCCGCGCGTTTCCACCCAGGCCACGAGGATCCGGAACATGTTGTGGTCGTGTTTGACCAGCGCCCGGAACACGAAATGAAAGACGACGCCGACGAGCGCATAGGCGACCGAGCCCGCCGCGAGGTAGAAGATCGTGGTCGCCATGACGTTGATGCCCATGGCCTCCATCGTCACGCCCGCGATCATCGCCGGGCGCGTGCAAGCGATGAACAGGGTGTCCTCCTCAAGCTCGGGTCGCGTGGTCGCCATGGGGGTCAGCTCCCGATGATCGTGCTGACGAGTTCCGAGGAACCGGCAATCACGCCGATGCCGACGATCCAGTAGCCCGCGCGGCGCAAATCCATGTAGCCAAACATCCAGGCGAGCGCGATCAGGATCACCGCGATCGTGGCGAACAGCCTGAAGATGTTGCCCTGCAAAAGATCGACGACGTTTTGGAGGATGGTCTCGATGCCGGCGGCCTGCGCAAAAGCCGGCTCGACAAGCATCGCCGCCACGGCGAATGCCATCGCAGACGGGGCCGCAAATGCGCGGATACGGGAACTGAAAGTCATTCACTCTGCTCCAATTGATTGTTCTGAAACACCAGGACGGACGACCCGCGCCAGCTGTTGAAGACGTCCCATGTGGGCGTGGAAGCGACCGTGGTGGATGTCTGCTCGGAGTTCTCGGCAACCACCTCTGCGACGACGTCGGCCGGGGCGGTGGCGACAGGATCGTCGGTCCCCCTCCCCTCTCCCGTATCCGGGATCGTCAATCGGGCGATGGTCGGGCCGAGCCGTTTGATCTCGCGGCGAACCTGGTCGTCGTAGTTGACCATCGCGCCGACGGAGGGATCGTCGCGGCCGTAATAGGACTGGAGCATCACCTGTTCAGCCCTGGCAGGATCCGCGCCCGCCTTGACGGCAAGACGGTAGTATCGATCGAGCAGCGTGGCCGTGGCCTGCAGATTGAGGCAAGGATCGAAAGCGTCGGCGATCGAGAGCTTCAGCTTCTGGAGTTCTTCCACCCCGATCCCGCCGAGACCAAGCTGGATGTCGTGATGCTCGGCCACCAGTGACGTGGCAATTTCGATCGCCTCAGCCTTCGATGCCGGCTGCGCCTTGAGTGGCCGGCCGCTGTTGATTCGAATGTTGAAAGGCGCGAAACGGCTTTCGAGACTGACGATGCCCGCCAGTGTTTCGGACGCAACAAAGGGTGCGCAGGTTTGCGCAAGATCGAGAAAAGCAATGGGCATGCCTAGAACCAAACCCTTTGCTTGCCGACGCCATCGATCGTCACATCGATGTATCGAGGTTTCTCACGGACCAGGGGACGGCTGATGGTGTAGGCCATGCACTGATACCGGCCATCGATTTGCTGCCAATGTGGCGAGATGATCATGGAGCTATTAGCCCCGCCGGCATTGTCGCGGTCGCGCCGGCAAAAACTGTCGCTCACCGGCTGCATCGACGTCGACACGCATGTTCCGTCACGCCCGCGTGGACCATAGCCCGCTGAGAGGCGGTAGCCATCGTTGCAATAGTAAGGTTCGTATCGAGGGCGTGAGCTTTGGAAGCCAACGCCGTTGCAAGTCGGGAAAGAACGTCCCTTGGCGAGCCATCTCCAAAGCTTCTGGATAGGCGGGCGGCACTCGGTGTGTTGTGTCGGGCCGCCAGGATTGGATAGGCACAGGATAACCTGGCAACCCCACTCGTCGGCACGAGCAACTTGTCCAGAACTCAGATATAGTGAACTGAACCCAAACGCCGCTATGACCGTTCGAAAGAAAAGGCTCTTCATGCCCCCTACCCTCCGATTGAAATTTCGTTGGACGGGATGCGAAGAATCGTCTCGCCCTAACGCTCATACTATGCAAATAATAGATAGTTAAATCGATGGCAAGCAAATTGAGTGACGGATGGCAAAGCCAGGCGCTATCGGCCTTCGCCGTGCGTGAGATTCTCGAAAAACCGCTTGAAGACGAGACGGCGCAGTCTCGGATCAAGCAGATCGGCGTGTTGAACATCCTTTATATGATGCACCTGGCTGGCGAAGCATTAACCCTCTCAAATATCATCAAATTTACCGGAATGACCCGAGGCGGTGTCGTCGAGACGATGGACTTGCTCGTTGCGCGCGGAGTGCTCGTTGAAACGCTTGGAAAGAACTCAATGGGTCGCGGAACGGCCAGACAGTTTGCGCTGTCTCCGACGGTTTTTGCATTGCTTCGAGCTGGAGCCAACGGCAGCTAGTTCGATTTAACTCATTAAATTACGCCGTTATTCCTGCGAAGGTAATGGCGAGGGGGAGAATCACGCTTCATCCGTTGGCGCTTGACGTCTCGAACAAGTGAGTCGCGATGAAAAGCCACTTGGATGGACGCCGTACGTGCTCACGACAGGTTATCGACTCTTTTTTGTTCGACCACCATGAGGAGCGTGGAACTCACCAAGTGGTTTGATTCATTGGGTATTTGCAGCGTTCGGAGCCGACGACGTTTAGACGTTAACCTTCTGTTAACCAATTAAGATTTGACCGGCCGCCGGAATCGGGCAATCGTCGGCGACGTTTTTTCAGCGATTGTCAGTTTTTTTCCGTCGAGAGCGATATGCCCGCTGCTGCAGCCACCAAACCTCCTATCGAGGAGTCCGTCTCGAAGATTACGCGTCACTCGCATTTGCTTGCGGCGCAGCTTCAGACGCTCCGTTCTCAGATGTATCCGCCCGAGGCAAAGAAGACTCTCAAAACCTTCACTTCCCGTGAAGCGGCGATGATGGTTGGCATCGCAGAATCGACCCTGAGACAGATGTCTCTTGATGGAGAGAGCGCTGCCCCGGAGCTACACGGCAAGGATAACCGTCGCCGCGCCTACACCCTCGCTCAGATTAATGAGATTCGCGAGCATCTTGCCAAAAAGCGGCCGAAAGAAGCACTGGACTTTCTTCCGCGTCGGCGGGCAGGTGAAAAGCTTCAGATCGTGGCCGTGGCTAATTTTAAGGGCGGGTCGGCCAAGACCACGACGACTGTTCATCTTGCACATTTCCTTGCCTTACAAGGTCTGCGCGTCCTTGCGATTGATCTTGATCCGCAGGCATCTCTGTCAACGATGTTCGGGTACCAGCCGGAGATCGACGTCGAAGATAACCAGACTGTCTACGGTGCGATTCGCTACGATGAAGGGCAGCGTGTTCCGCTCGCGAGCGTGATCCGCAAGACCTATTTCGAAGGTATCGACCTTGTCCCAGGCAATCTGGAGCTCATGGAATACGAGCACGAGACCCCTCAGGCTATCGCGCGCGGTGACGGCCGCGGGGAAGGCATGTTCTTCCGCCGGCTTGGATCCGTCATCGCCAGCGTTGAAGACGACTATGACGTGGTGCTTATCGATGCTCCCCCACAACTCGGCTATCTGACGCTTGGTGCGCTTTATGCGGCGAGCGCCCTCCTTGTCACTGTCCATCCTGCGATGCTCGACGTCTCGAGCATGAACCAGTTCCTCAAGATGACCAGCGACATTCTCCAGGTCATTGAGGAAAATGGTGGTCATCTGCATCACGATTTCATCCGCTATGTGTTGACGCGTCACGACCCGAATGACGTTCCCCAGGTTAATATCGTTGCGCTTCTTCGCTCCCTCTTCGGCGAGGATGTGCTCGCACCTGTCGTCGTGGAAACAACCGCGATTGCGAGTGCGGGATTGGAGAAGAAGAGCCTTTATGAGATGGCGCGGGGTACGGTTGGAAGAGACACGCTCAATCGCGCGTTGGAATCGGTAGACAGCGTCAACCAGGAGATTTTGAACCACCTCAAGCAGGTATGGGGTCGGACATGACGAACGCGAAGGATCGGTCCAACCGGATGAAGAGCCTTTTCGCGAGTGTGAATCGCGAAGAGTTGGAAAAGCATATCCCCTCCCCCGCCGGTACAACTGTTCGACCAGCCACATCCGGTAGCATGTCGGGTGCAGTGAAGTCGATGCAGCAGACTTTCTCAGCAGTTGAGGCCGAAAACGAACGGTTGCGAGCGCAGCTTCAATCGGGCGCTAGCGCGGTCGAACTCGATCCGGCGAGTGTCGTACCCGCATTTGTTCGGGACCGGATGGACTTCGAGGAGAACCCGGAATTCGCTGGATTTGTCGAAGGCATTCGCCGAGAAGGTCAGAAACTTCCTATTCTGGTTCGTCCCCTTCTCGACCATCCTGGCCAGTATCAGATCGCCTATGGGCACCGACGCCATCGCGCCTGCCAGATCATAGGCATTCCTGTTCGTGCGATTGTCATGGAGATGACGGACGAAGAGCTCGTTGTCGCCCAAGGGATTGAAAACGCCGAGCGTGAGAATCCTTCGTTCATCGAGCAGGCGTTGTACGCATCCGATCTCAAAAAGCGTGGCTTTTCTCGTGAGACGATTGCAAGGGCGCTGGGACGCAACGAAGAAAAGGGGCTCGCCTATATTTCGATGTTGACGGCGACCGCCGACGCGGTTCCCGAAGCACTTGCACGCCGGATCGGCCCAGCGCCCGCGACCGGGCGCCCCAAATGGGAAAAGCTTGGCGCCTTTTTCAAAGATCAGAAGCTCCCGTCGGATACGAATTCCGCCCTAAACGGCTTGGTTGGTTCGGAGAAGTTTCGGGCGCTTGCTTCGGATGAGCGGTTCACCGCGGTGATGCGAGTACTGGACAGGTCGTCACGACCAACCAACGCATCGGAGTCGGCCGAAATCGATCTCGGCCATGGGGTGGTCGTGACGACAAAGCGGACAGCCAAGGCGATGCAGATTTCAATTCCTCACGCGCCCGCCGCCGGGCTTTCGACTTGGCTTGTCGAGCGTCTGCCGGCGCTATTGGAAGAATTCAAACGTTCGGAGCGAGGCGAAGAGCAATGAACTAAGCCCTGTAAGGAAAAGGGCTCACCGACTGCAATCGGCAAGCCCTTTGATCCGTGGCCAACAGAACGATCCCGTTCCGTCAGCATCAGTCGTAGCAAACTGATTCTAGGACGAGGCGCTGATACAATCAAGCCCTGGGCTCAAGCCTCGGCTCGATATTTTGCGCCTGTTTTGTTGGCTAGACATCAACTCACCTGTTGGAGCCGCGGTCGCTTGGTCGCGGGATGGTCAGCTATGGTCCGAGGAACTGAGATCGCGTCCTTCAGACGCGTTACACCTGCAATACTCGCGAGCGCTCGGCTCGCAATGGCAAATGATATCCCCGAGTCTACGAAGGCGGAGGTAGCAATCCTCCTGAAGAAGGCAGCACCGATCCTCGGGATCGATGGTTCGACCTACCATATCATGGATATCCTCATCGGGCTGTCGCGTGCTGATGATTGGGCGGGGACGAACCGCCCGATCGTGGCAATCTCCAACGCGAAGCTCGCCGAGTACACGGGTCGCTCGGAGCGGCAGGTGACACGCTGCATTCGGCGCCTCGTGGAGGCTGGCGTCATCGCATATCGGGACAGCCCGACGGGTCGCCGTTTTGTATATCGCGACAAGGACGGAGACATCTCGAAGGGCTATGGCCTGGATTTCACGCCGGCGAGAGTGCGGCTGCATGAATTGAAGACACTTGTCGAGGACTTCCAGGCTCGGCTGAACAGCGAGCAGGAGGCCCGAAGGATCGTCAGCAGGACGTCGCGCGCCATCGTTGACGCATGTGCAGCATACCCTGAACACGCTGAGGCCTGGCACAGCGAACTGCAAGGCCTGAAGGAACTAGGGTTAGACAAGGAAGGGGAAGCGGAAGCACTGGAGGCTATGCACGCCCGGATCATTCTCGCGGTGACAGAAGAGTATGTTCCGCACAAAATGTCGGGCGAGGGTGACATCAGCGTCACGTCTATTATTTATACAACCCCTCAAAACTCTCTTGAATGTAAGAAAAAGTGGGCTCGCTCTAACGAGCGAGAACTTAAAACAAAATTCTCCGGCCGCACAGCGGCCGGAACATCAACCGAAAGAAAGTCTGGCGCAGTTCAACCCGAAAGCCATCCCCCCGTTCGGAAGAAATCTGCCGGCACGGTAGACGAAATCCAATCCCAGGTCCTAGCGTCCGTGTCGGTTGGCCTTGTTAGATCTGCCTGCCGCCAGGCATGCGAGATGGTAGGGACGGAAATTCGCAGTTGGCCTGAGCTTGCTGCCGCGGCCTCTACAATGCGTCTCATGATTGGTTTATCCGAGGCTGGATGGCTGGATGGAACGGCGAGGGTCGGCCGCTTTGCAGCCGCCGCGATTCTTGCCACAGTGCTTGAGAAGGCCGCCCGATCGCCGGATCAAATTACGAGTCCAGGAGGTTATTTCCGGGCAATGATCGATCGCGCTGTCGAAGGGAACCTGCATCTGGAGAAGAGCTTGTTCGGATTGGCGGACGGCGTCATCAAACAGACAGGTGAGAGGCCCGCATAACGGATCGTTCGGGAGTCACAGCTGTGACTCTTTGGGGCGAGAAGCCCGAGAAAGATAAAGTGCGGCGGCTCACAGGGCTGACCGTTCTGGGAATGGAATAATGCTATTTGATTCAATGGGATATTTGACCGACATCACAACTGTGACGGTCAGTACGGGGTCTCTTGTCTCCCCGATTGGATTTTCAGGGGGACCCCATGCCGCATTATGACGTCGAAAGGCTTAAAGCGGAGGTGTCGTGCGCGGCGCTATTGGAAAGCGCTGGCTGGATGGTTGATTTGCGCGAGAGTACACCAAAGGCGACCAAGTATCGTCGTGGGGAAGGAGAGGTCATCATTGTGGTTCACCGCGGGCGAGGGTGGTTCGATCCGACATCGGAGGCCAAAGGCGACGTCTTGTCATTGGCACAGCATCTTGGTGCTGTCGATTTCGGCTCGGCGCTGAAGCTGATCGCCGGCCTCGTCGGATTTCAACCTGTCGAGCCGGCGTGGCAGCGTCGGTCGAAGTCCACTTCGCTTACAGCGATCGCGAGGCGTTGGTCTCAAAGACCATGGTTGGCCTATGGATCCGCCGCCTGGGTATATCTCACGTCCGAACGCGCTATCCCGGAGAACACTCTCGTGCGAGCCGTTACGGCTGGCAAACTCAAGGAAGGCCCTCGGGGCTCCATTTGGGCAGCCCATACCAACTCCTCAGATACGGTAACGGGATGGGAGGAGCGCGGGCCCGTGTGGAGAGGCTTCTCCAATGGGGGGACGAAGGCGCTTTTTGTTATCGGCAACGATGATGCGTTACGCCTTTGCGTGACGGAAGCGGCGATAGATGCGCTGAGCCTCGCCGCCATTGAGGATTGGCGTGACGACACTAAGTACGTGAGTACCGGTGGAGGCTGGTCTCCTGCGACAGCCGACCGAATTGCGGCTCTTGCTGCCCGACCTGGCACTCGCCTAGTGGCAGCATGTGATGGAAACGACCAAGGTGATGTCTACGCAGCGCGATTGAGGGGTGCTGCCGAGACGGCGGGGGCGACTTTCCTGAGGTTGTGGCCTGAAGCTGAGGATTGGAATGATCAGCTACGGCAGAGGTGAGATAGATTGAATTGAGCCACAGGAGGACGATTCTGGCGGATGCGCCAACGCTAAACGGGATGATCGACAACGGCCCGAAGGCAGAGACCACTGCCACATCTGTAGTGGTGGTATCCTTGTTGTTGAGATAAGTAAGCTACGGTCCCGCCTCGTACAGGGCTCCAGTCCGGTCTTAGTCCCGACACCTTGCATCCCGACGTAAATTCGATCTTCGACTACCTCGACGATATCGTGCGATCGCGAACATGCCGCTTAGTTGAAGCCGTCACCGATTAAGCGCGTGCACCTCTCACCGTCAGAACCATTCACGGAAGCGCGATCGTCTGCCATCGCGTCGACAAGCAGCGTCGCGCGAACGTGGAACGTCCTAACCATTCCATCGCCGTGTAGATACTGGTTATGTCGCTGGCAACGACATATAGCCTGAATGTGTCGATGGAAGCGGGTTTAGTCGACATATCCCGATGATCAGCGCACCCTTTGTTCAAAGGGTGCGCACGCAGACAACCGATCGTTTGTGAACGTTTCTCGATGCTCCTAGCAGGTCATGGAGCGGGAACGGGCGTAGGGCGTTTCCAAGCATTTTCCAATCACTCCGCCATTGCCAGTGATTGCTCGCCGCTGGCGCTCAGCTTTGCCAGCACCGCGAGCGCTAGCGCCACCAGTGATAGGACGGCTCCAGCCCAGTTCGGCGAAGTTAGGCCGAACCCGGCGGCGATGGTAGCGCCGCCGACCCAGGCTCCGATTGCGTTTCCGAGATTGAACATGCCTATATTCACAGACGCCGCCATGGTCGGTGCGCCGGCCCGACTGGCACGGTCCATCACCAGTTTCTGGATGGGCGAAACGGTGGCGAAGCCGAAGGCCGCCATGAGGAAGACAGAGGCTGAGGCGACGGTGCCACTTTCGGCGCCAAACCAGAACAGGAAGAGTACGGCGGCTTGGGCCGCAAGTGTCACGAAGAGCGTACCGAACAGCGCTCGATCCGCGAAGCGCCCACCGATCCAGTTGCCGACGGCCAAGCCGAGGCCGAAGAGGATCATCAGCCGGGCGACGGCCGCCTCCGAGAATCCTGCCTGCTCGATCATCATTGGAGCGATATAGGTGATCGAGGTGAAGAAGGCGGCGGGACCGAATATAGTGATCCCCATGGCGAGCAGCACTTGAGAATCGGTGAAGGCGCGCAACTCTTCCCGCAGTGCGATTGCTTTCCCCGGTTCCATACGCGGCACCAGCGCCGCTACACTTACCACGGTCACCAGGCCGATCCCCGCGATGAGCCAGAACACGAGCCGCCAATCGTAGACCTGCGCGAGCCAAGTGCCTGCGGGAACGCCGAAGAGGTTCGCGAGTGTGAGGCCGGAGAACATAAAGGCAATCGCGCTTGCTTGCCGGCCCGGTGCCACAAGCGAGGCCGCGATAATCGAGCCGATGCCGAAGAAGGCGCCGTGATTGAACGAGGTTATGATCCGTCCCACGAGGGCGATCGACAGCGTCGGCGCAAGGGCGGTGATCACATTGCCTAGCGTGAAGATGCCTGCAAGTCCGATCAACATGATCTTTCGGGGCATCCTGGCACCCAACACGGTCAGGACCGGCGCGCCCACAAAGACGCCGAGGGCATAGGTAGTAGCCATCAGGCCGGCTGTCGGTATATCGACATCGAAGCTTCGCGCAATCTGCGGAAGAATGCCGGCGATGATGAATTCGGTGAGACCGATACCGAAAGCGCCGACTGCCAGCGCGAATAGGGCCAAAGGCATTGCAGAAACTCCATATGTGCTATTATTATCCGAATGGCATTCGGTAAGAGCGGACATATGATGCGCCCGTGTTCGGAGATAAAGCGGCAATGGCTTCGACAGAGAAAGAAACAGATGCTGTTCGGCAGACCAGACACCAGCCGGCAGAACTCGACGCGATCGACCGAAAAATATTAGGGGCGCTCTCGGAGAATGCCTCGCGCAGTTATGCCGACCTGAGCAAGATCGTGAATCTTTCGGCGCCCGCCGTGCATGACCGCGTGAAGCGCCTCAAGCGCGACGGCGTCATCAAGGGAACCGTTGCACGGCTTGACGGCTGCAAGCTGGGCCGCACTCTTTTGACCTTCCTGGTGATCGATACGAGCAGCTACAATGCGACACGCGAACTGCTGAAGTTCATCAGGCGGCCGGAGGTCGAGGAGCTCCACACCGTCGCCGGTGACGGGTGCGTTCTTGTAAAAGTCCGGGCTGCGGATACGGAGTCGCTCGAGACGTTCCTTATGGAGATCCAGAGCCTGGAGGGCGTCCGGTCCGTGCGTAGCTACATCGCGCTTTCCACGTTCCTCGAGCGCGGTCCATCGCCGGATTGACCCGGTCCCTTCGCCGCATTTTTCTTTCCTATGATGCTGGCTGCGGGCGTTACCGCCGGAGGACGATGAACCCGGCGAGCGGGATGAGCACAATACCGACGATGGAGGCAGCGTCGAGCCGCTCAGAGAAGAACACGACGCCCCAGACGACCGCGAAAGCGAGGTAGGAAAAGTCCCAGGTCGAGATGAGGGCGGGCGGCCCCAACTGATACGCCACGGCAGTTCCGACGCTGCCGATCAGCATCGTCATGCTCAAGAGGAGGATCAGTGGCCATGGGATATCTCCCGCCGAAAGCCAGTTCCCTGCAAGCGCGCCTGCCTCTCCGATCCATAAGTTGGCCAATCCCGCAAGGCCTCCCAGAACGAGAGCCAGCAGGTTGAACAGGAGCGCGAGAACGAAAGGATTTTCACCGCGATTGCGGGTGCGGGTCAGCACCATAGCAATTGCATAGAGAATGGCTGCGGCGAGGGGCATCAGCGTGTGCATGGTCAAATCGCCCGCCTGCGGTTTCATCATCAGAAGCACGCCGCCGAATCCGAGCACGAGGCCGAGCCAGCCCTTGGCCCCCATACGCTCCCTGATCCAGACGGCGGAGAACAGGGTGATGAAGATTGGGATCGTATAGTAGACAGCCGCCACCATGGAGAGATCGAGATGCGGCAGCGAGGCATAGTAGAGCAGCAGGCTGGAAAGAAGCAGCGCGCTGCGCAAGACGCTCCAGCGGAGATGGATTGGCCGCAGGGAGATCTGCGGAAGCCGCCATCTCAGCATGATCAGCATCGGCAAAGTGATGCAGGATCGCAGGACGATGAACTGCGACAGCGGCATGTCCGCGATCGTGACTTTTATGATCGCATCGGCGATGGACAGCGTCAGGTCGGTCACGACCATCACCGAAACCGCGAGAGCCACCCTGTCCGACTTCGGCGCTACATCACTGATCGACATTCTGCGCTCCCTTGCCATGCCTGAACGGTATTGCGCCGAGTCGCCTCCAGCAATCGGAACTATATGGAAATTCTGTCCGCAATGACGGACAATGAAGGAGCGTCGCTGAGGGAGGTGCAATGGTGGACAGTGCGGACGACATGATCCTTCTGGCCGAGGTCGCTGAAACCGGCGGCTTCTCGCGCGCCGGCGAGCGGATCGGCATGCCAAAGTCCACGGTCAGCCAGCGTATTGCCCAGCTGGAGGAACGCCTCGGTCTCAGGCTGCTCAACCGCTCGACACGTCACGTCAGCCTCACCGAAGCCGGGCAGGTCTATCTGGACTATTGCCGCCGGGTTCGTGCCGAGGCGTCGGCCGCGGCGGTGGCGATGAGGAATCTAAAGGAGCAGCCGGTCGGGACGCTGAGGATCACCTGTCCCGAGATTACCGCCAGCCATTTCATGCCGGGGTTTCTGGAGAGCTTCGCCAAGGACTTCCCCCAGATCGCCGTCGAGTTGCTCGCCACAAACCGGCACCTGGACATCATCCAAGAATGCATAGATTTTGCCTTCCGAGTAGGGCGGGCCACGGGGCAGGGGCTTATTCTCCGCAGAATCTCCTCGATCCGCCGAGCGCTTGTTGCCGCTCCGGCCTATATCGCACGGAACGGGCCGGTCAGGGATACTGACGATCTGCTGCGTCATCGATGCCTCCTGCATGATGCCCAACGAGAATGGTCTTTCTCATTCGGCGATGAGCGCCGTACTCTCCGCCCGGCGGCTGGCGCGATCTCGGACTCGATGGGCTTCCTCCTGCACTCCGCCATCGCCGGCGGCGGAATTACCCTCTTGCCTGCCTATGCCTGCGAGCCGGCATTGGCGTCGGGCCGTCTCGTCGAACTGCTCCCTGATTGGGAAATTCCGCCGTACGAGATGGCCCTGATCGTCCCCGACCGAAACAACCAATCCAAAGCGCAGGCTGCGTTTCGCAGCTTTGTGCAAGGTTTCGACTTCACAGCGTTCGCCGGCAGAAGATAGGAGCCCACCCAGGTGACGGCGGCATGCCGCATCGCAACGGGTCCACGTCATGGTCGCGCGGCCCCCGGTGAAATTGTCATGGAAAGGATCGCGGTAGGCTTTCATCGGCCAGGCATCAGTCGGCGCCGAGCCAAAAAGACGGCGGACGTTTGGTGCTCACGGTCTCATCCCACACAGGGGGAGGGCCGACGGTCACTTTCGCCCGCATAGTCTGGAAACAGGTTGGACGTTCGGTCGCGTCGCTGTAGGACTGATCGCGGAAAAGGTTGGGCCTTGCATGAATTGGAAATTGAAGCGCGTTCGGCAGTGTGACAAGTGCCCCTGGAAGGTCTCGACGGACCCTCACGATATTCCGAATGGCTATGACGAAGTTCGACATGCCGCCCTCACTACGACGATCGCGGCGCCGGGGAGTCTAACCGGGACCGGCCGTGCTATGGCATGCCACGAGCACCCCGTTGGCGAGGAAGCACACTGCGTCGGCTGGCTGATGAATCAGCTTGGGCCTGGAAACAACATTCCCCTGCGCCTGAAGGTGCGATCCTGCGAAAACATCGACGCCGTCGTTTTGGACGGCCCGCAGCACGAGACCTTCGCGGAGACCTTGCCGAAGGGCAGGGGGTCACCCTCCGAATAGCGCTTAACTATGGAACGACTACAGCCCGGCGGCCTTGGTCAGGTTGACGCGAAACCGGTCGCGGCGACGCTGGTAACGGCGGGTCATTTCGGCTGAAGCGTGGCCGAGTTGCTTTTGCACATGACGCTCGTCGACCTCGGCTGAAGAAGCGAGGCCAGCACGCAGCGAGTGCCCGGCGAACTTTTGCTCTCGTTCCGCTTCGGATAGATCGCCGCGCACGCCGGCGGCAAGTGCTGTCTTCTTAACGAGCCGCGCCACTTCCTGGTCATTGAGGCGATCCGGCCCAACATTCTTGCCCTGGCCGGTCACGCGGCGGAAGAGGGGACCTTTGGCGAGCTTGGCGAACTTGATCCAGGTTTCCAGCGCCGCGACAGGGCAGGTGGCGTCTGAAGAGCCCCGGCCGACATCGACCTCGCGCCAGCCGGTTTTCCCACGCAAGGTCAGAAGCGCCCCCTTGTCGAAGATTTCGATCCAGCCGCGGCCGTCTTCCGTCTGGTCGCGGCCAAGATCGAGTCCGGTGATTTCCGAGCGACGCAAGCCGCCAGCGAAGCCGATGAGCAACATAGCTCGGTCGCGCAACCCACGCAGGCTGCCCCGGTCGAGCGTTTCGAGCATGGCGATCAGGTCTTCCGGCAGGATGGCTTCCTTCTGCCGGGGCGGGGCGGCGTGGCGATTGCGGATGCCGGCCATGACGGTGGCGATCGCCCGGTCCTTGCGCTCCAGCGGCATGCCGCGCTGCGCGCAATTCCAGCCGATCGCTGCCAGCCGGCGCTCGATGGTCGAGACACTGTTGGGTTTTCCGCCGCGCTCGGCCGAACCGGACGCGCAGGCGGTAATGTAGAGCCCGACGACCTGCGGATCAGGGGGGAGGGGAGACAGGTTCTGGCGCCGGCACCAGGCGGAAAAATGCTTCCAATCGGAGGCGTAGGCCTTCCGCGTGTTGGCGGAGCTGGCGGCCGCGACGTAGCCGCGCGCGCGATCGGTAAGGTCCTGCAGATGCGCCGGCAGGCTTGTGCTCGCTTCGGCGAGAGGGGAGGGGAGACCGGCCGATACCTCGCTGGCGGAAATGCCGTCGGCCGCCGGCGTGCTGTACGGCGGCGCAGGGTTCTCCGAAGCATGAAATTCGCTGTTTGTCAGTTGACCGGTTTTGATGGAACAGCACATTCAATGTTTTCAATAGCATAAACGATTCAGTTTTGCGAGACGGATTCACTTTTCGTGGGACTACGTTACAATCCTGATTCGGAAATAGTGGGACTACGTTCGCAACCTTCTCGTAGTATAGCTATGGATCGCAACGAGGCCAATGAGCGGGAATGGCAGACGGCGCTTGCACGAGCCGCTGTGCTACGCCGCTTGCCGCAACGACCGAGCCGAGACGAAATCGCCGACGCGATGGCTGAGTTGGGAGTCGGCCGGACGACGCTATTTCGCTGGTTGAAGAGTTTCCGGGAAGACGAGCGGATCGCGGTCCTGATCGAACGCAAGCCGGGTCGGCGACCGGGGATCGATGCTTTCGAACCGGAACTGAAGGTGCTGGTCGATGAAGCCATCCGGACGTTCTATGCCACGCCGGAACGGCCGAGCCTGACGCGGCTGTGGAAGCGCATCGTCGCCGAGTGTCGGCATAGCGGTTTGACGCCGCCAGCGATCAGACGGTTGAAGGCCTATCTTAAGACCTACGATGCGGAAGCGCTGATGCGTCGGCGTGAAGGAAAGGCGCGGACAGAGGCGCAATTCCTGGCCCTGCCTGGCGAGTTTTCCGCGCAGCATCCACTGCAGATCGTCCAGATCGACCATACCAAGGTCGATGTGACGGTGGTCGATCCGATTGAACGACAGCCGATCGGCCGACCTATTCTGACGATTGCCATCGATGTCTGCACGCGCATGGTGCTGGGGTTCTACCTCTCCCTGGAGGCACCTTCGGTGACCTCGGTGGCGCTATGCCTGACGCATGCGATCATTGATAAGACACGCTGGCTTCAGGATCGTGGAATTCCGCTCAAATGGCCAGCGAGCGGCTTGCCCGAGTGTATCCATGTCGACAACGGCGCCGAATTCCACGCCCGTGCGTTCAAGCGGGGCTGCGACGACCACAACATCGTCGTCTCTTATCGGCCGCCAGGAACGCCCCGATTTGGCGGCCATGTCGAACGCCTGATTGGCACGATGATGGGGGCGGTGCATCTGCTGCCCGGCACGCACTTCTCCAACGTGCTGGAGCGGGGCGACTACGATCCCGAGGTGCGGGCCGTGATGACGATGCGTGAGCTCGAGGCCTGGCTGGCGCTGGAGATCATCGCCTACCATACCGACCTGCATCGCGGCATCGGCCGCCCGCCGGTGGCGGCCTGGAACGAAGCCGTATCGGCGCGGCCTGTGCGGCAGGTGCGTGATCCGCTTGCCTTTCTGATCGATTTTCTGCCGTTCGAGCCGCGAGTGCTGCGGCGGACCGGCATCCACATCCACAACATCTGCTATTGGTCGGATGGTTTCGCGCCCTGGATCGGCCGGTGCGACGACAAGGTTCTGGTCAAATATGACCCGAGGGATCTGCACCAGGTGTTCGTCAAGTTGGATGGAAACTATCTGATGGCGCCGACGCGCAATCCCGGACGTCCCGCCATCACGCTGTGGGAACAGAAGGCGGCGTTGCGCGTGCAGCGAGCCCGCGGCCGCAGCGAAATCGACGAGGAGACGATCTTCCAGACGATCGCCGCGCAACGTGCCTTGGTCGACCATGCGACGCGGGAGACTTTGCAAACGCGCCGACTGCGCGCGCGGCGGGCGCATCTGTTGGCAAAGCCGGCGCTGCCGGCCAGCGCGCCGGCGGACGAACCGGTGATCGCCTTGCCACATTTTCCAGTGGAGGTATGGGAATGACGGCCTATGCGCACCTCGATCCCGCCGTTCGGGCCCATGTCGACCTGCCCGAGCGCGAGCGTATCGAGCATATCCGGGTGGATCGGTGGGTTAATTATCCGCGTGCCCGACAGGCGCTCGACAAGCTCGAGGAACTGCTCTTGTTTCCCAAACGCGCGCGCATGCCCAATCTGCTGATCTTCGGCGCGTCGGGCATGGGCAAGACAATGATCATCGAGAAGTTCGTACGGGCTCATCCGCCGCGCTTCGACGAGACCATCGGCATCCATCACCGGCCTGTCATCGCCGTGCAGATGGTCGCCTCACCGGACGAGGGACGTTTTTATCACCGCCTGCTTTCGGTAATCGGCGCGCCGCCGCCGACGCGCGCTACGCTTGGGCAGCTCGAAACGCAGGCACTGCGACTGCTGCAGGAAATCGCGCCGCGCATGCTGGTTATCGACGAGGTCCAGAATCTGATCGCCGGCACCTACCGCGAGCAGCGCCGGATGCTCAATCTGCTGCGCTTCCTCGGCAACGAGTTGCGGATCCCACTGATCTGCCTCGGCTCGCACGAGGCGCGCGATGCGATCCGGGGCGACGCCCACCTCAACAGCCGCTTCGAGCCCTACGGTCTGCCACCGTGGCGGCACGACGACGACTTTCACGGGCTGATTGGCGGGCTGCTATGCTCGTTGCCGCTGCGTTTCCCGTCCGAGCTGACGGATAGCGCACTCAAACGGCTCGTGGAGATCAATGGCGGCATCACGGCCTCGATCTTCCGGATGGTGATTGATCTCGCCACGGACGCCATTCTCACCGGAACCGAACGGATCACGCCGACCGCGATCCTCGATCACCGCGTTGCCGCGCCGACGACCTTCGCTGCGGCCTGAGCCGTGATGGGGGAGGGGAGGGCGCCGCTGCCGATCGTGCCGCCGCCCTTTCCGGACGAACGGCTGAGTTCCTGGCTCGAGCGGATCGCCGATGTCTATCTGGTTTCCCGGGAAGGGCTGCAAAGGCATGTCGGCTGGGTTCGGCCCGCGCTGCAGCTCGAGAGGGAACCCGTGCAGAACGACCTCAAGCGCATCGCCGCCGCAACGAGCAGTTCGGTCCAACGCCTGCTCGCCATGACCTTCCATGACGCGCCGGCGCGCTATCGCGACCTCCTTCTCTTGGATTCCCAGGCATTTTGCCCGGGCTGCTCGCGCGGCATGCAACGACCGCAACGTCTCAGATCCTGGGCGTTCGCTTTTTCCTTCTGGTGCGAGCGACATCGTCAACCGCTTGTCAGCTGCAACACACGCGGCGCCAGTGCTCTGGGCGACTATTGGATCGCCCGTCAGGGTGCGCAAATCCTCCATCGCTGGGCAATGGGAGGGGATTCCGACACACTGTCCGTCAGCGCGATTTTATCGTTGCTGCTGTCGCCGGTGCGCGAAGCGTCGCCTGCGGCGCCGTGGGAACTGGCCGGCTTGCCATTCTCGTGTCAGCACGAGCCATCCATCCGATCGCAGCGCTTCCGACGCCCTGCCTTGACGGTCGTGGTGCCGGAATTCCGGGTCGCTGTGCCGATCTATGAGCAGCAACTGCCTTCAGCCATCAGCGATTTGCCGGACACGTCAGGGGCGGAGCGGTACGGGCTTGCGATCGGCGTTGCCCGCGTCCTGCAGGATCCGGCCGACGCCATCGTTCGCATCTTGGAAGCTTCCGACGAGTTCGGCCGAAAGAAAGTCACGGCGCTGATCGACCGGTGGCCGACTGCAATCCGCAGCGCTGTCGATCGCCGCGCGCCTTGCACCCGCAGGCGAGGGGAGGGCGCAAGAGCAGCGACCAGTCCCCGCGTCAACCGTTCGCGGGTTCGTGCACCTTCAGCCCGAGATCCCGGGCGCGATCAAGCAGATGCTTGACCGACGAAGCCGCCCATTTCCAGCCGCCACGCGGGGCCCGTTCGCGCATCGCCTCGAGTTGCGCCGCGATCGCCCGCAGGCTGAGATGCGGGTCGGCGGTCGCAATACCGGCAACGAGCCTCACCAATCGATCTCGGGCGGCCGCCGCGGGGCGCGCTGAACAAGCTCGGGCTCGGCGAGGCCCTCGTGCACCAGGCGGCGCACCGATCGGCGCAGGCGCTCGACGGTCCATTTCTGGCCGCGGCTGTGAGTTTTATCGACCTTCACAGAAGGCCGTGGAGTGGATTTCCGGGGCTGCGATGATCCAGCGGTCGGAAAACGCGGGAAAACGCGTCCTTGGCCTTCTGTGGCCGAAACACTGCAAAACAGGCTGTTTTGGTCCGGAGAGCACGATGGACAGCGCCAAGCGTGGTGAATGCTGGATTTAATCGCCTTCCGACCACCGGTTGGAGCGGAAATCATGAGACTACGTGAATTCGGACCGGAAATCGTGGGACTACGTGACAAACCAACGTTACATCCGGTCGACGTAACGGCCACAATAAATACAATAGCTTAGTGGAAACAGGCCCAGGAACTCTGCGCGTAGTCCCGTGAAAACCGACTCGAAAAGGCGGCGAATCCCACGATTTCCGGTCTGCTGACAGTCGTGACGCCAATACGAGCGCCAGTGGTCATTTCTCTATGAAAGAAAATAACGAACGATAATGCAATCTTATCCATCATTATAGAGGAAAGACAAGCTGTGCGGTTATGTCGATAATGATAGCCTAAACCGCGCACCCGTTATAGGATGGCGGTCATGGATTCGCCCGTCACCCCTCTCGTTCCTGCTCCGGCGTTCATCGCCGCCCTACCTGGCTGGGCCCTGCCGCGTGGCCGCGAACCGGACGAGATTGCCGCCGCCTTTGCCGCCGGCATCACCTTGAAATCGCTCGACGATCTTGTCCGCGCCGCACCCGTCTGGGTCGGCTGCTGGCGGTCTCGTCAGGCCCTGAAATGTGCCGCCGTCGCGGTCCGGCTGATGGGCCGCAGCGAGGACGAGCCCGCGTTGCGCGACGCCGTTCTGCTGACGGCCGCCGGCGACGATCCCGGCCCGGCCGGCCGCGTGCTTCTGGCCTACAAAAGGTTTTCCACGCGAAAACCCGGCTTTTCCTCGAAAGCCGTGGCCGAATTGGCCGAACTTCTTGGGCTTGCCTGGGACGAGCGTCTCGCCGCGGCCGTCGATCACGCCGACGATGCGCTGCAATCGGGCCACCCGGCGCCGTTCGCCGCGGCGGACCTGGTCACGGCCATCCATGCCGTGCGGCCGGACGCCGAGCCGCTCGCCTGGATGCTGGCCGATCTGTTGATCGCCGCGCTGCTGAAATGGAATTTTGCCGTGCCGCTGCTGATGGCCGAGCGCTACGGGCCGGCCTTCAAGACTATCGGGGGCAGGGGCCGTGTGCGCCCGGGGGAGCCGGCCTTCGCCCGCGCCGTCTGCCTTGCCCTCGCCGAGGCAACGGGCGCGGCCCTGCGCACCGCCGGTGAGATCGCCCGCCGCGCCGAGACGCTGCGCGCCGCAGTGCCAAAGGTCCGGACGAAAGGCGCCGGTACCGTCATCCAGGCCCTGCTTGACGAGGACGCCGTGGCAGCCTCCGCCCCCGGCATCTCTCTGTCGCGCTGGGCGGCGACCCGGCTGTTCGACCGGCTGGAAGGTTTTGGCGCCGTGCGCGAACTGTCAGGCCGCGCGTCGTTCCGGATCTATGGATTGTGACATGAGCGGACCGGAGGCAGCGGGCAAAACACGGACGTCTCGGACGAAGGACGCAAGCGAACGCTTGTTGGATCGGGAGCTGGTGGATTTGCCGCCGGACCTGCGCTGGCGCGAATGGATGCTGCGCGTCGAGGCGGTGATCTTTGCCGCGGCCGGGCCGGTCGGCCGCGAGACGCTGGCCCGTGTCGTCGGCAAGGACTGCAGCATCGACCTCTTGATCGACGACCTGCGCGCGGAGCTGCGGGACCGGCCCTATGAGATCGTCTTCGTCGCCGGCGGCTGGCAGCACCGAACGCGTTCGGCTTACGCATCCGCGATCCGGGCATCGCAGGCCTCGACGCGGAGCGCGGCGCCGGCGCTGTCCGACTTCGAGGCCATGGTGCTGATGGCGATCGCCTATTTCCAGCCGATCACCCGCGGCGACCTGTCGAAAATCTTCGGCAAGGAGGTCAGCCGCGATACGATCGCCAGCCTCCGCAACGCCAACTTCCTCGCTTCCGGCCCGCGCAGCCCGACGCCCGGCGCGCCCTACACCAATGTCACGACAAAACACTTCCTCTCGGCCTTCGGCCTGCAGACGCTGCGGGATTTGCCGGACATCGAGGCGCTGGAGGATGCGGGGTTGCTCAGCCGAAAAGGTGTGCAGGACGAAGCGTTGGCTGCGGCCGAGTGTGAAGAGGATTAGCCGGGTAGCGCACCCGCAGAAGACGTTCTCATGCAACTGTTGATAAAATGCCCTCCTATGTTCGCAAGCTAAAGGTTGGACTCCCAAACACAGCTCCTTCCGACTAATGCTAGTACGGATTTGGAGTGGAAATGGGATAATGTTCCCGTTGTGTTCGCGCTTTGGAACTGATGGGAGATTTCGATGGCAAAGCCGTACGCATCTGAACTGGCCCGGTTGCAGGAGACCCTGCGCTGGGCCTCCTCGACTGACATTGAATCCTTGAGGACTGCAGTAAAGACCGCTGGCCTTTCCCCGTTGTCAGCCATCGGATCTGGAGGGTCGTTGACGGCCGCACATGCGCTCGCAGCACTGCATCAGTTGTTTACCGGCAAACCTGGCCTGGTTCAAACACCCCTCGAAGCCGCGAGCGCGAACTTGGATCCCTCCGTCAGTCAGTGGCTTTTGAGCGCTGGAGGAAGTAATGTCGATATCAACGCGGCTGCGGTTTCCCTCATTGAAAGAGAACATCGCCAAGTCGCCGTGATGTGTGGCCGGCTCGGCAGCCCGGTTACCGAAATTTGTGAACGTCACCCCTTCGTTGATCTTTTGTTGTTTCCGCCACCAGCGGGAAAAGACGGTTTCCTTGCGACGAACTCCCTCGTGGGGTTCTCAGCCCTGCTTGCACGCGCATACACTTCAGTCTTCGACCCAATCGCGTCTTGGGAAGATGTCGCTTCTACAGTGGAGCCATATGCCGACGGAAGCTCAGGCCAGGTTCAAAGTTGGCGAGATTCAGCCAGGGGCCTGTGGGACCGGGCCACCACCGTGGTGCTGTACGGGCCTTCAACAAAAATCGGGGCAGTCGATCTGGAATCGAAGTTCACAGAAGCGGCGCTCGGTATTGTGCAACTGGCTGACTATCGAAACTTTGCCCATGGTCGCCATCATTGGATAGCTAAGCGCGGGCAGGAAACTGCCATTCTCGCTTTCATAACAGATGAGGATAGGGCGATCGCCGAACGAACACTCGCCCTCATTCCAGCGGATGTTCCGATTGCGAAGCTTGAGATCAACGGCCACGGGCCGGCCGCGCTTCTCGGATCTCTCCTGGCTGCGCTGCACGTTACAGGGTGGGCTGGTCTTGCACGGGGCATAGATCCCGGCCAGCCGGGCGTCCCGGATTTCGGTCGAAAGCTCTATCACCTCAACCTCCCGAGCAAAGGCCGGAAAAAGGCTCTAGGCGTTTTGGCCAAGAGCGTGAACGCCGCAATCGCGCGCAAAACCGGAGAGTCAATTCGGCGGCTTGACGAACGAAAGACGCTATCTCATTGGCAGGATGCGTTGACCACCTTTGTTGGACAGTTGGAGTCGACAACCTTTGGGGGTGTCATTCTTGACTACGATGGTACGGTTGTCGATACGCGACAGCGATTTCAACCAGCCCGTCCTGAGATCGTCGCTGAGTTGGAGAAGATAGCAAGAAGCGACGCCACTCTGGCGATTGCGACCGGACGAGGAGTTTCAGTCAGGAAAGACTTAAGGACGGTGCTTCCAGAGGAGCTGTGGTCACGAGTTATCATCGGGTACTACAACGGTGCGATGATCGGAACGCTCAATGACGATAGCGTGCCCGATGGAACGGATGAAGTATGTCCAGAACTCAAAGACCTGGCTGAAGCCTTTCAAACAAGCGATGAGCTGGCCGGCGCGGCAAAGCAAACGAACCGACGTTACCAGATCACTTTGGAACCTCGTCAGTTCATGGCCGAGAACCGGCTTTGGGACATTGCCCACCAATTAATCCTCCGCACCGGCTGCCGGGAAGCCATCGTGACTAGGTCGAGCCATTCGATCGATATCATTGCAAGCGGTGTCAGCAAAACCAATGTCATTCGTCAGGTCCAGGAGCGATTGGCAGGCCGCCAGGTTCTTACGATCGGTGACCGCGGCCGCTGGCCTGGAAATGACTACGACTTGCTGAATGCTCCCATGGGCCTCAGCGTTGATGAGGTCAGCGTCGATCCAGCGACCTGCTGGAACCTCGCGGAACCCGGTCAGCGTGGAATAGCTGTTACGCGAAGCTACCTCGCGGCACTCGAAGTAACCGACGGTGGTTTGCGATTTCGTAAGGGGGCGTTTCGATGAATGAAGATCTCGGCCTCAGGGTTCTCAGCGAAATCATGCAGTGGAGCGATGATGAGGCACGGAAAGAGTTCGACTGGCTACGCCTGATGGCTCGTCTAAAATATGATGGCTACCGCGACTTTCAGGCCGGAATGCGTTTTATTGAGAGCTTGGCTACTTGGCTCCAGCAGTTCAAGGCACAGGCAGAGAGAAAGACCGCCTACGATTTCGTTCGCAATGCACTCGTATACATCGGGCCAAGCGAAATGCAGAGGCTAGTCGAGCAGCTGTATCCAAAAACGGTACGCGATAGGCTTGTGCGCATGGTTGCGGAGGAGCGTAGCGTCCCCCCGTATCGGGTCTATGCAGACGAAGAAGCAAGGAAGGCGGTGGAGCGCTTGCGCCGGCAGACTCTCTTCATGGGCCTGAGTGATGGGGCCCGCATTGACGGTCTGCGGCACAGCAATGTCGGATTCCTCACCAACGAGCAGCTTGTGGTGTCAACACAACTGGACACAGAAAAATGGCAAGACCTTCTCGATAATCTCGAAGAAGGCCTTCAGGAAAAGGACGCCAAATTCAAGCTCGTCTACCTGATCGATGATTTCATGGGCACAGGTACGTCCTTTCTTCGGTACAACGAGGGAAAAAAGAAATGGTCGGGAAAGTTGGCGAAGTTCAAGGAATCGATCGAACTCGCGAGGAAGAACCTCGATGGAAGAGAGATTTTCGCCGACAACTGGCATCTCTGCATTCATCACTACGTTGCCACGCACGCGGCCTCGGCAGTCATCAAAGAACGCGCATCGGCGGCAAAGGCAGCACTGCAGTCAGACGGTTGGGCGTCCGAAGTTCATTTCTCCTTCGGAACGATCCTACCCGAGTCGCTTCCGATCAACGCTCATGGAAATGGCTTTCAGAGCTTCATTGAATTGACGAAAAGCTATTACGATCCGGCTATCCGTACCAAGCACACTGACGTTGGCGGCGAAACCCATCTCGGGCTCGGCTACGGCGGCTGCGCCCTTCCGTTAATCCTCGACCACAACACTCCAAACAATTCCGTCGCTCTGCTATGGGCGGAGACCGACGGCGGTAAACGTGAGGGGGGTGTGGATGCACCGCCTATGAGCCCCCTGTTTCGGCGCCGGCAAAGACATGTATAGGTGAGATTTGGTAAACCCGTTTGAGAAACGCGCAACGGAGTATCTCCAGCAGGACGAGGCGTTTCTGGCAGTCGTGACGCCGGAACCTCTTTCGACGTTCTTCGAGAAGCCAGCCCAGGAGGGGAGGCTCTACGACCGCCTTGCGATGGTGATTGGAACGCCCGGGAGTGGCAAGACCACACTAGCGCGACTCTTCAAATATTCGACGCTGCGGATCCTTCTGCGAAACCGTGGATTTGAAACCTATAAGAATCTCATTGATGGACTTTCTGCCTGTCGTGCGATCGCGGACGGGCAACCTGCTGTAATTGGGTGCAGAATTTCGCTTGAGAGCGAGTATCGGGAATTCTGGGAGTTCCCCTATCCGGACACGCTGAAGGCCTCCCTTACCGTGGCGCTCCTTCAGGCGCGCGCCGTTCTCGCCTGGCTCCGAGATGCGCAGGCCGCCGGCATTGCGTTGGAAGACATTGACATTGTTGCACGACCTGATGCGGAAGCCGCACTTGAAGCGATCGGGGGAGCCAATGGTGTCGGCCTACAGCGGCGAGCGCGTGAGATGGAAACTGCGATCTATGAGATTTCCGCGGCACTGGTGCCTCCGGACATTGATGAGGTTGAACAGAACGCCGCTGCAACCGCTTATCGGCCACTGGATGTCATTGACGCGTTTAGCGTGAAGGACGGAAATGACCTCCTTCAGCTCACGCCCCTCGTCGTATTCGATGACGCCCACTACCTGCACCCTAGCCAGCTTTTGGCGCTCCAGAGATGGCTCGCCCGTCGGGAGCTTCGCGTTGCACGATGGATCCTTACCCGCTTGGATGCACTCGCCCCGGCTGATGTTTTAATCGAAGGGCAGAATGTTTTCGAGGAGGATGAACCTGGGTTGAAGCTCGCCAGAGAGGTGACGACCATCTGGATGCAAAGCAGCGAGGGCCGCGCCAACCAGCGTCGCGCATTCCGCAAAATGGCAAAGGATATGGCCGGCCGATATCTCAGCCAAATGGAAGTCTTCAATCGGAGGGGTCTCAATACGCTTGGTGATCTGCTTTCAACTCACGTCGACACGTTGGCGCCGTCCAAGGTGGAGAAACTGGCGAAGAAGGTTGCTGCAACCCAGCGACGATACTCAATTACCGCCGAACGTCGGACAATTCTTGAGCGCGAAGTTGGCGACTATCTCGAGAAGGGCGCGGAGAACTCCGAGGATATGAAGCTCTCGCTGCTCTCCATCCTACTGGAGCGCTACGCGAACAGAACGCCTCAGCGCGGTCTTTTCGAAGATGAACCGGAAGTGGATATGGAGCCCTCGAAGCCGTTGACCGCAGGCGCAGCAGTGGCCGACGGCGCGAGGATTCATCTCCTCCATCAGTTTGATCGCCCCTACTATTACGGTATCGATGCGCTGTGTGACGCAAGTTCCGAAAACGCCGAGCAGTTTCTCCACTTGGCTGCGCGGCTCGTTGCGCAATCAGAGACTCAGCTCATTCGGTCGAAGTCGCCGACGCTATCGAGCCAGGTCCAGCACAATCTGTTGAGAGAACGGGCCGACGAGATGATACGCGGTTGGGATTTCCCGCTTCATCATCTGGTTAGGCGGCTGTCTCAGGGCATCGCTGATCAGTGCGTCGTCAAGAGCCTTGAGGGGAATGCCCCGTTGAACGGGGGCGCCAACGCTTTCGGGATTCCCCAAGAAGACTTCGACCAGATCCCGAAACTGTACCCGGACTTGGCGAAGGTGCTGCAGTTCGGAGTTGCGTACAATGCCTTTGTGCTGATCCCCAATCATAGCACGAAAAACCGCAACTGGTGCCTAGTGGAGCTGTCAGGCGTCTTGCTGATCCGAAACGGCCTGACGCTGAAGAGGGGCGGCTTTCTGGAGCGGCGTGTCGAGGACCTCGTGCGTTTGACTGAAGAGGCTCCGTGATGGCTCGAGATTGGCGATGGGACCCGTGTGTCTCGCATGATGGCATCGAAGCCGAGCGCTTCGTTGCCGAATATTTTCCAGAGGCGCATCGTAAGACGTTGCTGATTGCTGGGGCCGGATTTGATCCGAGAGCAACCCAGGTCGTGGACCGGTTAGCAACTGGTGGCGCTGACCTCAAAGCGTTGTTCGTACGTGAGAGCAGACCGAATCCAGACGGCGAGTTGACGCGCCGTGCCGAGGCGAACATCGAGCGGCTGAAGTCCGCTATACCCAATCACGAAATCGTCCCGATCGAGATTTTTGGCGCTGACGGCGCGGTTGTCGGAGGGAGGAATGTCGCCGCGGCCGCATCTCGTCAAGATATGGCGTCTGTGACTGATGTCGTCGTCGATATCAGCGCACTTTCCGTTGGTACCGCATTTCCTCTTATTCGGTACTTCGTTGAACTCATCGATCGAGGAAGGGGACCGAAGAACCTCCATTTGTTCGTAGCGCACGACCCTAGTCTCGATTCCCAAATCTCCTCTATCGCAGGCGATGCGCCCGGCTATGTTCACGGTTTTAAGGGTGGACTCACGCTTGACGCTGCGGCCAATGCAGCCAAACTGTGGCTACCTCAGCTCGCGAAGGGGAGGCGGCAGGCGCTTTCGCGTGTCCATGACTTCGTCGTTCCCCATGATACATGCCCAATCTTGCCGTTTCCGGCCCGTGACCCTCGGTTGGGCGATATGCTCGCTGAGGAATATATGGTTGAGTTCGAAAGCGCCTGGAAGGTCGATGCCCGCGATGTCGTTTATGCGGATGAGCAGGACCCATTGCACCTCTACCGAACGATCCTTCGTCTAGACGATCTACGCAAACCAGTGTTTCGCGATGCTGGCGGTTCAATCCTTATTCTATCCCCGCTCGGTACGAAGGTCATGTCGCTAGGAGCGCTGATGGCCGCCTTGGAAAGGGATTTACCAGTCGCTTACCTTGAGTCGATAGGGTATGATTTCAAAGCGTCGGCGGAACGTTCTCTGCCGGCGCCGCATCTCATTCATGTCTGGTTGGAGGGAGACGTTTACCCGCAGCCGCGCCCCAGGCTGAAGAAAGGACTGAATCAATGACCACCTTGACCGAAAAGCCCAGCATTTTTGGTACAGGCCTGATCGCACTCGATCTGGTTATTGGCATCGACAGTCATGCGCCAGTCCATTCTTGGACCGGTGGTACCTGCGGCAACATCCTTGCGATCATGAGCTATCTTGGCTGGGACGCCTATCCGATCGCCCGTATGAACGGTGACCCTGCTTCGGAACGGGTCCGTGTTGATCTCGCCCGATGGGGAGTTCATCTCGATTTCACGGACTGCGCCCCGACGGGTCATACGCCAATCATCATACAGCAGATAAAGCGCGCGCGCGATGGATCCCCGACGCATCGTTTTCTCTGGACATGCCCCCATTGTGGTGAACGTCTGCCAAGCTACCGTCCAGTCACGCAGAATTCTATCGAAGGCATTCTTCCTGCAATTTCCAATTCGTCCGTCTTCTTCCTTGATCGTGTATCTCGCGCGGCGATCTCTCTCGCGGCTGAGGCGGCACGCTCTGGTGCCGTTGTCGTCTTCGAGCCTTCGGGAAAGTCCGATGAGAAGCTATTCGAAGAGGCGCTCCAAATTGCTCACGTCGTCAAGTACTCTGATCAGCGACTATCTGACGCCGGTGGCGCTATGACGGGCGATCGGGCGACGCTACTTGAGATCCAAACACTGGGTTCGCAGGGACTTCGATATCGGCATCGTTTAGCTGGCGCGTCTTCTGACTGGACGAACCTCGCTGCCGTGCCCGCCCCTCGGCTAGTAGACACCTGTGGTTCTGGGGACTGGTGTACGGCTGGATTTTTGATGAATGCGGCATCAGCGGGTATCCAGGGGCTGAAGCAGATGGGTGAAGCTGATCTCGAAAACGCTTTGCGATATGGGCAAGCTCTCGCTGCTTGGAATTGCGGCTTTGAAGGCGCTCGCGGTGGGATGTATGCCTTGGACCGGCAAGAGTTTGCGCGACAGATCGATGCGATTCAGTCTGGAAAGCCGGTGCTTCGCATTGTTGAACGGCCGCAAAGCAGCGAGACCTCTGTTGCATGCCCAGCATGCCCCCGCGAGATTTCTGCAGCGTAAGACTTCCCGCGTGGGATCGCTACTCACTCGTGCGATAGAGCGATGGTGCGGCATGCGCGCGTATTCACGATTTTCGTGCGGACATTAATACCACGGTCGTGGGTTCGGATCCCTTCAAGAGCTTTTAGGGAATTGGTAGTTCGGGTACCGGCCCAGTTGCAGACAATAGCGATACTGCGCTCAACGGCCTCTTCGCACCCGCATTTCGGCCGTTCGATCACCTTCCAGGATTGCTTGAATGGGAACAGTCAGCTCAGCAGCCGAATGCCAGAACTGGGTGCAAACGAGCCGAAATTGCCCGACTTGTCCAAAAGGGACAGCGCTTGCGTATTCGACCCCAGAGACGTTACCGGTCTCAACTTCGGTGGGTTCTTGAACTCAGGCGGCGGGATCCGCTGCTCCAGCTGGTTTAGCCTGAATAGCCCCGAGTTTCGTAGACACCCCCGGGTTAGATTTTCTGCTGCCTCTCGAACTCGACGGGCGACAGCATTCCGTTTCTGACGTGCTTGCGTTTCGGGTTGTAGAACATTTCGATGTAGTCGAATACGTCCTGGCGAGCTTCATCGCGAGAGCGGTAGACCCTGCGACGTATCCTCTCCCGCTTCAGAAGATTGAAGAAGCTCTCGGCGACCGCATTGTCATGGCAGTTGCCGCGTCGGCTCATCGAGTGAACCAGATTGTGGTGCCTGAGGAACGAGGCCCAGTCCATGCTGGTGAACTGCGAACCCTGATCCGAATGAATCAGCACTTTGTCCTTCGGCTTTCGCCTCCACACCGCCATGAGCAGAGCCTGCAATACGACGTCCGTGGTCTGTCGGCTCTGCATCGCCCAGCCGATGACCCGGCGAGAATAGAGGTCGATGACGACCGCAAGGTAAGCGAAGCCCTCGCAGGTTCGGATGTAGGTGATGTCCGTGACCCAGGCCTTGTCCGGAGCCGCGACGTCAAATTGCCGGTCGAGTGTGTTGTCGATAGCGACGGCAGGCCTGCCGCCATAGACGCCGGGACGACGTTTGTAGCCGATCTGCGCCTTGATCCCGGCGAGACGCGTCAGGCGCGCGACCCGGTTCGGGCAGCACATCTCTCCCTGATCGAGAAGGTCGTCGTGCAGCTTGCGATAACCGTAGACCTTGCCGCTCTCTTCCCATGCCTTCAGGAGCAGATCGGTCTGTCGCTTGTCCTCGTTGGCTCGCCTGCTCAGCGGGTTCTTCAGCCAAGTGTAAAATCCACTCGGGTGAACCCGCAGAAGGCGGCACATCGTCCGCACCGAAAACTGCAAGCGATGCAGAGCAATGAACGCGTACTTCACTTTGCATCCCTGGCGAAATACGCGGCCGCTTTTTTTAGGATGTCTCGCTCCTCGGTGACGCGAGCCAGTTCCTTCTTCAGCCTCCTGATCTCCTCAGCCTCGTCGTTGTCTTTGCCGTTCGACGCAGCAAACTTCTTCTTCCATTCATATAGGGAATGCTGGCTCACACCGAGGCGCTGAGAAACCTCAGCAACCGGATAGCCTCGCTCCGTGATCTGGCGAACCGCGTCACGCTTAAACTCTTCGCTGAAATTCGATTTGCTCATGATGCTCTTCTTGCCTCAAAATTAGGAAAGAAGGCGTCTACAAATCTTGGGGCTATTCAGTCCAAACATTCAGCTTGCCTATTGTTGGGCTCATTATCCAGAGCAACGTTTTATCTGGGGCCACGCGATTCTGACGTCTGGGATCGGCGGAAAGGGTCAGCGTGGAGCTCGTGATAAAATTATAAGGACCGGAGGTAGGAAAGCAGATCCGGCTTTGGCTTCCAAGGCGTTGTCTTCGCGGGTTCGATGCCGGCGTGCTTCCAAAAGTTCTGTAGCGCATCGCTCTTCATCTTCAGGTTCGTCGAGATATACCGGTTCGTGGTCGCGATGCTGGAATGCCCAAGATAATCGCGGATCACCGTCACGTCGGTGCCCGACTGCAGGAGCGCGACGGCGCAGCTGTGGCGGAAAACGTGAGGAGTGATGCGGTCCCGAGCCAGCCTGGGTCGATCTTGGACGACTGGCGAGGCATGCTTGGTAAGGATGTATGCAGCTCCATCGCGGGTCAGCGGTTGGCCGTGACGGTTCATGAAAACATGCTGCTGGCCCGCAGCGCCCGACAGGTTTTGCAGGCGCCGCAACGCGTCGGCCGTCTCGCGCCATAGCGGAACGAGCCGCTCCTTGCGGCCCTTACCACGCAATCGGGCTTGGTGCGGTGGCGTCAGTTGAAGGTCCTGCCATAGCAGGCCGGTTGCTTCGCTCACTCTGGCGCCGCAATTATAGAGGAAAAGCAGCAGCGTGTAATCGCGCCAGCCGCTGCGGGTCCGCCGATCGGGATGGGAGATGATGGCCCGCACGTCGGTTGCTTCGAGATAGGTTGCGGGCTTCTGCCTCGCCCGCTTCGACGGGAGCGCCAACACCTGCGTGTAACGGAGCGCATTGTCGAGATCGTTGCGCAAGAGGTGCTTGAAGAAGCTGCGAAGTGCGGCACGGCGGCAGTTGCGCGTCGCGGTGGAGTTGGATCTTCCGTCCTCGAGATGATCGAGGAACCCAGCGACGGTGTCGGCGTCGAGATCCTCCAGCACAAGCGCGGCGGCCTCGCGGCCACGACGCTGGGCAACGAACTGAAACAGCAGCTTGAGCGTGTCGCGATAGGCGCGCGTCGTATGTGGGCTGGCGCCGCGCTGACGCGGCAAATAGTTGGAGAAGAACGACTCCACCAGAGCGAACAGCATCTGAGGTCCGACCTTACTCATCGTGGCTGCCTGGCGTGTCGCATATGTTGTTCGAAGCGTGTGCTCGCGAGTTCCAGGAGTTGCGGCGTCGCCTTCAGATAGACCTCGGTGCCAATGACGTTCTGGTGCCCGAGATAGGCCGAAAGCCAGGGGAGCTTGGCGTGAATGTCAGCACCTTCCTGGGCCCATGCCGTCAGGCGGTGAACCGCGAACGCATGCCGAAACTCATATGGGCGCGCTCCTACGCGCCCCTGCACTGGCTTGATATCGAGGCGGCGCAGGAGTTTGCGAATAGCTTCGGACGCAGCGTGGGTAGCCTTGGTCACGTATGGAAAGAGGTAGATGATAGCGAGGCCGCCAGCGATCATCACGTAGGTGAGCGTCGGAACCCCGATAAGTTCGGGCAACTGGGCCATGAAGATCAGGATCGCAAGTGCGTTGACGAAGCCCGTGATGACCGAGCGGGAGACAAAGCGCATCACGCGGCCAAGCCTCAGCCATCCCGCGACGATCTGGATGATGCCCATCAGGATGGTGGCGGCGAACAGATACTGAAGACCGTGCTCCTTGACCAACGAGATCATGACAACGGCGGTCGCCGCCGTGGCGGCAGAGATCATCCCCGGCCGACCGCCCACGAAGGCAGCCACGCAAGCGATTGCGAAGGAGGCGTAGAGGCCAACCTTCGGATCGACGCCTGCGATCACGGAGAAGCCAATTGCTTCCGGGATGAGCGCGAGGGCGACGACGATGCCCGAGAGCACGTCGCCACGGATGTTGGAGAACCACTCCTGACGGTAGTTTGAAAGAGTTCGCATGGGAGGTTTTTTCACAGTTGAGGCAACGGGCCGAGCAAAACTCGGTCCTCGAAAATGGAATAGGTTGCGTTGCTGTGTTGTCTGGCGGATCGGCGGCCAGAAGAGCCACCCGGAGTCTCACCGGGTCCTTGTGGATGACGCTAAGTAGCTCACGCAGTCCAGTTTTGCAATTACGTCTCGGTC
Organism: Shinella zoogloeoides; assembly: GCF_033705735.1. Lineage (NCBI taxonomy): Bacteria > Pseudomonadati > Pseudomonadota > Alphaproteobacteria > Hyphomicrobiales > Rhizobiaceae > Shinella > Shinella zoogloeoides. Next base: position 59,012 of record NZ_CP131133.1, read on the forward strand.
TGAACCCGCCCGCCACAAAACATAGAACGCGGCGTCAAGGTGCGGGTGTGACACCGCTTACGCTGTGACAGCTTACGTTGAAACTGAACCTCGCCGTTCATCGACGCCCCGTGAACCTGGAAAACGGATTTTGCCAGATCCACACCAATCATCGTATCGATACTCATGGTTGCCGTTCTCTCCTTCGTAGCTTGAACCAAAACTACGCTGGCACATCTTGATGCCGTCAGGGAGGGCGGCAACCACCCCATCTCGTTGATCAGAGTCAGAAGATAACGGTTGCAGCGAGAGCGATGGCGGAGAGGAAGGCCATTGGGCACCTGTCTTATCGCGTGGCGACACGCCGCCAGTCTTTGAGACGCCCGAACATGATTTCGATCCGGTTGCGCCGTTTGTAGTGACGTTTGTCGTATTTGATAGTCTTGTTGCGGGATTTCCGACCCGGAATGGAGGGCGTGATGCCCTTGTCGCCCAGCGTTTCCAGCGGTTATAAAGCGTCTTCGCCGGGCCATACTCCTTCGGCGCATCGCACCACCTGAGCCCGTTGCGGTTGACGAAGATGATGCCGCTCAGAACGCGTCGATCATCAACGCGCTGGCGACCATAACAAATTACTCATCAGTCAGGCTCCTGCACGCCCGTCTGAATCACAGCCATTTCTTCAAATCAATGGGTCCTGAGCCTAGAAGCCGTTCGCCAGGCTTGAATACGCCTGTAGTGATGGCTTGGCGAAGTTTCTCCACTGTCTGCTGCGCGGCGATACACGGAAATCCATGGCGGTCGTTCTTGACGAGCTCCTCTTTTGCGGAACCCATAGATAATTTTGTCTGCTTTGCATCAACTAAGATTGACAGAATGTAAGACAAATGATTATGCTGTCTCAGGCATAGAGTTTGGGAGATACAAACACATGGAAAACCTGCGCATCCGCCGGACATACACGATTGTTGAGGACAAGTTCGAAGACGCAGGCCAGCTTGCACCGGTCCCCGTGCGGAAGGTGGCTGTGGTCACGGTGCTCGAGAATCCCTACGCAGCCGCCGGCTTCGTAAAAGATTTGTCGCCTCTGACCAAGGGCAGCGTCGAACTGGGTCGGCGCATGGGCGAAATGGCGTTGGCCGCGCTCGGCGAATACACGGCTCAAGGCTATGGAAAAGGCGGGCTGGTAGGCCTCGGCGGCGAGCAAGAGCACGCCAATGCCTTGCTCACCACCGTGTTCGCCAACCCCATCCGAGAGGCGATCGGAGGTGGCGAGGCCTGGATATCGTCGATGCAGAAGGTGGTTTCGCCGGGCGCTACGATCGACATCCCTATGAACCACAAGGATGATGTCTATGTTCGGTCCCATTATGAGGGGATGACCATTACATTGCAGGGGACGCCCATGCCCGACGAAGTAGCGATCATCTTCTGCCTTGTCAGTGGCGGGCGTATCAATGCGCGCGTTGGCGGCCTGACGCATGAGGAAGTGTCGGCTAGGAGCCGGTAGACGATAACACAATGACAGAGGCTTGAGGTGCGCGATGCGGACGGCGATTGTAAATATAGGGCAGATTCTGACCGGCGATATGACAATGCCCTTCATCGACGGGGACACGATCATTTCGGCGGATGGCCGGATAGAATCGGTGGGCACGGGCGAGGCGGACAGTGTGAGGGGGTGCGACGTGGTCATTGACGCCAATGGCACCATTGCCATTCCCGGCCTCATTGATTCTCATGTGCATGTCACCTTCGGTGACTACACACCCAGACAGAAGACCGTCGGGTTTTTGGAGAGCTATGTCCATGGTGGGGTGACGACGGCGATCAGTGCCTCCGAGGTCCATGTGCCAGGCCGTCCCAAGGATGTTACCGGCATCAAGGCCCTCGCCGTGGCAGCTTCTAAGTGCTTTCAGACCTACAGGCCCGGCGGTATGCGGGTTCATGCCGGCTCACTGATCCTAGAGCCCGGTCTTGTCGATGCTGATTTCGCCGAACTGACGGCGGCCGGCGTGTGGATGGTCAAGGCCGGTTTCGGTGCCTTCCAGACGCCCTATGACTACGCTCCATTAGTCAAATTGGCACGAGAACACGGCATGGTCTCGATGGTCCATACCGGTGGCTCCTCGATCCCTGGCTCATCGGGTATATGGGCGGATCACCTGCTAAAAATCCGACCCGATATTTCCTACCACGTCAACGGTGGCCCCATCGCCATGCCGGATGAGGATTTCACGCGTCTGGTCAATGAGTCGGAGATGGCCTTGCAGGTCTGCACCGCGGGGAACCTGCGTACCACGCTTCTCGTCTCAGACCTCCTCGCGGCTGCCGGCCGCTTGGATCGGCTGCTTATCGCTACCGATACCCCTACCGGCAGCGGAATCATGCCACTTGGCATGCTCTATACGATCAGCCATCTAACTTCTCTGGGCAATCTGCCGCCCGAAATCGCCATCGCGGCTGCTACCGGCAACAATGCAATCGCCTATCGGCTGAACAACGGCATCATCGCGAGTGGGCGTGACGCCGATATTGTCCTGATCGACTCCTGCATGGGCGGCAGCAAATCGGACGCCCTGTCGAGCCTGCGGAACGGCGATGTGCCGGCAATCGGGGCCGTGATAACCGACGGAGTTCCGCGCTTCGTCGGGCGCAGCCGAAATACGCCGGAAACCATGCGCCGCGTTAGCGTGGCGCGGAGCAATATCGTCCAGGATTTCAGCGCGACGAGCCACTGATCGCGCTGGTTCTGACAACTGAAATGAATATCGTCTCGGCTCGCTTGATCGTGTGCGGTGATTGCTGTCGTGTTCCTCATGAAGACCTTATCCCCGCCGCTGAATCGAGAGGCAGCTACATCGTGTTGACAATAAAATTGTCTTACATTAAGGCTGAGTCTTGAGTGTCTCGATAATGTCGACGGAGGGAGGGGCGCTTCGGGAGGACTGTCTAGATCTCAAGGTCTGCCGCGGAAGCGGTGGTACATCCGCCACACGGGTAGCTTCCTAAGGAGGCAGTAACTCAGAGGGGAAATCCTGTGGCGGGTGAAGCAATGAGTGCCGAACGGAAGAGTTCGCATTGACCGTTTCGGAAGTGCATCCAATCAACATATAGAGGGAACAAAGCCATGTTGAAATATTTGTCAGCCGCGGTATTCGCAGGTGTCCTAAGCCTGTCGAACGTTCAGGCTCAGGACGCCACGGTCGCCTTTCTGAGCGATTTGCAGCCATTCGGCTTTATCCAGGATGGTAAGCATATTGGCTTCGATCTGGATCTCTGGGCCGAGATCGCCAAGGATATCGGGGTGAAGTATGAAGTCGTCTCGATGGATTTCGGGGCGATGATCCCCGCGCTGCAAACCGGTAATATTGATGCCGCGCTGGCTAGCATGTTCGTCAACGACGCGCGTAAGCAGGTTATCGACTTTTCTGACACCTATTATGTGTCTGCTTATGGTGTGCTGGCGCATAAGGACGACACATCTATTCAGACCGTTGCCGACTTGGCGGACAAGTCCATCGCCACCGTTACCGGTGGCGAGGCTGCGGACTGGATTTCTAAAAATCTGCCCAATGCCACCATGAGGCTGTTTCCGAACCTGACAAACAGTTTCCTGGAATTCCAGGCCGGGCGTGTCGATGCCGTCATCTATGACTATCCTACGCTCGCCTATTATGCCAACACCGACGGTGCAAGCAATGCGCGCGTACTCGATGAGACCATCGGCGACCAGTCGGACGTCGCCATCGCTTTCCCCAAGGGTAGCGAACTGGTCACGAAGGTGAATGAGAGTCTCGCCAAGATGCGCAAAGACGGCCGCTACAACGCGCTGCTCGTTAAGTGGTTCGGCAAGAGCTAACCCCGTTCAGAAGCCGGACAGTAGGGGAGTTCGCGATGCTGTCGCGATCTGACGAATTTCCTCTACGGCCACGGCAAAATTTCGCTCGGGCCGTGCGCCCAAAGCTTTCCGGCCCGAGTGAGTTGACCCGTGCTAACCCTCAACAAAGGACGAAGTGATGCTTTTCGACTGGGCAACAGTTGTACAGTCGTTGCCCGCGCTGCTCCGCGCGGCAGGAACGACGGTCTGGCTTTCTGTGCTGGCAATCTTTTTCGGAATGGCACTCGGGACACTCCTCGGCGTGATTCGAGCCTTTGCACCCAGCTATCTTTCCGTCATCGCCCAACTCTATATTGGCCTGATCCGCGGTACGCCCCTGGTGGTGCAGATCATGTTTTTCTATTTTGCTCTTCCCATGCTGATGGGCATCCGTCTTTCGGCCACGACTGCCGGCCTCATCGCGCTCATCGCCAATTCGGCGGCGTATCTGGCCGAAATCGTGCGGGGTGGGTTCCTCGCGGTGCCGAAAGGTCTCAAGGAAGCTGGGCTGGCGATGGGTCTGCCGCTTCACAAGGTGATTTCCTCCATAATCGCTCCCGTCGCCTTTCGTGGCATGATCCCAGCGCTGGGAAACCAGTTCATCATCGGAGTCAAGGATACGTCGCTGCTGATCGTGATCGGGGTGGCGGAACTGACCAGAACTGGCCAGGAGATCATGACACAGAATTACCGGGCGGTCGAAATCTGGTTCACTGTGGCCGCCATCTATCTGATCATATTGAGCGTCTTGAGCTACAGCCTCCGTTGGGTCGAGCAGAAGGTTAGAATTTCATGAGCATGGTGCAATTCTCCGATGTCGTGAAACGCTTCGGCGACTTCCAAGTCCTCAAGGGGATCAACCTTTCGATTGATCCGGGCGAAATCGTCTTTCTGGTGGGGCCTTCCGGATCGGGAAAATCGACGCTCTTGCGCTGTATCAACGTGCTCGAAACCATCAATGAAGGCGATCTGGTCGTCGATGGTATCAGCGTGAGGGGCAGCAGGCGGGATATACGCCAGATCCGGCTCGAAGCGGGCATGGTGTTTCAGCAGTTCAATCTGTTTCCGCATCTGACCGCTCTTGAAAATGTGATGTTCGGCCCGATAAAGGCCAGGGGCGTCTCGCGCGCAGAAGCACGCGAATTGGCGCAAGACTTGCTCCGGAAGGTGGGGCTCGAAGAGCGTGGCGGTCACCGTCCATCCCAGTTGTCAGGGGGGCAGCAACAGCGGGTCGCCATCGCGCGCGCACTCGCCATCAAACCGCGCCTGATGCTATTCGACGAGCCGACTTCAGCCCTTGACCCCGAATTGCGCCATGAAGTGCTGCAGGTGATGCGCACACTCGCGGAAGAGGGTATGACCATGGTCGTCGTCACCCACGAGATTGGATTTGCGCGCGATGTCGGATCGCGCCTGCTATTCATGGATCGGGGCACGATCCTTCACGACGGCGACCCCAAGACACTGCTCAGTGCCCCGCCCAGCGAGCGCTTAGCAAATTTTCTTCAACATATCCTCTAACACGCTGCTGAAAAACCCGCTGTCAATCGGCGTTGTAACGGGACCCCGTATCGGCCCCCAAAGGAACCCCTCCTTCTGGAGGGGTCGGGCTAGCGCGCGTAAGCCTGGAGCTCTCCATTTAGCGCAGGGCCTGCGGGCGCGGATTGTTTGTCTTTTTTCGGCTTTAGATCCCATGAGGAGTGAACAGCGGCCGCCGCTCTGGCAGAGTGAGGTTGCATCAAAACACTCGCTCAGGAGGAGCAGTTTATGGAACCTGCATCCATTCATCCGACCGCTGTCCGCACTGATCTTGGCGCAATTTTTGTGTCATTGGAATTGAGCCGATCGACCTGGTTGATCACTTCGTTGTCGCCAGGCAACGGCGAGAAGATGTCGAAGCATGTAGTGGCCGGTGGCAATGTAGCCGAGCTGCTGGATCGATTTGAGCAGCTACAACTGAAGGCACGGCTGAGAACAGGGAAGTTATTTCCCATCGTGACGATCCAAGAGGCAGGATTGGACGGCTTCTGGATACACCGCGTGCTGGAGGCTCACGGCATCGAGAGTTACGTCGTCGACGCAGCTTCGATCGCGACTTCCCGTCGACGTCGGCGTGCCAAGACCGACAAGATCGATGGAGAGGCTCTGACGCGCACATTGCTCGCGTTCAAGCGCGGCGAGCCACGCGTATGTGCGATGGTTAGAGCGCCAGATCCGAAGGACGAAGATCGGCGCCGGATTTGCCGGGAACGCAAAGTTTTGATTGCTGAGCGGGTCAGGCATGTCAATCGCGTGAAGGGGCTACTCTTTGCTCAAGGCGTCAGCGGCTATCAACCGCTCCGTAAAGATCGCCGTCAGCGGCTGGAGGAGCTCCAGACCGGAGATGGGCGCGAGTTACCGAAACACCTGAGGGCTCAAATCAATCGCGAACTCGACCGTCTCGAGTTGCTGCTAGAACAGATCGCTGCAGTGGAGAGCGAGCGTAATTCTCTCCTATCGATGGACGAGCAGCCAGCGGTTGAAGCAACCTCGCCCGCAGCGATGCTGCTGTCCTTGAAGGGTGTTGGCGCTGAATTTGCCGCTGTTCTTTGGACCGAAGCCCTGTCCCGGCATTTTGATAATAGGCGGCAGATTGCCGCCTATGCAGGTTTGACACCAACTCCATGGATGAGCGGGACCATCGACCACGAACAGGGTGTCTCAAAGGCAGGAAACCCTCGGCTGCGCACCACGATGATTCAACTGTCTTGGTTGTGGCTACGCAATCAGCCAGCATCAGCGCTCAGCCGTTGGTTTGTGGATCGGGTTCAGTCGAATGGTGGACGCTTAAGGAAAGCCGCGATAGTTGCCCTGGCGCGCAAACTCCTTATCGCGCTGTGGAAGTTTGTCACTGCGGGTGTTGTCATCGAGGGGGCTGTCATGAAGACCGCCTGACGAAAATTGCCGAACACACGAATCTTCCAGGACTGATCACTCCTGGCGGATCCAGGTGAGCGAACCGCCTCAAAGTCGGGCTTCAAATGCCGCGCTTTAGATTGGTCCCGTTCTCCTGAGCCTTGCCGCTACGCAAGCGGGATAATGGTGCTGCCGGACAAAACGGCGACCGTATGTGAGTTTGAACCGGTGACGGAAACGTGCCGCGTCAAGCAAGGTGGCTCAGACCATGGGTTCGATGCGAAATCGAAGGGGCACGCTATGAAACGATGATTGATCTTGCTGCTCAGACTAGGCTGTCTCGCCAAGGACCTGCAGGATCTCATTCTGCATGGCATCAACCGCCCGTGAACGCTTAGCGTCCCTGCTGCGCACCAGCGCCACCTCCATCCTCGGCAGGTCCGGCAGGCCGTGTTTCGCATCCAAAAGTTTGAAATGGCTGGGCGCACTGGATTTGGCCAGCGCGGCGACGGCTAGCCCGGCTTCGACGATTGCCAGCTGTCCGGTGATGTTGGCCGATCCGTAGACCACGCGGTAGTTCCGGCCGAGTGCCGCGATGCCCGCCAGAACCTCCGAGCGGAAGCGGTTGCCCAGTTCGTGCAGCGCCAGCGGCAGCGGGTCGCGCCGCCAGGCTTCGTGCTGGTCCGACGCCACCCATACCAGCGGCTCGTGGAAGAGAAAGATGCCGCGGTCGGGCGCGCCCCGCGCGGCCGTGTCGCGTGTATAGCGCGGCAATCAGGATGAGACGCGGGCGACAATCTGGATGAGATTCTTAGGTCGCGGTCGGGATCAAGTTATCACGCTGATTGTCGCTGACAAGTTCTTCGTCGTTTTCTGATTGCCGCTCCGCGACAGACAGCGTTGAGGTTCTGATTGTCGCAAACGAAGCCGGTCGCCCCCGTTGACGCTTTTCCTCGAGCGCGGTTCTGCGGCGGTAACTCTCTACATTCATCTCGAAGATCGTGGCATGGTGTACAAGCCGGTCGACCGCTGCGAGCGTCATGGCAGGATCGGGAAAGACCCGGTTCCACTCCCCAAACGGCTGGTTGGCGGTGATCAGGATCGATCTATGCTCGTATCGCGCCGAGATCAGCTCGAACAGCACGCTCGTTTCCGCCTGATCCTTGGTCACGTAGGCGAGATCATCGAGGATGAGCAGGTCGTACTTGTTGAGTTTGTCGATGGCGGATTCGAGCTGCAGTTCCCGGCGGGCGACCTGGAGCTTCTGCACGAGATCGGTGGTCCGAGTGAACAGGACCCGCCATCCGTTCTCGATCAGGGCCAGGCCGATAGCGGCAGCGAGATGGCTCTTTCCTCCGCCGGGCGGACCAAACATGAGGATGTTGGCTCCCTTGGCGAGCCAACTATCGCCGGCGGTAATTGCCATAACCTGCGCCTTCGAGATCATGGGAACAGCGTCAAAGGCGAAGCTGTCCAAAGTCTTTCCGGGCGGCAGGTGCGCTTCGGCAAGATGGCGTTCAATCCTGCGATTGGCACGTTCTGCCAGCTCATGCTCGGCAATAGCCGACAGGAAGCGAGCTGCTGGCCATCCTTCCCGGTCCGCCTGCTCGGCAAATTGCGGCCACAGCGTTTTGATCGTCGGAAGCCGAAGTTCGTTGAGCATGATGCCAAGCCGCGCTTCATCGATCACGTGAGCGTTCTTCATGCGGCTTCTCCCGTCCCGATCAAGGCCTCATAGCCGTTGAGCGATGCGAGCTGCACATGAACGGTCGGCAGCTTGGCTGGATCCGGGCCGAAGAGCGTTTGCATGACGACCAGATCCGGTAAATCGCCGGCGTCCAGGGTCCTGGCCAATTCTTCGGCAAGTTCGCGCTCGCATCCGCGATCATGTGCCAGCGCCAGGAGTTCGACGGTGATCTTGCAAGCCTGCTTGTCGGGAAGATGCTCAGTCAGGGCTTCGAAGGCCTTGCGGTATTCCTGACGCGGGAAGAGCTTGTCGCGATAAACAAGGCCGCGGAGCGCCATCGGCTTTTTGCGCAGGGAATGGATGACGTGGTGATAGTTGACGACCTGGTCATGCCGGCCGTCAGCATGGCCGCGTCCACGGCGCAACGTCATCAGGTGCGTACCGCCAACAAAGACATCCAGCCGATCGTCGAACAGGCGAACTCGTAGCCTGTGGCCGATCAAGCGGGACGGCACGGTATAAAAGACCTTGCGTAAGGTGAAGCCGCCCGTCCGGGACACCGTAACGACAATCTCTTCGAAGTCCGTGGTCCGGCGCTCTGGCAGTGCCTGCAGATGGGATCGCTCTGCATCGATACGCTTACCATGGGCAGCGTTGCGACGACTAACGATCTCGTCGACAAAGGCGCGGTAAGAACCGAGATCGTCGAACTCCTTGGTCCCCCGCATTAGCAGGGCATCATGAACGGCATTTTTGAGATGACCATGGGAGCTTTCGATCGAGCCGTTCTCATGCGCGACGCCCTTGTTGTTGCGCGTCGGGGTCATCCGGTAATGAGAGCAAAGCTGGTCGTAACGGTGTGTGAGATCGACCTTGGCGTCGGCGTCGAGGTTGCGGAATGCCGCCGACAGGCTGTCGCTGCGGTGATAGAGCGGCGTACCGCCCACGGACCACAGGGCATTTTGAAGCCCCTCAGCTAGCGCGACAAAGCTTTCCCCGCCGAGAATGACATGGGCATGTTCGAAGCCCGACCAGACGAGCCGGAAGTGATAGAACAGGTGATCAAGCGGCTGGCCAGCGACCGTCACGCCAAGACCGCTAGCGTCGGTGAAATCCGAAAGGCCCAGCCGGCCTGGCTCGTGCGTCTGGCGGAAGATGACCTCCTGCGCTTCACCATGGACCGCACGCCACGACCGGATGCGTCGCTCAAGCGTACGGCGGATGCCTTCAGAAAGCTCTGGATGTCGGCGCAGCATCTCGTTGTAGACGGCGACAGCACGGATGCCGGGTGCGGCCTTCAGCAGCGGGATGACCTCAGTCTCGAATATTGGCTCCAAGGGATCAGGGCGGCGGCGTCCACGCGGCGCTTTGCTCTGAGATGGTAGTTGTACCTCCTTATCGAGGCGGTATGCCGTGGCTCGGCTGATCGACGCTTTCGCTGCGGCGACCTCGACGGAATGCGTTTGTCGATACTTCATGAAGAGTCTCATCTGATGATCGGTTACATGGCGACCCGGCACAAACTGGTTCTCCAACACAGAAAACCGCAAATGTACCGAACCGACCGCGATCTTGAGACGCCGAAAATCTGCGCCACGCCGGGGTATGACTACGATCGGGCTACGCCCTCACTCCGTCACACCCCGGCGCGAGTCTCATCCTGATTGACGCTGAATCTTACCTAGATTGCCGCTAAGCACGCGTGTCACCAGCGCAAGGTCCAGATCACCCCGGTCGAGTCTGGGCAGAAGCGAACTCGACGGCTCGCAGACGACAGAAATCTCGACTTCGTTGAAGCGGCTGGCAAACGTCCGCAGCAGGGGAGCGAAATAGCTCGAAACATAATCGTCCGGCACACCGAGCGCGACCTTGCCGGAGACGGATGATCCCCGCATGGCGATCTGCGCCCGACCGTGCAGCTCTACCAGCTGCCGCGCGTAGGCCAGAAGGTCGAAGCCTGCCGGCGTGAGCGACAGGTGGCGTGGCCCGCGGTTCAGAAGCGCGTGGCCGACGCAGTCCTCTAGCTTCTTTAACTGCATGCTCACCGCCGACTGGGATCGGGAAACCTGCCGCGCCGCAGCGGTGATCGAGCCGGTATCGACAACGGCGACGAAGGCGCGCAGCCAGTCGATCTGAAGGTCCTGCATGGTGTCTATCCATTCGATAATCGAATGTCTATCGTAACAGATATTCGCTTTTCAGGATATTGGGCAGACGGCATTATCCTGCCATGAGCGCACATGAACTTTCACCTGCCACCATATCCCCCCTTTTGATCACGCAGAACGCCGCGCGCGAGCGGCAAGGCACTCTTCTGGTCGTACTAGGTGGCCTGATCCTCGCCACGATGGGCGTCTTCGTCATACAGGCGGCGGAAGATCCTATCACCACCGTGGCGTTCCGCTGCGCCTTCGGCTGCCTCTCGCTTTTGGTCTGGGGTGCCCTGACCCGCCGCCTACCGGAACTCCGCCTGCGCGGGGCCGACCTTCTCGGCGCGGTGGCGACCGGCTTTCTCATGACGCTGAGCTGGGCACTTCATTTCGCGGCGATCCCAAAAACCTCAATCGGCGTCTCCACGGTCGTCTTCCATATCCAACCGTTCTGGACCATGGCTCTGGGTGCCTGGCTGTTGCGTGAGAACGTTTCGTCGGCGCAGATCGTCGCGGCACTTCTGGCCTTTGCCGGTCTGGTTCTTACGACGGGTCTGTTTGATGGAATGACCGGTGCTGCGACGCTCAACTCTTCCTACGTGACGGGTCTTCTGCTCAGTCTTGCGGGGTCCTTCGTCTATGCCGGCGTGCCGCTTCTGGCAAAAATCCTGAAGTCCGTAAGCTCCTTTGCCCTTTCCTGGTGGCAATGCCTGGTCGGCTCAGCGTTCACGCTCTGGTGGCCGGCGGTCTACGGTTGGCCCGATGGATGGCATTCGATCACCTGGCTGGTCGGCCTCGGCGCGATCCATACGGGGCTGGCCTATGCAGTCATGTATGCGGGCTTCGCGCGTCTCAGCACAGGCCGCATCGCCGTCCTCCAGTTCGTCTATCCCATGACGGCTTTCATCATTGATTGGCAGGTCTATGACCACAGGCTTTCACCCATCCAGATCCTCGGACTCGTCCTGATGGGCGTGGCGATTTGGTCTGTGAAGGGCGCAAAGCCGATGCCGTCCGCTGAGGCCGCTGACCGCATCTGACGCCGTTGAAGCGTCGATACCTTCCGTGTCCGACCATCTGGTCTCGGGGTCGCATGGGTTTCCACATGCGCTGGCCACCCTTCCGAGGGGTAAAAGCTCCACCTGCTTGGCCGCGCCTATGTCACGTGCGCGAAGGCTGGCGGGTTCTGGGAGAGCCTGCGCACCTTGAAGGATGCGCCGAGCGCCTGGCGGCGCAGCTCTATCGGCCTGACCTCAATCCGATGGTGGCTCTATCTCGATCATGACCGGTGCATAGTCGCTGGTGTGCTCCCAGCCCCGTGGGCCACAGCGCACGCTCGCCTTCCGAAGCCACGGCGCCAGCGTCGGGCTGAGGAGAAGATGGTCGATATGCAGGCCCGCGTCGCGTTCGAAGGAATTCCGCCAGTATTTCCAGAAGGTATAGATTCGTTCCTTCGGATGCAGCTGGCGGACGGCGTCGGTCCAGCCCTGGGTGAGAAGGTCCGCATAGGCTGCCCTGAAATCGGGGCGGAACAATGCGGCGTCGCGCCAGCGCTCCGGTGCATAGACGTCGAGATTTGTCGGCATGACGTTGAAATCCCCGATCAGCGCCACGGGAAGATTGAGGGCCAGAAGGTCGGCCGCGTAGGTCTGCAGCTGCTCGAACCAGCGCAGCTTATAGTCGAATTTGGGACCGGGCGCCGGATTGCCGTTCGGCAGATACAGGCAGGCGATCAGGATGCTGTCGACGGCGGCTTCGATATAGCGGCTGTGGCTGTCGTCGAAATCGCCGGGCAGGCCGCGACGCGTCAGGATAGGGATTGCCTCCCTGGCGAGGATCGCGACACCGTTCCTGCCCTCTGCCCTCTGCCCTCTGCCCACGCCAAACGGCCTCGTAGCCTGCGTGCTGGAGTTCGCGCCGGGGAAAGTGCTGTTCCGGCGATTTGAGTTCTTGCAGGCAGACGATGTCGGGCACGTCTTCTTCCAGCCGTCGCAGAAGGACGGGAAGTCGGCCGTTGATGCCGTTGACGTTGTAGGTGGCGATTTTCACGAAGCTGCTCCGGGTGTACCGATAGTCCGAGGGACAACCGTCCCGGAAATTCAAAGGTTCCCCGCGCCTTTGGAGCGCTAGGCAAGTGTGCGACAAAACGATCTCGCTGGGCGTCTTTACCTGCCATTGCAAAGATTTTGAGCGCTCCTATCTGTGCTCAAGATCGTTGGAGACGCCTGTGATGAAGACAATTCCCATCGATATTCTTTTTGACGACACGACCGAATTCATTCTGCCGCGCCGGTGCGCCAAGGCTGCTCGACAGGCTGCGTCCTGCATCTGTTGCGGAAGAACGGACCAAGCGATGGACGCTGACGGGTGCGGCATCTGCGATGTGTGCCTCGATACACCGCTGCAGGTGGCCTGTAACCCCGACGGTCTTGATTTGCCGGAAGCCTTTCCCCATCTATCGCTCACTGCCCGTCATCGATGAACTGCCTGCAGTGACGATACCCGTCGCGCGTTCGCAGTCGTCCGGGTCGGAAGGGCGCTCCCCGAAAGGGTCGAACGCCTTTCGTCATTTCGGGGAGGGGTCGCCGCAGGATGCGGTCACACGGATCGCCGCGAACGCCAGGTTCCAGCCTTGTCTCTGACGAGCCGCCAGCGGCGTGCATCGACATCCGTGCCGCGAGCGGTGCGATAGGCCGGGACTAATAGATGAATGTCGTCCGCTTCCGGATGCCACTCGCCGATCATTGCGATGCCGTCGCAGAACTCGACCACGCACATGCCCTCTGCAGCCTCGGCATCCTCGACGCGGGCCTCGCCGCCTGGGAAGGCGTGACTATGCGGGAAAGAAAAGCGCATCAGCCGACCTGCTCCACGGAAAGTGAACCAGCCGGAAGCGGCTTGATCAGCGATTTTGCCGAAACCGAAGAGTCAAGCCAGTCCGCCCAGGCTTCACGCTCTAGAATGACGATCTGCCGGTCGTGGTAGGGCGCGATATCGAGACCGGGCTCCATGGTCAGCATGGTGAAGGCTTCGCCAACCTCCTCCGTCTCACGCCAGATGCCGCGATCGCGAAGATCGGCTCGCCGGCCTTCCTGAACATCCATTTGTTTTTCCGCTTCTTTTTCGGATCCTCTGGCGTTGTGAATTCGAAGAAGGCGTCAGCAATGACGAGGACCCGGTTCGAATTGAACTCGCGGTCCTCCGACCTGAAATTATAGACCGGCTTCTTGGTCGGGCTCGGCCAACACCATCGGCGCTGCACCAACTCGCCGACCCCACGCTCGCCAGCGGCTGTACGAACGATCGGCGCGGTATCGGTGATCCTGATATCCTCGCGCGCCTCGATATTGGGGCGTCCCTCCGGAAACCGGATCTTGATTTTGAGGTGCTCAAACTCCTCAATGATCGAGGCCACATCGACCATCAGGCGGTAATCGTTGCACATGGTTCCTTCGGCCGACTGCGTCAGCATCTCTATCCGATCCGATGGCAATGTAAGGCGGCCGGGGCGGATTTCGACATGTCGAACCAGGATCATGCGCGATCATCTAAATCTGAAGCGTAAACTGGACTGCCTCGTTTTCATCGTCGTCGATAAAAGACGAGAGTGTCACCCCGAGCAGACGAATCCCCTTCGCGGACGGGAACAACGGGTCGAGAAGCGCGCGAGCCGCGGCTTCGAGTTCATCTGCCGCCGCGAACGGCGCGATCGATGTTCGGCTGCGGGTGATTTTCTGGAAATCGGCGTATGTCACCTTCAGCGTCACCGTGCGGCCATGGAGGCCCTTGCTTTCGCTACGGCGCCAGACCTCCGCAGCGAGCGGCGTGATTTCCGCGCGGGCGGCATCCCGGTCAAAGATATCGACCGTAAACGTATCTTCGACACCCACTGACTTGCGCGGCCGATCCGGCTGGACCGACCGATGATCGATACCGCGTGCGATGTCGTAGTACCAGGCGCCCGACTTGCCGAAATGCTGCTGAAGAAATGCGAGGGACTGTGCCTTCAGGTCCGCGCCGGTCAATATGCCGAGCCGCTCCATCTTCGCGGCGGTCGCTGGCCCCACGCCATGGAATTTCTTGACAGCGAGCCCCTCCACAAAGGCCGGTCCGTTCTTCGGCGTGATGACAGCCTGACCGTTGGGCTTGTTCAGGTCGCTCGCCATCTTGGCGAGAAACTTGCAATAGGAAATCCCGGCCGAGCCGTTGAGCCCGGTGACGTCCTTGATGCGGGCGCGGATCCTGGTGGCGATCTCCGTCGCGATCGGAATGCCCTGCTTGTTGGCCGTGACATCGAGATAGGCCTCGTCGAGCGACAATGGCTCGATCAGATCAGTATGCTCGGCGAAGATCGCATGGATCTGCGATGAGACGGCACGATAAACGTCGAAGCGCGGCGGAACGAAGATCAGATCCGGGCAGCGCCGCTTGGCGGTGATCGACGGAAGTGCGGATCTCACACCGAATTCCCGCGCCTCATAGCTCGCCGCCGCCACCACGCCGCGGGCGGCCGCGCCGCCGACAGCAACGGGTTTGCCCCGCAGCTCGGGATTATCGCGTTGTTCGACGGAGGCATAAAACGCATCCATGTCGACATGGATGATGCGCCGGACCCGCTCCTCCTGGTCCGGTTTCTGCTCCATCATGTCGATCGGCGTGGCGTGCTGCATCGCCTATTTCCACATTGACCGCGTGCGCGCGCCGACATCGATCCGCGTCTGCTTTGCGCTTCGTTCGCTGGCCGCCGCGGCGGTCTTCGGCCAGCTTGTCGTCTCGAAGAACTGTAGGAGCGTGGCCGGAATGAATCGGGTCCGTGACGCATAGACATGACGATCGCCCTGGGCGTTCTGACCGTGCGTGAAGAATCGCTGCGGGGTGACAAGGGTGAGGTTGTCACGCGCCCGGGTCATGCCGACATAGAGCAGGCGGCGTTCCTCTTCGAGTTCGGCAGTGGTGCCGGCGCCGAGATCGGAAGGCATGCAACCGTCGACGACGTTGAGCATGTAAACGGCCCGCCATTCCTGCCCCTTGGCGGAATGGATGGTCGAGAGGATCAGATAATCCTCGTCCAGAAGCGGCACCCCGGCCTGGTCGCTGGTTGCGTCCGGCGGATCCAGGGTCAGCTCGGTCAGGAAACGTTCGCGGCTCGCATAGCCACTGGCGATCTGTTCGAGCTGCAGCAGGTCATCCTTGCGGGTGTCGGCATCCTCATGGATGCGGTCGAGATGCGGCTCGTACCACATCCGCACCGTGCCAATTTCAGCAGGCCAGCCGGCTTCGGCCTTTCGCAAAGCCGTGACCAGCGTGACAAAGGCGGGCCAGTCGTCGCCGGTCTTGGCGGGCGCCGGGATTTCGGCGAGCGACTGCAACGGCTCGGGATCAACCGCGATCGTGTCGAGGATCTTGCCGGCCAGCTTCGGCCCGATGCCAGGTAGAAGTTTCAAGACCCGGAAGCCGGCAACCCGGTCGCGCGGGTTCTGTGCGAACCGCATGACCGCCAGCATGTCCTTGACGTGAGCGGCATCAAGAAACTTGAGACCGCCGAATTTCACGAACGGGATGTTTCTGCGGGTGAGTTCTATCTCCAGCGCGTTGCAGTGACTGGAGGTCCGAAACAGCACCGCCTGCTGCTTCAGCGTCATGCCGATCTCGCGGTTGGCGAGCACCTGCTCGACAATATAGGCGGCCTGGTCGACCTCGTCCTTGACGGTGACCAGCATCGGCCGCTGCTCGGAGGCGCGGTCGGTCCAGAGGTTTTTCGTATAGCGCTCCCGTGCCAGCTCGATGACGCCGTTGGCGGCGGCCAGGATCGGCTGCGTCGAACGATAATTGCGGTCGAGCGTGATAATGTCGGCGGGTTTCGGGGAAAATTCCTTCGGAAAATCGAGGATGTTGCGAATGGTCGCCGCGCGGAAGGAATAGATCGATTGTGCGTCGTCGCCGACGACGGTTAGGCCGCGGCCGCCGGGCGCCAGAGACATCAGGATCAACGCCTGCAGGCGATTGGTGTCCTGATATTCGTCGACGAGGATGTGGTCGAAACGGTTGCCGACGTCCTCGGCCAGCTCCGGCTCGGAAACCATCTGCGCCCAGTAGAGCAAGAGGTCGTCGTAATCCAGGACGTTCTGCGCCTGCTTCGCTTCCGTGTAGGCGGCGAACAGCTGCTTCAATTGCTCCTCCCATTCCAGCACCCAAGGATACGAGGACTTCAGGATATCCTTGATCGAAGCCTCCGAATTGACCACCCGCGAATAGATCGCGATGCAGGTGCTTTTGGTGGGAAACCGGCTCTGCTTGCTGGAAAATCCCAAATCGTGCCGGACGAGGTTCATCAGATCAGCGCTGTCCTCGCGATCATGGATGGTGAAGTCGACGCTGAGGCCGATCTGCTCGGCATACATGCGCAACAGCCGCGCGCCGATCCCATGGAACGTGCCGGCCCAGGCGAGTGCGTCTGTCATGATGGCGGCATTGTCGCCGAGCACCTGCCGGCAGATGCGCTGCACCCGACGCGCCATTTCTGACGCGGCACGGCGGGAAAAGGTCATCAGCAGGATACGGCGCGGATCGGCGCCGTTGACGATCAGATGCGCGACCCGGTGGGCCAGCGTGTTGGTCTTGCCGCTGCCCGCGCCAGCGATGATCAGCAGAGGGCCGCCGATCTTTCCGTCTGGCAGGCCGATACCGTGCTCGACGGCTTCCCGTTGCCGGTCGTTGAGTTTTTCGAGATGAGCCGCCGCCATTTGTCCCCAGACGCCATAAGAAAAATTTCCTACCCCTCCGATCGCCGGATATCTCCTTGATGCAGCTAAGGGATTCGTTTCAACGACTTAGCCGAGGGGCAGCTTCCGGAGCGAAGGCCCGATTGACTCAGTTGGGCAATCGGAACAAATAATGAACATATCAGCTTAAAGAACCGCTGGAAACCCTGAAGGAGCAACAATTCTGCCGTGGCCAACCATGCCCTCAACCCCGTGCTGGCCGAGCTTCGCGAGCGCATCGAGCAGCTCGAAGGCGGTGCGACGCGCGCGCGTCAGGTGCTGCCTTTCGGCGTCACTGAGGTCGATCGGGCATTGCCGGGCGGAGGGCTCGCCTTCGGGGCGCTGCACGAGATCGCCGGCGGCGGGGGAGGGACGGTCGACGGGGCTGCGGCCGCGCTGTTCGTGGCGGGCATCGCGGCGCGGGCCGGCGGCAAGGTGCTCTGGTGCATGGCGCGCCCGGACCTGTTTTTCCCGGCAGTAACGCAGGCCGGGCTCCACCCGGATCGTGTGGTGTTTTGCGAAAGCGACCGTGAAGAGCAGGTGTTGGATGCGATGGAGCAGGGCCTGTCGTTTCGCGGCCTCGTGGTCGTCGTCGGTGAACTCGTCCGTCTGCCGATGACGGCCTCGCGACGCCTGCAGCTGGCGGCCGAGAAAACCGGCGCCATGGGCATCGTGCTCCGGCGATGGCGACGACAGAACGAGGCTTCGGACTATGGGCAGCCGACCGCCTCGACGACGCGGTGGCGCATCAGCACCCTGCCGTCACAAAGACTGCCGGTGGCTGGCGTTGGCAGGGCGCGCTGGCTGGCGGAGCTGATGCGCGTCAAGGCCGGCGAATGCGCCGAATTCGAAATTGGAGCCCCCGATGCCAAGGGTCGTATCTGTCTACTTCCCACAGCTCTCGACCGAGCGGATCAGACGGCACGCTGGCGAAGCCTTGCCGGCTGACAAGCCGCTGGTCGTCGTTGCCCGTCGCGGCTCGAAGCGCTGGATTTCTGCTGCCGATCCGACAGCCCTGAAACTCGGCCTGCGCATCGGCATGGCCGCCAGCAAGGCGCAGGCCATGGTCGCCGACCTCATCATGGTCGATGCGGCCCCGGCCGAAGATGCCGCCGCGCTGGAGCGGCTGGCGCTCTGGACGCTGCGGCAATATAGCCCCGTCGTCGCGGTCGATGGCGCCGACGGTCTCGTCATCGACACCGAGGGCGCCGATCACCTGCACGGCGGCGAGGCGCTGCTCGTGTCGGGTCTCGTCAATCTGCTGCGCGGCCGCGGGCTGACAGCGCGTGTCGCCGTGGCCGACACCTTGGGCGCCGCGCATGCGCTTGCCCGGCTGCTTGCGGCCGAAACGACCGTCGTGCCTAAAGACAATGTGACGAAGGCGGTCATCGACCTGCCGATCGTCGCGCTGCGGCTGCCGGCGGAGATCGTCCAGGGCCTGCGTGTGCTCGGCATCGATACGATCGGCCAGCTTTCGGCCATGCCGCGCGCGCCGCTGACGTTGCGGTTCGGGCCGGAACCGGCACGTCGGCTGGATCAGATGTTCGGCCGGATCGCCGAGCCGATCGAGCCGATCCGCACGCCGGAGCTGATCGACGTCACGAAGAATTTTGCCGAACCGATCGGCGCGCCCGAGACCATCGCCAAGTATGTCTGCCGGCTGGTCGGCCAGCTCTCGGCCCGGCTGGCGGAAAACGGTCTCGGCGCGCGACGCTGCGATCTCTTTGTTCATCGCGTCGACAATACAAGGCAGCATCTCCGTGCCGGCCTTGCCAAACCCGTTCGTGACCCGGCACGGCTGTCGAAGCTTCTCTGCGACCGCATCGAGACCATCGATCCCGGTTTTGGCATCGAGAAGCTGGTGTTGGTCGCCGTCTTCGCCGAGCCGCTCGAGGAAAGGCAGGTTGCCTCATCACTCATCGAGGAGGAGATCGCCGACATCACACCGCTGGTCGACATTCTCGGCAATCGTGGCCACCGGCTCTTTCGCGTCGCGCCCGTCGCCTCCGATGTGCCGGAGCGTTCGGTCCGGCGCATCGCGGCGACCGCGCCTGACATCGGCGAGGCCTGGGCCGTCAAATGGCCGCGGCCGACACGGCTGTTCGCCAACCCGGAACGCATCGAGGTGATCGCGCTGCTGCCGGACCAGCCGCCGGCGGTGTTCACCTGGCGCGGCAAGCGCCGAAAGGTCGTGCGCGCCGACGGGCCGGAGCGGATTTTTGGCGAATGGTGGCGCAGGCCCCGCGAGTTCCAGGCGGTCAGGGACTATTTCGTGGTCGAGGACGAGCTTGGCGAACGCTACTGGGTCTATCGGGCCGGCGACGGCATCGATCCGGAAACCGGCTCCCACCTCTGGTTCGTGCATGGGGTGTTCGGATGAGATACGCCGAGCTTCAGGTCACGACACACTTTTCATTTCTCCGCGGGGCGTCCAGCGCCGAGGAGTTGTTCGCCACGGCGGCCGCGCTCGGCATCGATGCCCTTGGCGTCGCCGACCGCAACAGCCTCGCCGGCATCGTGCGCGCCTGGGAGGCGGCCAAGGCGACCGGCATTCGGCTCGTCGTCGGTTGCCGGCTCGATCTTACGGACGGCATGTCGATCCTCGTCTATCCGATGGACCGACCGGCCTACTCGCGGCTGACGCGGCTACTGTCGCTTGGCAAGGCGCGCGGCGGCAAGGGCAAGTGCCTGATCGAATTCACTGATGTCGCCGAGCACGCCGCCGGCATGATCGGGGTACTCGTGCCCGACGAGGCCGACGAGACCTGCGGCGTGCAGCTGCGCAAGATGGCCGAACTCTTCGGCGACCGCGCCTATGTCAGCCTCTGCCTGCGGCGCCGGCCGAACGACCGCATGCGCCTCCACGGCATTGCCACCATGGCCGCCCGCTTCAAGGTGCGCACCGTCGTCACCAATGATGTGCTCTTCCACGAATCGAGCCGCCGTCAGCTGCAGGATGTCGTGACCTGCATCCGCACCCGCACCTCCATCGATGATGTCGGCTTCGACCGGGAGCGTCATGCCGATCGTTATCTCAAGGCGCCGGAGGAAATGCACCGGCTCTTTGCCGAGTATCCGGAAGCGCTCGACCGAACGCGCGAGATCGTCGATCGGTGCAAGTTCGATCTCGGTGAGCTGCAATACCAGTATCCTGAAGAAGCGATCGTGCCGGGACTCGATCCGCAGCAGTCGCTCGTCAAGTTCACCTGGGAGGGAGCCGCCAATCGCTATCCCGAGGGTGTTCCCGACAAGGTCCAAAAATCCCTGCAGGATGAACTCGAACTGATCCGGGTGATGAATTATGCGCCCTATTTTCTGACGGTCTTTTCGATCGTCCGCTTCGCCCGGTCGAAGAGCATTCTCTGCCAGGGCAGGGGCTCGGCCGCCAATTCGGCGGTCTGCTACTGCCTTGGCGTCACCTCCATCGACCCTGATACCAACGACCTGCTGTTTGAACGCTTCATCAGCCAGGAGCGGGACGAACCGCCGGATATCGACGTCGATTTTGAGCACGAGAGGAGGGAGGAGGTCATCCAGTGGATCTACAACACCTACGGCCGCAGCAAGGCTGCCCTCTGTTCCACCGTGACGCGATACCGTGCGAAAGGTGCGTTGCGCGACGTCGGCAAGGCCCTCGGCCTGCCGGAGGACATGAACGGCCAGCTTTCATCTGGCGTCTGGGGCTGGTCGGAAGGTGTGTCCGAGCGCCAGGTCCGGGAAAACAACCTCAACGCAGCCGATTATCGGCTGAAGCTGACCCTGGAACTCGCGCAGCAACTGATGGGCGCACCGCGCCATCTCGGCCAGCATCCGGGTGGGTTTGTGCTGACGCATGACCGGCTCGACGATCTCGTGCCGATCGAACCGGCGCGCATGGACGATCGCCAGGTGATCGAGTGGGACAAGGACGATATCGAGGCGCTGAAATTCATGAAGGTGGACGTCCTGGCGCTGGGCATGCTGACCTGCATGGCCAAGGCTTTTGCGCTGATGGCCGCGCACAAGGGCGAGGTATGGGATCTCGCGTCCATTCCTTCCGAGGATCCTCGCACCTACGCGATGATCCGCAAGGCGGATACTTTGGGTACATTTCAGATCGAAAGCCGGGCACAGATGTCGATGTTGCCGCGCCTGAAGCCGCGCACATTTTATGATCTGGTCATTCAGGTGGCGATTGTCAGGCCGGGGCCGATCCAGGGCGATATGGTGCATCCCTATCTTCGTCGACGCGAGGGCAAGGAGCCGGTCGACTATCCGACGCCCGAATTGGAGGCGGTGCTTTCGAAAACGCTCGGTATCCCGCTGTTTCAAGAGTCGGCGATGAAAGTCGCTATGGTCTGCGCCGGTTTTAGTGGCGGCGAGGCCGACCAACTGCGGAAATCCATGGCGACTTTCAAGTTCTCGGGCGGTGTCTCGAAGTTCAAGGACAAGCTGATCGCCGGCATGGTCAAGAACGGTTACTCGGCCGAGTTCGCCGAAAACACGTTTTCGCAGTTGGAAGGCTTTGGTTCCTACGGCTTTCCTGAGAGCCACGCCGCCAGTTTCGCGCTGATTGCTTATGCGTCGAGCTGGGTCAAATGCCATCACCCGGACGCCTTCTGCGCCTCGCTGCTGAATTCGCAGCCGATGGGTTTTTACGCGCCAGCCCAGATCGTGAGGGATGCCGCTCAGCACGGCGTTGTAATCAGGCCCGTCTGCGTCAATGCCTCGCGCTGGGACTGCACGCTCGAGAACATCGAAGGAAGCCGTCATTGCGCCGTCCGTCTCGGCATGCGGATGGTCAAAGGACTCTCGACGGCAGATGCCGCTCGCATCGTGGCCGCACGCGCTGACGAACCTTTCTCCTCTGCCGACGATCTCTGGCGGCGATCGGGCGTGCCGACGGCCGCGCTGGTGAAACTGGCCGAAGCCGATGCGTTCCTCCCGTCATTGCAGCTTCAGCGCCGCGACGCGCTATGGGCGATCAAGGCACTGCGCGACGAGCCGCTGGAGCTTTGGGCCGCGGCCGCCGACCGCGAGGCGCGCCAGGTCGCGGAAATGCAGGAGCCATCGATTGCCTTGCCCTCGATGAGGGCAGAGCACGAGGTCGTCGAGGACTATGCCCACACCGGCCTCACCCTTCGCCAGCACCCGATCGCCTTTCTCCGCAACGACCTTCGCCGGAAGGGCATGGTCACATGCGCCGAGGCCATGGCGGCGCGCGACGGTCGCTGGCTGATGACCGGCGGCCTGGTGCTCGTTCGCCAGCGGCCGGGCTCGGCCAAGGGTGTCATGTTCCTGACCATCGAGGACGAGACCGGCATCGTCAACGCGGTGGTCTGGCCGACGCTGTTCGAGCGCCAGCGCCGCGTTCTTCTCTCGGCTTCGATGATGGCAATCAACGGAAAAATTCAGCGGGAAGGGGAGTTGGTGCATCTGGTGGCGCAACGGCTGTTCGACCTATCAGAGGATCTCGGCCGACTGGGCGAGCGGGACGAGCAGTTTCCCCTGCCCCACGGAAGGGGTGATGAGTTCGCGCGCGGCAATGGTGCGCCGGATCCGCGCGAGCGGTCGAAGGCGGCGGCGCCGACGCGCGAGATCTACGTGCCAGACCTCCTCATTGATCGGCTGAAGGTGAAAAGCCGGAATTTTCATTGACGCGGGGCCGACATCTGGCGCCCGCGATTGGTGGAAACGATCCTTGAGCACATAGGTCAGATATTGCCTCCTCCTGAGTCCCTGTGTGCCGCTGACACAATCTGTTCGATCTCACGCCGCTGTTCGGCATGTTTCATGGGGTTCTGTTCTTTCAACTTCTGTAGGTTCAGAAGCTTCCAGCGGACGGCCGGAAGCTCCGCAGCCTGGCGTAATCCAATCGCCGCGAAATCTGGTTCGCCGTCGTGAAGCGACAACAAGAAGTGCGCCCCCCTGTCGTCAAGCTTTGCGAGGATGTCCGTTGTCATTCGGTCCCTCACTGTTTTCAGATCGTCGAGGCTGATGGGCTCAATCGTCATCCCCTCGAATTCTTTCACGAAGGCTTCGTCGAGATCCGCAAGCGAGGGTTTGATCAGTTCGTGCGGCGGGCGTCCGGAACTGGCGACATAGATCAGAAATGTCCGGAAAAGCGCGTCGGTCAGCCCTTCGTTTTCATAGAGGAGCTTAACGTCGAAGAGGTCTCGCGGGTGCTGTCGGTCCACCGCCGCATGGAGCTTTCCGCCGAACAGGTCTTCGAACGAGACGACCTGCATCTCGGCGAAGCCGAACGCCTCCTCGACTTTCTCGCTCACGCGGCGCAGTTTCGGCGGATGGACAGTGCCCCTCGCGACCGGGGAGGTTTCGACCTTGATTTCTGCGTTGCCCTGCCGGACGAGCAGGCGGGTGTCGTTGTTGCCGCCGCCGGCGATCCTTTGGACGTTCACACCGCGTAGGTTGCGCATCAAGTCTTCGCGGATGTGCTCCAGTATCGTGTCGATGTTTTCCAGCGTCGTTTCACGGTCCTCGATCGGCAGATAGGTCAAGTCGATGTCGACCGAGAGCCGCGGCATGTCGCGATAGAAGAGGTTGATCGCGGTCCCGCCCTTCAGGGCGAAGGCGTCGTGGCGGGCGATGAAAGGAAGGGTCCGCACCAGGAGGTCGACCTGGCGGATGTATTGTTCACGGGCCATTCGGGATTTCCTTTGGCATCAAGTCGGCCGGGACTGTGATGCGGTAGATAGGGTGCAGCCGACCGCCCGGCGTCAGCGCCCGGTCGCCCTTGCCGAGATCGATGGACGAAATGTCGATGTGCCGGCGCCACGCATGATTATGCTTGTCGGCAAACACGAAGAAGAGGCGCTTGGTTTTGACGCTCCGGCATAGGGTGAGGAGCGTCGTCATCAATCTCGGGCGTAGATTGGCGAGGCTCTCGAAGGCCACGTCCACCTTGTGGAAGCTTTCGTTCTTCGGGACCTCATCAAGCATTTCGAGGATCGCGCGCTCGGGCGAGGACATTGGCATTGGCCAGCGCCATGGGCTTTGTGCCAGTTCCGGATCCTCGTCGTTGGAAAGGTCGAAATCCGCATCGTCTACGCCGGTCACTCCTTCGCCGAACAGGACGTTGCTCTTGGTCTTCACATCGGCGTCCGTCCGCAGCTTCGATAGCCACGCTGGGATATCGGATCCGTAGAGGTAGAGGGCGAATTCGCCGCCGAACGATAGGTAATGAGCATGTCCCCGCAGAGAGAGGACGCTCGCCCCACCGACATGGAATTTACGCCGCATGAGCCAGACGGCCGAGAGAAGCGGTATTTTCCAGCCGCCAACGGCCTCTGGATTGGTGTCCGAGGAAAACGGACGACGGTAGACGCCCGACATGACCGGCTCGAGCCAGCCTTGTTTGACATAGCCTGAGACGGACTGCCGCGAGATGGCATGACGAGCCATCCACCGGGAATCCACCAGAAAGCCAGGGGGGACTTGCTGGAGAAGCTGCTTTAGCTTTGTCTCTGATTGTCCATTCATGTTTGACATTATGGCATAGGATTAAAGTTTGCACGAGTCTTGCTTTACGTATGCGCTATTTTGTCAACGCAGGTTTGACCATGTGCATCGATCTCAAAGCTTGAGCCGTGCGCGCCTGCAGCCAGGTCGCGGGGACTATGGCCATGTCGGGCCAACCCTGCGCCAGTACATAGCGCTGGGGATGGATTTTGTGAGGGCGTTTGGTAGTTTTGAAGTACCCTTGCGGCGTCTGGAGGAGCCGACCTTTGCCAACGTGGCCGAAAGAGAAATTGTTGAAGCACGGGCCAGACCTTCCGATGGAGGAACGAATCCGACGCTACCAACACAATATCCGCACCATCCGCGAATCTGGCTGTGCGGTTCCTACGACCGCAATGGTCGACACTCTCGATCCGGCCGAGATCGAGATATGGTTTGCGGATAACGCGTTCAATATCGACCGCCTCAAGCAGGTGATGAAACGCGTGGCGGATTTGCCAGACGACACGTTACTGCCGTCTCCGTTCACCAAACCGGACAGGTAGCTCTTCCTGGACGGTGGACGGCTCACGCCGCAGAAGTATCAGCCCGCTACGGTCCGAACTGCCGCTGTTATCTACCCCGCAATAGAGATGGCGGCTCACTCTACCAAACGGACCGGGGCCGCCTCGCAGACGAAAATCAACTTTCGTGCTGTCGCCCGATCGTCTCCAGAACCTCGTAGTGGTCGACAAACGCGCCGGGTCCTTCGTTCAGCAACGCCAATACGCTGGACTGACACACTGGGACCGTCTCTACCTTTTCGATATTCGTCGCTTCCCATTCCATATCCGGATCGGCGGCGATGTCGTCGCGCATCGCAAGAACGGTGCGCCTCACTTCTTCGTAGTTGTCGAAGAAAATATCGCGTAGCCCTGTCGGTTTCCAGCGCTCGTCGAGCGGGATCCTGGCATCGGCGTAGGTATAAAAAGTGAAGACGAGACCTTCAGCCAACGGTTTCTCCTGAAGCAACTTCGGCGGTACGTCCCCGCCGTTCAATGCTCAATGACCCCATGATCGGGGGGTTGGAAACCGTGTGAAACGGCCCTGAGCTTTTAGTTCGGAGAACCTGGACATAGCGTCAGGCCCCCCGACCCAAAGGTCAAGGAGGTGATGCTGTATCGGCCAGCACCAACCGTTCACAGGGGTTTCCACGCCCCAAAGCGGCACGTACCGCTTCGGGGCGGAAGATAGGACATCCCGTTGAATTTGTCCTGAAATTTCTTCACTCGCCCCCGCGTAACGCGCCATTTTCCGAACCGTGCCGATGGCGCGGGCGGCCGGGAATGGGAAAGGGAACCGGCGAAGGGAGAGGGAGAGGGGGGCGGCGCGGCGGTGGCGAGTTGAGAGGCTGGAGAGAGGCTCCGGCTGCTCGCCATGGAGCCGCACCATGCGTCACTATCCGAATGTGGACCACGCGCGCCAGCGATTTGCCACCCATAGGACACAGCCGGCGATATCGATTGCCCGCGCTTTCCCTTCGATCTCCATCTTGCCGCCGATTGCAGGTCTGCTCGAGCAAGGCGCGGCCGTGGCCATCGGGGTCTCGGGCGGCAAGGACAGCCAGGCCGCCGCCATGGCGACCTTCGAGTATCTCGACAGGATCGGGCATTCCGGCCCGCGCCTGCTGATCCATGCCGATCTCGGCTCGGTCGAATGGGCGGATTCGCTACCGACATGCGCGCAACTATCCGATCGCCTCGGCGCCGAGCTCATTGTCGTCTGCCGCAAGCAAGGTGGGCTGATGGACCGCTGGGAAAGCCGCTGGCGATCCAACGTCGCGCGCTACGAAAACCTCAGCACCGTGACCCTCGTCCCGTGCTGGAGCACGCCAGCTATGAGGTTCTGTACGTCCGAGATGAAGACCTCAAAAATCCATGCGGAACTCAAACGCCGGTTTTCCAGACTGCCGATCATCAGCGTGACCGGCGTCCGGCGCGAGGAAAGCCCGCAGCGCGCCCGCGCCGAAATCTTCGATCACAAACCGGGCGAGCGCATATGGACCTGGCGGCCGATACTCGACTGGTCCGAGGCGGAGGTCTTTTCAGCGCTCGATTTCTGGGGCATCGAACCCCATCCCGCCTATCGCCGGTTTGGTCTCACGCGCGTGTCGTGCCGTTTCTGTATCATGTCGAGCCTTCCCGATCTGGTAGCCGCCGCGGCGCAGCCCGAAGCGCACGACCTCTATCGACAGATGGTTGGTCTCGAATGCCGCAGCACGTTCGCGTTTCAAAGCAGCCGCTGGTTGGGCGATATCGCTCCTCATCTGCTTGAGCCGAGGATCCGCGATCTTTTCGCCATGGCCAAGGAAAAGGCGGGCCGTCGTCGTGAGGTGGAACGCCGGCTGACGAAGCCGATGCTCTATGTGAAAGGTTGGCCCACCCGGATGCTCTCCGACGGGGAGGCAGACCTTCTCGCCGAGGTGCGCTCGGAGGTCGGCGCGATGCTGGGATTTCGCGCGCGACATGTCGACCGCGTCTCTATCCATGCTCGTTATGCTGAGCTGCTCGATCTTCAGGCCAGCCGGGGGAGGGCCGCATGACCGAAACGTCGCCTTCCCAACGCTTGCTGATCCTTTCGTGCTCGATGACCAAGCGCGACGGCCCGCAATATATGCCGGCGCGTGACCGATACGATGGACCGCTCTGGCGCACTCTGCGTCATGTCGATCCCGACGAACAGAAGGCACGGGTTGCCTTTCTGTCGGCCGAGTACGGTTTTCGTGAGGCCAGGACCACTGTCGAAAACTACGATCGACGGATGACGCCGGAGATTGCGACCGCCATGAAGGCCGGCGGCCTTGGCACGCGATGGCCACTGCCAAAAACCCAGCGACTCGTGATGCCATCGGGCGAGCATCCGGGCATGCACATCGCCTCGATGACGGAGCATGGCCGGAAACCGTTCGTCGACGTCTGCCTCGTCGGTGGCGCTCTCTATCTCGACGTCATGCAGCACTTCGTCGACCTGTTTCAGGAGGATGGTTTTGTCACGGGGAGCGCCGCGATCACGGAAATCTGCGCGCCGATCGGCATCATGCGGCAGCAGATGGCGATCTGGCTGAACAGTTGCCCGCGCGATGCCAGCGGCGACGCGGGCGCTGGCGGCAGGCGGTGAGGCCGGCGGCCGGCAAAAGAGGGGGAGGGGGGACGGGGCGTTCGTGGCGGATTGAGGTGGCTGGAGAGAGGTTCCGGCCGGTCCGCCGCGGAGAATTGACATGGCACAGGCCATTCAGAAGATCGCGCTCAACGTCGGGCGCGATATCCCCTTCAACAAGCTCGTCCTCAGCCAGCAGAACGTGCGCAAGACCAAGGCCGGCGTCTCTATCGAGGAACTTGCCGACGACATCGCTCGCCGCGGGCTGCTGACCAGCATCAACGTGCGTCCGGAACGGGACGCCGAGGGCAAGGAGACCGGCATCTACCGCATTCCTGCCGGCGGCCGCCGCTATCGCGCGCTGAAGCTTCTGGTCGACCGGAAGCAACTGACGAAGACCACGGGCGTTCCCTGCATCGTCAGCGAAGGCGAAACCCTCGAAGCCGAGGACTCGCTTGCCGAAAACGTCAAGCGCGCCGATCTTCATCCGCTCGACGAATTTCGCGCGATGATGGTCTTGCGCGAGCAGGGGCTCGACGAGGAGGAAATCGCCGCTCGCTTCCACATCTCGGTTGCGACGGTGAAGCAGCGCCTGCGGCTGGCGTCGGTGTCGCCCCGCCTGCTCGAACTCTATGGCGATGACCAGATGAAGCTCGGCCAGGTCATGGCGTTCTCGATCACCAAGGATCACGCCCGGCAGGAGCAGGTCTGGGAGACGATTTCGCGCACGCAAAGCACCGACCCCTATTACATCCGCCGGCTGCTCACCGAAACGGCGATCCGGGCGAGCGATCGCCGTTCGGTCTATGTCGGCATCGAAGCCTATGAGGCCGCCGGCGGCATTGTCATGCGTGATCTCTTCGAGCAGGACAACGGCGGATGGCTTCAGGATCCGGCTCTCCTTGAACAGCTCGTGCTGGAAAAGCTGACGGCAGACGCCGAAGCGCTGAAGACGGAGGAGGGCTGGAAGTGGGTCGATTCTGCCATCGACTTCCATTTCGGCCACGCGTCCGGTCTTCGCCGCTTCTATGGGAAGCAGGCGGAGTTCACCGAGGGAGAGCTTGCTCGCCACGATAGCCTGCAGGCGGAGTTCGACAAGCTCAACGCGGAATACGAGGAAGCCGACGAGCACTCCGAGGAGACAGAAGCGCGCCTCGACGATCTCGACGCCCAGCTGACGGCGCTGAATGAACGCCCGTTTGTTCTCGATCCCGAGGACGTCGCTCGCGGCGGCGCCTTCATCTCGCTGGCCGGCAACGGTGAAATCAGGATCGAGCGCGGCTTCGTCCGGCCGGAAGACGAGCCTGTCGTCGAGGCGCAGGATGGCGATGGCGCCGAGCAGGATGGTGAAGATGGCGACAACACCGCCGCCGCGGAAGGGGGTGGTGTGACGATCAACGGCAAGCCCGTTGGTATCGAGGAGCCTGACGAGGACGACGGCAAGATCCGGCCGCTCTCGGAACGGCTCATCGAGGACCTGACTGCGGCCCGCACGCTTGCGCTCAGGAATGCGCTCGCCAATGAGCCGATGATGGCCTTCATCACGGTGCTGCACCTGCTCGTGCTGAACACCTTCTATCACTTCCGCACGGCGTCTTGCCTGGAAATCACGGTGCAGCATACGGTCTCGACCAAGACGCAGGGCCTTTCCGACACGGTCTGGGCGAAGGAGATCGAGCAGCGCCAGGAGGCCTGGGGACACGATCTTCCCGGTGACGCCGACGCGGTTTGGGGCTACCTGATCGCGCTCGATCATGACAGCCGAATGGCGCTGTTTGCGCATTGCGCGTCGATGTCGCTGAACGCCACGGTCCAGCAATGGAACCGCCGGACCAGGGAAAACCAGCATGCCGTGCAGCTGGCTCAGACGATCGGGTTCGGCATGGTGGGTGCGGGCTGGACGCCGACGGTCGATAACTATCTCGGCCGCGTGACCAAGGCGCACATCCTGCAGGCCGTTCGCGAAGCAAAGGGCGATCAGTCGGCCCAGCTTATCGATCACCTGAAGAAGCAGGACATGGCGCGCGAAGCGGCCCGGCTGCTCGACGGCAGCGGATGGCTCCCCGAAGTGTTGCGCTATCCCGCCGACGAAGTCGCCGAGGAGGTCGGGACTGCGGAGACGAACGATGCGGTGACCGTCGACGACGAGGACGTCGAAGCCGGCGACGTCGTGCTGCCGGCATTCCTGACCGAGGAGCTGGATGGCGAGCAGACTGACGCCGACGCTGATGACGATCAGGACGGGCATCTCGAAGCCGCGGAATAAATCCTCGGACCAACAACGATCGATCCAGGGCCCGGCCGTCGCGCCGGGCCTTTCTGTTTCTCGAAACTCGGAGACGAACATGTCCGTCATGACCATCTACGAACGCGCGCCGATCGGCGCAATGATCTCCTTTCGCAATTCGGTTCCGCGGCCATCCGACGAGGACGCCGATGCCCTCGCCGCCTGGAAGAAATGCAATGGTGCCGGTTGGCTCGTGCGATGCACGCCGCCTCGTTCCAGCATCATCTGGTCGACGGCAGGCGCGATTACGCTCCTACCGGGCGAGTTTCAGATGGACCTCGATGCTGCGATCGCCGCCCGCGAAGCCTTTCCACTCGATAGCGATCTCTCGTTCGAGATTGTCCGTCGCCCTCTCGCCGGCGAAGTTCGTGTCCTTCAGGAATACGGCGCCCACAACATCCTGCTCTACCTTGCCGCAAACATGGCCGACGCCCGTCGTTGGGTCGAAGATAGCGGTCACATCAATATCCGCCTCGAGGAGGTTTGCGTCGAGGAAATCTGCGCGGATGCTGTCGAAGGGAGGGTGGCGTGATGTTGAACGATACCACGCGCGCGGTGATCGTCCCCGACGAAGCCCGTCAGGATTTCCTGCCAATCCTCTTCGGCCGTTCGCACCTGATCGTCGCCGAGAATGCCGTCTATGCCTTGATGGAAAGGCTTAGCCCTCTCGACTATCGTGGCGGTTCCTGGGACTTCTACGAGCACGAGAGCAAGCCGCTTTTCCTCGCGCCCAGATCCAGGACACGTTTCCGGATCACCGGTGACGTCACATGCTTCCAGGGCGAGGTCTCCGCCGAGGCGGCCGGGATCATCGCCACGATGTTCGCCTTCTCGCACCTGTCATTCCAGTTTGAGACCGATCGGCTCGTCGAAGGCTATGAGCGCCTCTACGCCTATTCCGCGGATCATCCCGAGGCCTCCGAGATATTCCAGGCAATCGACTGAAGCCCACTCGCACGACTGCGGGTCGCGGGCGTTCCGCAGTGAGCTGCGACCCACAGATCGTTTCCCACTTCACCAGCCCGGTTGGCGCGAGAGCGGCGACCGGGCTCTTTCGTTTCAGGAGCTTGAGATGCCCGACTACACCATTGAGACCAGCTACCGCCTGCCAGCCTACCGTCATCGCACCTACCAGGCCGATACCGCTGCGCTCGCCTGCCGGCAGGCCATCGAGGACGATGACTGGTCTGGCGAGAAGCTGAGCTACGAAGATGCCGGCGAGACTTACGTGTCCGGCATATGGAACGGGGTCGATACCGCCTATTCCGGCCATGCAGTCCCTGTTCCCTCCCACTTTTCGGAAACGACCGAGCGAAAGGTCAGGCACTTCGAAATCCTGCTTGGGCTGCTGAAGCTTCTGCTCGCTGACGTCCAGGCCGGCCGGGCGGCATCGGACGACTGGATCGAGCGTGCCATCTCTGCCGTCGCGCGCGGCGAGGCGATCCTCTCAGGCGCTCGCGATCCTGACGATCCTGCCGAGGGAGAGCGGCTATGACGCAATACAAAGTCAAAATCGGATTCTGGCTCAGCGCCTATGACGGGTTCGCTCTCGAGGCCGATAGCGATGCCGAGGCGATCGAGAAAGCCAAGGCAGCCGCCACGGTGGCCATGGAGGCATCCGATCAGCCGGAACACATCGAGATCGACCAACGGCGCGAAGGCACCATCATCTATATCGATCGCGTTACAGCGGACGGAACGGAACCCGTCATCGAAAATGTCGAGTTTGACGACGACCGCATCCACCCGGCGCCAGCGCGCTGAGCTTCATCCCTTTTCTTTCCACCGACCCGGCCCTTGCGCCGGGCTTTCACGTTTCAGGAGACGACTTATGAATACCATGATTTCCAGTCCGCCCGCCGTATCCTCCGGCTTCAAGGTCGATATCTCGCGCGGCGAGCGCATCGGCCGTGTATCGTCCGAGTGGTTCTCTCGGCCGGACGACGAGCGCTACCTTTCGCTCTCCGACCTCCATCGCGCGGTCAGCGAGCGGACGGAACGCGCCCGTGTCCGGACCGTCGAGAGCGCGGACATCCGCGTCGAGGCGACACGCGACAACGCCGAGCGCCTTTCCCTTGTGGTTCCCGGCAGCCGTGTGCCGTTGGCGCCGACCCATTGGAGCTACGGCCAATTGTGCAGCCTCGTCGGCGCGCCGGCGAGCTACATGCGCCAGCTTCCCGCGCCGCTTGCCGCGATCAATCTCCAGCACGGGCTGCTGAACCACAGTGCCGAACTGGTCAAGACCCTGGAAATGGACGACGGGCGGGTCGAGTTGCGCGCCGTGACCGGCCCCGAATACGGGCGCATCTGGGATAAAGAACTTGTCGCGGCTGTGATGAGCATTGCCGGCAATGGGACCGGCGACACGATCTGGAAGGTGCCGGGCGTCCTCGACTGGGCGACCATGACCCACAATCCTTTCGTCGACGTGACCAAGGACACGACGACGCTTTACGCCAGTGACAGGGACGTCTTCCTTTTCTTGGTGGATGATACGCACCCCATCGAGGCGGGCCGTCTCCCGAACGGCGAGCCGGACCTTTACTTCCGCGGCTTCTATGCCTGGAATTCAGAGGTCGGGTCGAAAACACTCGGAATCGCCAGCTTTTATCTTCGTGCCGTGTGCATGAATCGCAACCTGTGGGGCTGCGAAAATTTCGAGGAAATCACCATTCGGCACTCGAAATTCGCGGCAAAACGCTTCGCGCACGAGGCCGCTCCGGCACTGATGAATTTCGCGAACTCATCGCCCGCGCCTTTCATCAACGGCATTCGCGCTGCCCGCGAGAAAATAGTCGCCCGCAATGAAGAGGACCGGTCCTGCTTCCTGCGCAAGCGTGGATTCTCCAAGGCGGAAACCGGCAAAATCATCGACACGGTCCTCTCGGAGGAGGGGCGACCGCCGGAGTCCATCTTCGATTTCGTGCAGGGCATCACCGCCCTTGCGCGTGGAAAAGCCCATCAGGACACGCGCCTGGAACTGGAGGGCAAAGCGCGCAAGCTGCTCGAAAGCGCAGCCTGACCACGTTCCCGCAAACGCAACCCCTCTATCCCATCAGCGCCTGGCCACCGTGTCGGGCG
This sequence comes from Shinella zoogloeoides, assembly GCF_033705735.1. Lineage (NCBI taxonomy): Bacteria > Pseudomonadati > Pseudomonadota > Alphaproteobacteria > Hyphomicrobiales > Rhizobiaceae > Shinella > Shinella zoogloeoides. Next base: position 92,325 of record NZ_CP131133.1, read on the forward strand.
TTCGCCATTTTGGAGATCTTACAATGACCAGCTTTTCCTTTCACGCACAGGTCGCCGCGGAGGCGATCGAAAAGGTCGGCCGCCTTTTCAACGCCTCGATCGACGATATCCTCAACGAACTGCTCCAGAACGCGCGGCGCGCCGGGGCCGCGAAGGTCCTGATCGACCAGATCGACGATCCACGGTTCGGGCCGGCAATCCGCATCGCCGATGATGGCGCAGGCCTCGACGACCCCCGCTCGCTCTTTTCTCTTGGAAGGAGCGAATGGTCGAAGGCTCTGTCCCTGTCAGAGGACGCCGCCGGCATGGGCTTCTTTTCCCTCGCCAATCGCGGGGCGATGATTGTCGCCGGCCAGAAAGGTACGGACCAGGCCTGGGCCATCGCGGCGACACCGGATGCCTTTCATGGCAAGGAACCGGTCACGGTCGACGTCGGTCCAGATGGCCATCAGGGCTTGGCGGTGATCTTCCCGGAAAAGAAGGGTGAGCATTTTGCTAGTGCGGTCCGCCGCGCCGCTTGCTTTTTCCCGGTTCCCGTCATCTTCAACGGCGAAGAAATGCCGTCCAATGACTTCCTCGAGAGCGCGGATCACATCGAGGAGTGGCGAGGAATTCGGATCGGCATTTTTGGCCGGGATGTCTCCCGCTACCACGATGACAACGCCAATTTCCATGGCGTGACGCTGAAGATCCCCTTGCCGGAGCTTCAGCAATCCTGGCATCGCAGCTATTTCGCGCGCATCGACGTGGTCGATTGTGCCCATCTCAAGCTCGTGCTTCCCGCCCGCAAGGATGTCGTGCGCGACGCGATGTATGTAGCGCTCCTCGAAGAGATCACCCGCCTGTTCTTTCGCATGATCGCGGCCAGCGGCGCGCACAGCTTGAGGTTCAAGGACTACCAGCTTGGCCGGTCGCTGGACATCGATCTGAAAGAGGCAGCGCCTCTATTGCGACCCTATTCGCCTTCGTGCGCAGACACGGACCGGAGTGTTTTCCTCGCGCCTGCGTCGGTCGAGAAAGACGCATTTGTCTTCGAAGGAGAGGGGCCGCTCGAAGATCAGACGTTTGCCCGGGCAATCGCGCGGCTGGACAGTGCTCCGGCGCTCTTCGACCCGCATCGGGCTTTTGCCGGCTATGCCTGGTACGACGCGCTTCGGTGCATCCAGATCCGATCCTATAGAATGGAGATCGATGGCGCGACCGAAGAAAATCAGCCCTTCGATCTCTTCGGCGCAAACGGGCGGCCGGATCGCCTCGAGGTGGTTCTGGACGTTTCGGGCGCGGAAAAGACGCAGTGGGTGCTGGAGACCGACCTCATCGTCCAAGGGGTCGATCATGGTTCCTTGGACGAGGCGGAGATCCTCGTCACCAAGCAGTCGGCTATCACCCCGTCACACCTGACCACCTTCCTTGTCGATGCCCTCTATTCGCCCACGGACGATGCGGACGCCGGCTCCTACGACGAGCAGGAGCAATGGTTCTCCGACGAGGCGGAGGATCTGAGCATCGCCTTGCTGGAAACGGCGCACGCTGCCGATCTCAATGCGATCGTGCGTGTCGTCGAACGCGAACTGGTTTGGCGCGTGCCGCGCGAAGACGCGATCCTGATCAGGATCGAACATCGAAAGATCTCGGTCGAAGGTCTTTCCCCGCCTGTCGGCGCGCCGCCCGCGCCGCGCGCGGCGACATAGCCCTCATCAAAAATGCTCGACCATTCCTCCAATCAACCCGGCCACCGCGCCGGGTTTGTCGTATCGACTGAAAGGCAGTCCCATGAACAATCTCGAAACCCGAATTTACACCTATCCGCCAATCCCGCTTGCCGATATCACGCCGCTCGAAAAGCTCGTGCTGACCCACGTTCTCGAATGCAGCGAGACTGAAGCCGGGCTTGTCCTGTTCACCGACCTCGGCCCGATCAATCCGATCAGTGTAAAGCGGAAGGCACTGCTTGACGCCTTTCGCACTTCGGCGCCGCAAGCGGACAGTGCACTCAATGCCTTCATCGGCGGTCGCATTCTCGCGCTGTTGCCGACATCTCCGGACGGTGACGATATCGCTGCCGATATCGACCTGACCGAGTTCCCCTGGCAATTCATCGTGCATGACATTGTCGCGCGATCGCCGAGCCTGCAGGAGGTCACGGTGATCCAATGGATGAATCACCCTTCACAACGCCCGGAGAGCTATGGCGCCAGCGTGTCCCTTATCACCGGCAAGGGCATCCATCACGCGACCAGCGAGGATCTGCTGAACCGGTTCCGTTTGCAGGATCGCGCACTATTGCCGCCGGTCTCGCCGCCTGCCCTGATGGGCGGTGCTCCCGTCGCCGCTACAGTTCGTTCTTTCACCGTTGGCGAGATGGAGACAGCTCTCTGCATCTGGGAGGCCATGCTTTATTTCCGCGGCCTTCACGAGGACCACGGCTCGGTTCCCGATGGCGTTATCCGCATGTCCGAATTGTGGGATGCGACCGGCTGGCTGGCGATGCGGGCTCATGTCCTGGCGATCGTACCTCTTGCAGAGCAGGCGTACACCGCTCTCTCGGATGCTTTGGAGGAAGGCGGATTTACCTTCGATTTCGATTTCATTCCCGCTGTCGTCGGTGCTTTGGACTGGTCCGAATACGGGCCATATCGGGATGGCGAACCCGAGGAATTTCTCGAAACCGTCATGGCGTCGGTTGCCGGCCGCCGACGGGACGTTGCAGCCGAAGCACTCGCCAACGAGAACCTCATCACCCGAAAATCCTGATGGACGGTCTTCGGCAGCCTATGACGCGATCAGGCGCTGATCCCGGCCGGGGTCGGCGCCTGCTCGGATACCGGCGACTGGCCGTGGGTCATCGACGCAGCTTCGTTGCCTATCTGCTCGACCTCGACCACGTCGCTGGCGGCCTTCAGGTCGATGCGCCCCCAGATCGACGTTTCTTTCCGGGGGAGGCGTCGCCGATTCTTGAACTCGACGACGAACGGCTTTTTCTCAGGCTTCATGATGCTCCGACTGAATATGGCAGATGACTGTCTCCCGGCAGCTGTTCTTATTCGCGGCAACCTGTCAACGGCCTACGCCGGGAAGTCCACGATCAGGGAATTCGGGGGATCTCGCCATCGCCGACCCGCCAGATCCAAGGTGTGATCTCCGGTCTCGTCTCGATCATGTCGGCAAGCGCATGCTCGTATTCGTCGCCGGCACTCGCCGGCATGATGAACATCGCCACCGGCGCGGGCTTCTGCTCGGGTAGCGTCACCGACACGATCGGCGCGTCGCGCGGAAGGTTGAAGCGCAGGCCCTTCACGCTCTTCCGCTTCAGGTGGCTGAGCTTTTCCAGCAGGCGCAATTCGTTGATGTCCTCGAAGGGTAGCCAGTGCTCGTTTACCACCATCAAAGCGACTTCTTCGACCGATGCGATGCCCGAGGTCGAGATGCCGAAGGTGGCGATGACGATCAGATGGAACGCCTCGCTGGAACGCCACAGTTCGAGTTCGGTTTCGTAGCGGGCCGCCAGCCGCCGCCATGCTCCATCTTCGATCATCAGGGGGAAAGGCATATGCCGCACAACGATCCTCTGTCCCTCGCGGGCCGGAGAGAACTCCTTCACCTCGGCCACGATCATCATCAGCTTGCGCGGCCCTGAACCTGCGGCCTGTACGGGTTTCAGCGCGGTGGCGCGCCGTGCGGCGATGCCGTCCTTGTCGTCTGCCTGGTAGACCTCCGGCACATACAGCATGTCGCTGAGCGGGCCACCTCTCGCCGTCATCTGCGACGCTGCGTTGATCAGGCTGGTGCGCACGCGGCCCCAGCCGCGCCGTCCGGCCCAGACGGAACGCCATTCGGTCAGTTCGCCGACCTCCCAGAGATAATGAAGCATCGCCTTGAGCGACAGCTTGCGCGGCTCGCTGCGAATAGCTGGTTCCGTCTGTTCCGCCGCCGTACCGGCCGCGGCACGCGGACCCCGTTTCGTCAGGGAAAAATCGAGCTTCAGATCGGCTTTGCCGCTGGCGTCGATCTGGATGGCGCTGCCGATGAGCGGCCCAAGGCCAGAAAGCTCGTAGGGCGGTTCATAGGAAGGGCAGGCCGGGTCGTGCTCGCGCCCGGATAGCGGCATGCGCTTTACAAGATACTGGTCGTCCATTCGGGCGATGTACATCGCAACAGCCGGCTGCCTGCACATGCACACCGGGCGGAGCCGCTCTTCATAGGCTCGCGGAAGAAGCGCGCGGAATTCCGGGGAGTTTTCCGAGAACACCTGGTCGCCGATCGTGAATGTTCGCACTGTCGCTCTCCCCTTCCCAGGCCTAACCCTGCGCGGCGTGGTGGCGTTATACTATCAAAAATCCATATAGTAAAACGTCGATCGCCGGCTTGTCTGACCGGCCGAATGATGGGCGCAGCGCGACCGGCTGCGAGCAGGAACGCGCCGCGGAAAAGAGATTGGCGATGTTGTGCGCTGCCGCACACTGCTGAGGGAGTTTTCCGCTGCCCCCTTCGAGCCGCCATCCAATCCAGCCGCCGGCAATCGCCGGCATTGTCCATTCCCCTCGAGCCCGGCCCCGCGCCGGGCTTTTGCAATTCAGGAGGTTCGTATGCCCGAAGTCATTGAGACCACAGTCTACAAATTCGAGGAATTGTCGGAAAAAGCGAAGGAGGAAGCTCGCACCTGGTATCGAGAGGGCGGCTTCGACTACGAGTGGTACGAGTTTGTCTTCGAGGATTTCGGCCGAATATGTGAATGCCTTGGCGTTCGCCTTAAAACATCTCCGGTCCATCTTGTTGGCGGCGGCACACGGGATGAGCCAAGAATACACTTCACGGGCTTCTGGTCTCAAGGAGACGGTGCGTCTTTCCAGGCACTCTACTCCTATCGAAAGGGCTCGCCCCGCGCGATCCGGGACTATGCGCCGAAGGATACGATGCTGCACGGGATTGCCGACGGCTTGCAGGCGATCCAGCGCCGCAACTTCTACAAGCTTCGGGCCGATGTCAGCCATCGCGGGAACTACTATCACGAATATTGCATGGCGATCTCTGTCACGAGGGAAAGTCTCAACTATCAGGACATGACCGCCGACGCTGAGGATACGGTCATCGAGGCTCTTCGCGATCTCGCCCGATGGCTCTACCGACGGCTCGAGAACGAATACAACGCGCTGACCTCAGACGAAATGGTCGACGAGACCATCGTGGCCAATGCCTACACCTTCACTGCGTCCGGTCGTCGGTTCGGCTAATCCGACGCCGGGGGCTCCTCCCTCTAGATCCGGACGCGAGGGAGAGGGCGGCTGCGGGCCGGGCGGCCCGGCTGAGGTGGAGAGAGCGCCTTCCCGCGACCAAGTCGGTGGCATCTGCCACCGACGTCACGTCCGCGACCGGATATCCCGCCGCTCATACTTTCATGAAAGGAATCAATGATGACCGACATCACGGTTTTCCCGATGCGAAATTTACCGGACGGTTCTGCAGAAATCGCCGAGCATCCGTTTTTCCCGGAATTCTGGGACGTAGCCGTTCAGGCGGAGGATGGCGACCTTCTCGACGAGGCGGTGGATCTGGCTACCACCGAGGAGGCTGAGGCAGCTGTCGATGCGTTCCTCCTGAAATACCCGGAAGCAAATGTCAGCTACGCCTGACGGATTCCGCCAAATCGGCTGTGCCCGTGGTGCACGCTGGCCGACGCTCCCGTCGCCCGGGCAAGGCGCCCCCGACCCCACTAAATTTTGAACGGACTCCCACAATGTTGACCCACGAAACCCCGCGGCTCCGAGCCGCCGGGCGGCAACGCCTTTTGCGCGCGCTGAGCGGACGCCTGCTCGCAGCATGCTTTGGGGCCGGGGTGGATTCGACGGCGATGCTGATCGCCCTGCGTCTCGCCGACCTCCGACCGGACGTCATCACCTTCGCAGACGTTGCCGCCGAAAAACCTGAGACGATGGCCCATCTCGACCGGATCGGGGCAATTCTGGCCAAATGGGGCTGGCCGCCGATCACCATCTGCCGGAAGGTGCCGCTCGCATCGACCGGCTACGACGACCTTTACGGCAACTGCATTGCGAACCAGACCCTCCCGTCGTTGGCTTTCGGCATGAAAAGCTGCTCGATAAAGTGGAAGCAGAAGCCGCAGGACCAGGTGCTGAAGGGGTCGCGATCCGGCCCGAACGCTGCGCCGCCACACCCGATCTGGATCGAGGCGCAGCAGACAGGGCAGCGGATCGTCAAGCTGATCGGCTATGACTGCGGCCGCGCCGACACGCGCCGTTCACGCAATCTCCCGGCGGCGGATGCTGACTTCGACTATGCCTATCCTCTCCAGATTCTCGGCTGGTCGCGCGAGACCTGTGTCGAGGTCATTACCGAGGTTCTGGGGCCTGATTTTGTCCCGATCAAGTCGGCCTGCTTCTTTTGCCCGGCGAGCAAAATCTGGGAGCTGTTCTGGCTTGCCGCCGACCACCCGGACCTTCTGGAGCGGGCGTTGTATCTGGAGCGCAATGCGCTGACCGGCAAGCACAGCCGGTTCGACGAAATCGAATTCGGCTCGTCCTGGGAAGACCTTGTGCGCAACGCCGACCGCTTCCCCAGCTCCAATACGACGGTCGGGCTAGGGCGGAACTTCTCGTGGAACCAATGGGCGCGGGTCAGCGGTGTCGTCGACGATGCCTTCCGCGTCCGGCGTGACGCTACCAGCCGCGCCCGCTTTCTGGCGTCCGCCGGCGCGGGTTGCGGGGCCGGTATTCCGGATGACAGTCGCCGGGGCGGCAGGCGAAGCGGCAGGACGGCCGGGTGAGAGGGGGGCTGCGGGCCGGGCGGCCCGGCTGAAGGTTGGAGAGAGCGCACATCTGCCCGGGCTTAGCCCCTCGCGCTCCACGGATTATCGCCATGAATGATCCCGTCTATTCACGCCTTCGCATCCGTGCGGATGCGAACTGGCGCGCCGTCGTGCGTGCCGCGGCCTGCCAATTCGATCACCGAATCCGGCACGATCCTGCCTTCCGCTTCGCGCGCAAGCGCTTCTACCGCTCGATGCTCGCAGAGCATCGGATCGACCGGCGCGCGCTCGCCAATGCCTTCCGACTTTGACGCCTCATAACCCGCGACACGCTGCGCATCGCCGGTCCCGCCGTCTCACCTGTCCGGCCGCCGGATTTTGCACCGATGCACTGCGGGTCTTCTCGCTTTTCCCCTCCAAAAAAAGGAATTCAACAATGCCGCAGATCGCGACAAACGTACTCAGGATTCTCGGCGCTGCCGTCGTCGAAGGATCGAAGGTCTCCCTTGTCAGCCAGCTCGATTACAAGCTCTATCTCGAAATCGACAAGGTCCTTCAGGCCGCCGGCGGAAAGTGGAACCGCTCGGCAAAAGCCCATGTGTTCGAAGGGGATGCCGCGGAGGCGCTGGAACCGATCCTGCTTACGAGCGAGTATTCCCGCACCAAACAGGACTTCGGCCAGTTCGATACGCCGCAACCTCTTGCCAGCGATGTCGTCGACCGTGCCGATGTCAGGCCGCAGATGGGGGTTCTCGAACCGAGCGCCGGACTCGGGAACATCGCCGTGGAGGCGATTGCCGCCGGCGGATATGTCCATACGATCGAGATCGACGCGGCGCGATGCGCTCGCCTGGCGCTCAGGATCGCCCGTCTCGACAGCATGCCTGCCGCCTCATTCTGCACCGGGCAACAGGCCGACTTCCTCGATATCCAGCCCGATGCATCCTACGATCGCATCGTGATGAACCCGCCCTTCGCCGGGCAGGATGACATCCGTCACGTCATGCATGCGTTCGGCTTTCTCAGGCGCAACGGCCGGCTGGTCGCGATCATGTCCGCGGGCATTCTGTTCAGGACCAACAAGCTCACGACGACGTTTCGCGACTTCGTTGCAGACCATGGCGGTGCCATCGAACCGCTTCCTGATGGGTCTTTCCGGTCGTCGGGGACTGCGGTCAACACCTGCGTCGTTACGATCGTTGCAGGAGGTCGCCATGCCTAAGAAGCCGTGGATCATCAACTGGCGTATCGAGGGCACCCAGCAAGTGCTCGCCGACGATGCTGACGAAGCGCAGGAGATTTTCGACAAAGGTCTCGGCTCTCCGAATTTCCTCGACCCTCTGCGTGATGGTGAGGTTTCGAATGACCCGCCCTACCGCAACGGAAAGGGAGGCGACGATGCAGATTCGGCGTAAACCCCGTCCCGGCGAGCCGGGCTTGCATCTTGCCCATTCGCTCTATTCGGCCGAGCTCGGCGCACATGACCCCGGGCGATATCGCCTGACGCCGCCCTGCGCGCCCGATGTCCCGGTTCTGGTGCAACCGGGCATGACTGTTCGCACATCGTATGGGACGGGCGGCATCGTCGTCGCGGTCGAGGGCCTTACCATTCATCGCGGACAGGATGGTCGTGATTATCCGCATTTCACGATCATCTATGTTCCGGCGAAGCGGTTCGGCCGGCATTCCGCCGCTGACCATTGCTGGATCAATGAATGCGTCGCGGTCGGCGACCGAATCCTGATGCTGCTCGAAGCCAATAGCGACGAGGTCTTCATCGACACAGGTCCGTCTGCGAAAGCCTGACAGCAGCGAGCCGCCGCCCGCACCTCATCTTCATTTTCCCTGTCAGGCCCGGTCCTCCGAAAGGAGCGCCGGGCCTCTTCACATTTTGGGAGAGCACGAGAACCCTGTCCTTCCTGAAACAATCCGTCGAGACCGCGCCGGCGTCGCCTGATCTCACAAAGCGGATCCCGCGCTCTCATCACGTCAACACCGACCTGCTCTGACCGCCGGGCACATAGCTCCCGTCGGCGCGGACGCCTGCAGTAATGGAGAAGCATGATGCAAAACGAAACCAATTCCGCCCGTCTCGAAAGCGTCGTCGGCGCGCCTGTGTACGGTGCGAGGGCGGCCCCTCGCTTCACCATCACGGAGCATGTGCACACGTCGAGGGGCATCCCGATCTTCATTTGCGTCGTTGACGACCGAATCGATCGGGCCGAATTCGGCGCACTCCGAAATCAGGCGCGCAAGCAGGGTGGATGGTACTCCCGTCCCTGGGAAAGCGCGCCGGGCGGTTTCGCATTCATGGATCGTTCCGCGGCCGAATGCTTTGCCGAGCCCGCAGGTCAGGACGACGCGGAGGAAGCCGATTCTGCCCACGAACCGGTTCCCCCCATTGCCGCAAAACTACGCGCCCTGGCGGAGGATATGCGGTTCGAGATTGACGCCAACCTGGCGGAACGCTCGACTAGCACGCCGAAACGGCGGTTCTATGCAGCCCTAGCCTGGGTCGATGGCCACCGCCTTTTGCGCACCCAGGCCGCATTGTTTGCGCTCGCCGACGCTCACATCGCGAAGACGGTTCCAACCGAGCTCGCCGATATCGAAAGGAAATCGCAGGTCTATGATCGCTTGGGCACTCTGTTTGATCGATCCTCGGCCGAATATTATGACATCGGAATCGACACTGGCGAGCCGCAGTGCGACACCGCCGCGGCGCGCGCTCTTTGGCGACTGATCGGGACCGAAGATCCCGTCGATCCCTCGACCGAGCTCCTCAAGCAGGATGGCATATCGACATCCGCAGACCGCGCCTCAGACGATGCAGCAGGGCTTGCGAGGATGCAGCGCCTCGTAATTCATAAGCAGCGGCTGCCGATCTTCGCGGCACGCACGGATGAGATCTCGATCCAGGCTCCTCGCGGCGCCCGTATCCTGAAACTCTCACGCCAGTATCCCGAGGAACCGTCGCCATTCGTTTGGTATGCATGCGATCCGACCGCTCCCGTTGAAGCGCTCACGATCCGCATCGTGGAAACCGGCGACGTGGTGCCGGACGCCCTGCTCGACGACTATCTGGGGACCGAGATTTTCCTCGATGGTCGACTGGTGCTCCATTTCTTTCGAGATGTCGCCTTGGCTCTGTCCTGCACGAAGTCTCGGTCGCCGGCGTCGCTGCATTCGGGAACCTCAAGCTCGCGCCCGGCTGAAGGCCGGGCGCCGCCGCCTCTGCCGCCGAGAGGGAGAGAGGGGCCGGCGAGGGGTGGCCTGGCGGGGTTGGAGAGCGCCCGGCGGCCGGCTCTTTCCCGCTCTCGATGAGGTTTCCCATGAACGCTTTATCCTCCCGCGGCGCGAACGCGATCGCCGTTGCGCCTCGCTCGCCAGAAGAACGCAGCCGTGCGAGCAGCATCTTTGCGGCCGCAGGTGTGCTCCTGCCGCTTCTCGAATCTGGCGATACGATCACATCCGGCCATCTGCGCGCCATCCTTACAACTGAATTCGGCGGCTCGGATGCCGAAGGTTACTGGTCGTGGAAGGACGCCTACGAGGCGACCGAAGCGGCCCAGGTTCTTTTCCTTCGCAAGTTCGGCTCGGCCATTTCGACCCGGACGAATACGCCCGCGGCGGCCCTTTCAATCCTGGCCAGGCTCACCGCGCTCATTCCGACACACACGCGCCGATCCGAGGAAAGCCAGAGGCTCCAGCAGTTTTCCACGCCCGTACCGCTCGGCTATGTCGCGGCCCGGGCCGCCGGCATCATGGCGGATGACGTCGTCCTCGAACCTTCCGCCGGAACCGGACTCATGGCGATCTTCGGCGAGATCGCCCGGGCGCGCCTCGTCCTCAACGAATTCGCTCCGGTCCGCCATTCCCTCCTTCAGCATCTGTTTCCCGGAGCGCCGGTCACGCACCACGACGCGGCCCATATCGACGACTATCTCGATCGCGCCGCTCGCCCTACCGTCGTGTTGATGAACCCGCCGTTCTCCGCCGGGGTGCATGTCGAGGGCCGCATGGCCGACGCAGCATGGCGGCATCTCACATCGGCTTTCGCCCGTCTTGCTCCGGGCGGCCGCCTGGTCGCCATCACCGGCTCCAGCCTTTCTCCCGACAATCCGAAATGGCGTGACGCCTTCGTTCGCTTGCAGGAGCGCGGCACGGTCGCTTTCAGCGCCGGGATCGCCGGCAGCATCTTCGCCCGCCATGGCACGACGATGGAAACACGGCTGACGGTCGTCGACAAGATTGCGGCCGCCGATCCGACGAAGCTGGTCGCAAGCATGGGTGTCGCACCCAACCTCACCACATTGCTGTCCTGGATCTCGGGCCTGCCGCCGCGCTCTCCGTCGACCGCAGCCAACTCCATCGGTGCGCTATCCAACGGGATTCTGCGCGCCTGCGCCGCGAAAATGGCTGCCCGCAAGGCCACCGAAACACTGCGCCCCGCCGCGGTTGCGGGATTGCGGCCGAGCCCCGCGCTCTCTTCCCGCTCCCCGATCCGGGCGGGCGTGGCCCCCGCGCCTGCCCATGACGAAATCGTCGAACTCGCCTACGAGCTGCGCGACGCTCCGCCGTCGACGCGGCTGGATGCCGCCGACGGCATCTACGAACCCTACGAGCTCCGGGCGATCCGCATTCCGGACGCCAGGCCGCATCCTGACAAGCTGGTCGAGTCCGTCGCCATGGCGTCGGTTGCCCCGCCCAAGCCGAGCTACCGGCCCCATCTCCCCAGGAACGTGATCACCGCCGGCCATCTTTCGGACGCCCAGCTCGAAAGCGTGATCTATGCCGGCGAAGCCCATTCGGGCCATCTCGCCGGTTCTTGGAAAGTCGATGCCTCCTTCGACAATCTGACGGCCGTCAGCCCGGAAACCGAAGGCGCGGTGCGATATCGTCGAGGATGGTTTCTGGGCGATGGCACGGGAGCCGGGAAGGGTCGCCAGGCCGCCGGCATCATCCTCGACAATTGGCTGAAGGGCCGCCGACGGCACGTCTGGATCTCGAAATCCGAGACCTTGATCGAGGACGCCCAGCGTGACTGGTCGGCGCTGGGGCAGGAGAAGCTGCTGGTCACGCCTCTGTCGCGCTTCCGGCAGGGCAAGCCGATCAAGCTGGACGAGGGCATCCTGTTCGTGACCTTCGCGACGCTCCGCACAGACGAACGCGAGGGCAAGTCCTCCCGCGTCCAGCAGATCGTCGACTGGCTCTGCGAGGGCGAAGATGAAGTGGGTGCGGTCGATGAAGCCAGGATCTTCGACGGCGTCGTGATTTTCGATGAGGGGCATTCCATGGCCAATGCCGCCGGCGGCAAGTCCGACCGTGGCGACAAGGCCGCCTCGCAGCAGGGCCGGGCTGGCCTTCGCCTTCAGCGCGCCTTGCCCGACGCACGCGTCGTTTATGTCTCGGCGACTGGCGCATCCGAAGTCGAGTCGCTCGCCTATGCGGAGCGGCTCGGTCTATGGGGCAGCGCCGACTTCCCCTTCGCCACGCGCAGCGAGTTCATTGCCGCGGTCGAGGATGGCGGCGTTGCGACCATGGAGGTGCTGGCCCGCGACCTCAAGGCGATGGGGCTTTATGCCTCCCGCTCGCTGTCGTTTGAGGGCGTCGAATACGAGATCCTCGAACATGCGCTGACCGAAGAGCAGGTCCGCATCTACGATTCCTATGCCGAAGCTTATCAGGTGATCCACAATCGTCTGGATCAGGCGTTGGAAGCCTGCAGCATCACCTCGGCGACTGGAACGCTCAACAAAAACGCCAAAGCCGCGGCGCGCTCCGCCTTCGAGAGCACGAAGCAGCGCTTTTTCAACCACCTCCTGACATCGATGAAGACGCCGACGCTGATCGGCACGATCAACCAGGACGTTGCGGACGGCCATGCCGCCATCGTCCAGCTGATCTCGACAGGACAAGCGATAACCGAACGGCGGCTTGCGGACATCCCGACAGAGGAATGGAACGACATCCAGGTCGACGTCACCCCGCGCGAGATCGTCGCGGAATACCTGATGAACTCCTTCCCGACCCAGCTCTTCGAGGAATACACGGACAGCGAGGGCACACTTCTCTCCCGGCCGGTCTATGACGCCGACGGCAATCCCGTCCTTTGCCGTGAGGCCGCTGCCCGCCGTGACGAATTGCTCGAAAGACTCGGCAGCCTACCGGCGATCCCGACCGCGCTCGACCAGATCGTCCAGCATTTCGGGACGGACAGGGTCGCCGAAATCACCGGGCGCTCCCGTCGTATCGTTCGCCGGGATGGTGACGGTGCCTTTGCACGCTTCGCAGTCGAGAGCCGGCCGGGCAGCGCCAATCTCGACGAGACGCGCGCCTTCATGGACGACCAGAAGCCGATCCTGATCTTTTCGGAAGCCGGCGGCACGGGGCGATCGTACCACGCCGACCTCGGCGCGAAGAACCAGCGCCAGCGGCTGCACAATCTGCTCGAAGCCGGCTGGCGCGCCGATGTCGCGATCCAGGGCCTCGGACGCAGCCATCGCACCAACCAGGCCCAGCCGCCGCGGTTCCGGATGGTCGCGACCGACGTCAAGGCCGAACGGCGCTTCCTGTCGACGATCGCCCGTCGCCTCGACACGCTCGGCGCGATCACCCGAGGCCAGCGCCAGACGGGCGGGCAGGGCATGTTCCGCAGCGAGGATAATCTCGAATCCCAATACGCCCGCGATGCGCTCAGGCAATTCTACAAGCGCGTCCATAGCGGCGCGGTCGCCGGCTGCTCGCTGGAAACCTTCGAGACGATCACGGGCCTCTCGCTCTGCGACGAGGAAGGGGGACTGAAGGATGAATTGCCGCCGATCCATACCTTCCTCAATCGCATGCTGGCGCTGACCATCGCCATGCAAAACGTCCTGTTCGAGTCTTTCGAGGAGCTGCTGGCGGCCCGCATCGAAGGTGCTATCGCCGCCGGCGTTTATGACAAGGGCCTGGAGACGCTGACCGCTGATCGCATGACGCTCAGGGATAGCAAGCTGGTCTACACCCATCCGGTCACAGGCGCGCAGTCGCACCTGCTGACCATCGAGCGCATGGACCGCAACCGGCCGATGCTCCATGAGGATGCCCTTCGCCTGGTGGCGCGGGATCCCCGCGCGAAGCTGATGATCAACGGAAAGTCCGATCGCGCCGCGGTCATGGCGCCGACGCGCTCCATCATGCTCGACGACGGCTCGCTGCAGCCGCGCGTCGCGCTGATCCGTCCGATGGACGAACTGCGCTTCGAGATCCGTCATCTCGAAGAGACGAACTGGGAGGAGGCGGACGAGCAGATCTTCGCCGCGGCCTGGAATACCGAAGTGGCCAGCGTTCCCGAGTTCTCGACGTCGACGCTGCATGTCGTCAGCGGGTTATTGCTGCCGATCTGGAAGCTGCTGCCGCAGGATTATTGCCGGGTCTACCGACTGCAGACCGACGATGGCGAGCGCATCGTCGGCCGCGTGATCGCGCCGGCCGGTCTCTCCCGCCTGTGCAACAATTTCGGGATAGACCTGAGCGAGGTACTTAATCCGGAGCAGGCGTGGAAATCGGTGGTCGATGGCTCCTCCATCATCAGCCTTGCCGGTGAGATGAAGGTGCGCCGCGTCCGGGTCATGAACGACAACCGCGTCGAACTGACCGGCTTTACGGACGGCATGCGCGACTGGTTGCGCTCCATTGGGCTGTTCTCGGAGATGATCGCATGGAAGCTGCGCTTCTTCATTCCGGTCACCGATGAAGGCGCTGCGATCCTTTCGCGCCTGATGCAGCGTCATCGCTTGCTCGATGTCGTCAGCCGGCACTGAAGGAGGACCGCCATGCTCTCGGCCTCCGAACTTGCGAACCGTCTCGCGCGCGATGCTGAGGCGGTCTGCCGGCACTACCTCTCCGCCGGCCGTAGGGCCGGCAATTACTGGATCGTCGGCGACACCGCCAACAGCAAGGGCAAGTCGCTCTACGTCCATCTGTCCGGTCCGCGCGCCGGGCGGTGGGCCGATGCCGCAACGGCCGAGTATGGCGACCTGCTCGATCTCGTGCGCGAGACCTGCGAACTTGTCGATTTCCGCGACGTTGCCGACGAAGCGCGGCGTTTCCTTAACGAGCCCCGTCCCGCTCCGGCGGCGTCCCGCAGGGACGACGCCCGAACCGATCCGCCGGTCGACAGACCGGCAGACGAGCGCGCGCAGCGCCTGTTTCGCATGTCGCAGCCGCTGGCGCGGACTTTGGCGGACAGCTACCTGCGCCAGCGGGGCATCCTGCGGGCATCCCTGCATCCGGCGCTTCGCTATCACCCGTCCTGCTACTATCGCGATCTCGTGACGGGCCGGACGCGCAGCTTCCCCGCGCTGATCGCTGCCGTGACCGATCCCGGCGGCACGATCACCGGCGTGCATCGCACCTGGCTCGACCCCGACGGTGGCGGCAAGGCACAGGTCGAGGATCCACGCCGCGCGCTTGGCGGTCTGCTCGGCAATGCAGTCCGCTTCGCCTTTCCTGTCCACCGCCCCGTATCGGTCATGGCCGCCGGCGAAGGCCTCGAAAGCATCCTGTCGCTGTCGCACGTCATGCCCGGCATGCCAATGGTCTCGGCGCTGACGGCCAATCACCTCGCCGCCTTCGAGCTGCCGCCCGGTTGCGTGCGCCTCTACATTGCCGCCGACGCCGACGCCGCCGGCCGGAACGGCATAGAGCGATTGAGCCGCCGGGCGCAGGCTCGCGGGATCCTGCCGCTGGTGCTCGCTCCGGAACTCGGCGACTTCAACGACGATCTGCGGCTGGACCCGAGCCGGCTCATCGCCAGTCTCCGCGCACAGCTCGCCCCGGAGGACGCTACCGTCTTCCTGCCATCGTGATGAGGCCGTGATGGGGAGATGGGCGGGGCGGGAGCGGCAAAGGCAGAGGGGAGGGCGGCCATGCTGGTCGCCGCACGGATGAGCGCGCGCCTGCGGGCCTGCCGAGAGGCGACCCTTACCATCAGGCGTTCGGGCCTCCAACCGCCGGAGGCCAGGTTTTTTCCCCGCACCGGCGAAGCCGGCGCTCCTCGCGGAGCAAAAAACCTGTCCCCGGCGGCCCGGCGCTGCGCTGGGCCGCGGCGCGAGCGCCGCGGTTCCGGCCCGCCCGCCGGATGGAAAGGGATCGCCGTCAGGCCGCGAGAGGCGCGGCCGCAACCGACGGAGATCACCATGAACGTCCAGCTTCCCATCGATGCCGCTACCGAGCTCCACACATCGTCCCCGACCGACCGGGTCATCTACGAGATGCAGGTCTACGGTTATCGTCCATTCCAGGACGAGCCGGACCCGCGCCCACTGCCGGAGGAGCCGGTCGTCCAGTCCGCGCTGACCGCGATGTTCGACGCGATGTTCGAAATGCTCGGCGACACGCGGTTGGAGCCCGACCTCGAAGACATGCTCTGGTCGACGGTCAACCTCTTCCACCGCGCCGGCGAACGCATCCAGCGCGAGCTACAGCGCAACGAGGATGCCCAGCGAAACGGGCAGCGCGAGCAGGACGGCTCGGAAGTCAAGAGCGTCGAGCTCGAACGCCATATCATGGAGGGCATCTCGCTCCTCGAGCGCCGCAACGCCTTCGAGTTCATGCGCGACTATGCATCCGACCTCTTCGAGGCGCAGACCGGCTCGACTTGGCGGCCGCGCACCGGCTCGAAGGTCAATCACGCCAACATGACCGCGGCGATGATCGACAGCCGCGACTTCCTCTCCGCCCGCCGTCGCGCCGAGACCGAGGTGCTGATCCCGGCCGGCACCAAGATCGCCTTCGGCGGCGGCCTGGACTATAATGATCACGACCGGATCTGGACGGCACTCGACAAGGCGCTCGCCAAGCACACCGACATGGTGCTGCTGCATGGCGGTTCCCCGAAAGGCGCTGAGCGCATCGCGGCGTGCTGGGCCGAATCCCGCGGCGTGACGCAGGTCGCTTTCAGGCCGAGTTGGAGCAAGCACGCGAAAGCAGCCCCGTTCCGCCGCAACGATGAGATGCTCTCGGTCATGCCGGCCGGCGTCATCATCTTCCCGGGCTCTGGCATCACCGAAAACCTTCGCGACAAGGCCCGCCGTTTCGGCATCACCGTCTGGGAACTGAAAGGAGGCGGCGCGTAAGCGCCGTTTCCCTCATGCCGCCCGATGCCCAGCCCTTGCATTTCCGATAAATTGTGTACACATTTCTTCGGAAATGGAGCGACGCAATGGCTGAACCTCGACACAACACATCGTCTCCCCGCCGCGTTGGCGTGCGGGAGTTTCGCGGCAACCTGACATCCTTTCTGCGGCAGGTCGAGGAAGGGCAGCGCTTTGTCCTGACGTCCCATCACAAAGTCGTTGCGGAAATCGGGCCGCCGTCGTCTGACGTCGTAATCCGCAAGCCGGGCGCCCTGCGCGGTAAGATCAAGCTTGGCGACGATTTCGACGTTCTGCCTGCGGACGTCCTGAAGGCGATGGAAGACGGGGCGTGAGGCTTCTGCTCGATACCCACACATTGTTATGGTGGTTGAATGACGACGAGAAGCTGGGAGCGCGTGCCCGCGACTTGATCGGCGATCCCGCGAACGACGTTCTTGTCAGCGCGGTATCCCTATGGGAAATCACCGTGAAGCTGCGCATCGGCAAGCTCGATGCGGACATCGAAGAGATTCTTGCCATCCTCCCGGATCAAGGGTTTCAGCGCCTCGACATTTCCGATGCCCATCTGGTGGCGCTGGCCGGACTACCGGTTCATCATCGCGATCCGTTCGATCACCTCCTCATCGCGCAGGCGTTTGCCGAGGATGCGCATTTCGTTTCCGAAGATCAGAACGTGCCTCTCTATGGTGTTCCGTTCCTGACGTGCTCGGACTCTGCGGCTTGACCGGCCCACGGCCGGCGGGGTTGATCACTGCGCTCCGCCCGGTTCCCGGGCGAGGCCGGCGAGAAGCCCTTCGGGCCTGCATGTATAGCAGAGGCGATAAACATCCTTATCTTCTTGGGCTCCGGCATCACCGTCTGGGAACTGAAGGGAGAGGGCGCGTGAGCGCTCTTTCTCTCTCTTCAGGCCCTTTTCCGCCGGGCGTTCAGCTCGGCGGAAAAGCGTCCCTAGCGTTTCGGGCGAGGATGCCCCATCAGGCTCTCATATTCGCGGTCGGTCAATCGTTCGACTGTGCGCAGCTGCGCGGGAATGTCCATCCGTTCGTGGAGAACAGCGGCGACGACAAAGGTCGCGTCGTCCACCACGATATAGGCAGCATAGTGATGCTCGATCTTGTGGAGCCGGAACAGGGAACGGCCCACCCGCTCGTCTTTCTTCATGCACACGAGGGCATAGGCTTCGGGGATTTCCTCGAAGCCCTTGCGAAGCAGGCGTCCATAGGCTTTCGCCTGTTGCGGCGACCAAATGCGTGCGGTCTCGCGGATCGCCAGACGGTAGTTTTCCAATGCCGTCGGCAGGATAAGGATGCGGGGAGCCACTAACGCAGCTCTTCGTCCAGTTCCGCGTCGACGGCATCCAGGGCGGACAGAGGCAGCGTTTCCCCGCGCCGGAATTCTTCTTCCGCCTTCAACAATGAGCGGACCGCATAACGGCGGTCTTCCTCGCGGGCCATGTCTTCGCGGATCAGCGCGCGCACATATTCACTCGGCGTCGTGTACTGGTTCTTGCCGTTTGCGCGCATATCGACGAAGGCGCGCATTTCATCGGGCAAACTCACATGCAGGCTGCTGGTCACGGCGGTGCCCTCCCGGTTGGATTTGTCGAGGCGAATTTTCCTGTACTGGGACTTCAATGTCAATATTTGACATCGGCATGGCAGTTGCGACGTTGGGCATGAAGGGTATCGCCGCAGGTCCCGAGCAAACGTCTGGCATGGCTGGTTCCCCCTTTCTCCCTGCGCAGCGAACGCCGGCCGAAGGCCGGCCCGGCATCTGCCGCCCCGCGGAACGGCTTCGCCGTTCCGCTCCTTCGAGACGATGCGGTCGCTGAGAGGGAGAGGCGGGCCAGGAGGGGTAGGCCTGTTAGTGGAAGTAGGAGAGCGACCATGGCGATGATATTCATAGGCGGATCACGCGACATATTCGAGCTGCCGGAACCGGTGATTGCGCGCATCGGCGCGATGATCGCCGGCGAGCACGGCGTGTTGGTCGGCGATGCGCCCGGAGCCGACGCGGAGGCGCAGAGCCTGCTCGCCGGCTACGGCTATGAGCATGTCGGCGTCTTCCATGCCGGCAACGAGCCGCGCAACAATCTGGGCGACTGGGCGGCCTATCACCGGCCCGCGCCGGGAAGCGCGCACGGCTACGCCTTTCATGCAGAAAAAGACCGCGAGATGGCGCGGCGCGCGGATTACGGGCTGATGGTCTGGGATGGCGCTTCGCCGGGAACCTGCCTCAACATGCTGCGCCTTGCCGCAGCCGGCTCCCCTTGCGTCGTCTACGACACGATGCTTAGCGCGAAGTTCACGCTCCGAAGCCTTCCCGATTGGCAAGAGATGCTGCGCAGTGCCGGTCGGGATCTGGTGAGGCGGATCGAGGCACGCATGACCGACGGGGAGCGCCATCTCGCCAACGGGCGATGAAACACCTGTTCGGCGGGCGTCTTGCCCGGCCGCCGCCGGCCGACAGCCGCCGGCGTTTCGCCGCGATGATCTCCGTGGCTTCCCGCCGCCCCCTTGCGCGGCCGGTCCGCTCGGCCTCTCCGGTGTCGTGCAGAGAGAGAGATCGTCTCCTTGCCGTCCTCGCCGCCCGGCGCGACGGCCAGGACCGATGTGGAAGATAATGCCAGCCTCGAAGGCTTCCATCCGGGCCGAGCGCGGTATATCGGGCCCGGTGCTTGGCTGTACCCAGTCCCAACCCACGCCGTCGAACGCCGGGCGCTTGCGAAGACGGCGGCACCCCGGAGCACCCTCGCAGGGTGGTCGCGCGGGAAGGGCGGCGAAGGCAATGGCGGGCAGACTGATGAACAAAGGCGCATCCACGATCGCGGTGATGGCGGAAAGGCAGCAAGTCGGGACACCAGGGCACGCATCGCCTCCGGTTCCGCCCGGCCCGTTCCCATTGATGCCGACTTTGTAGAGGACTGCCTGCTTTTGCGGCCAACCCCTGAAGGGGGAAGACTCGACAGAAATTTTTGCAAAATTCGATTTCTGTTTGTCCGCTTTGGCGGCAAATCGAATTTTGCAAAAATTTCCGCCGAGCTGACCGCAGCAGGACAGCCCTCTCCTTTGCCGACATCGGGAACGGTCCCGATGGAACCGAAGGAGAACTACCATGGCATCCACGATCGCAAACCTCACCACCAAGGCCGACGGCTCGATGGAAGGCGTCTTCGCCACGCTCCGCGTCAATGCCCCGATCGCCGTCCTCCCCAACGCCCACAAGTCCCGCGAGGACGCCCCGGACTACCGCGTCATCAACAAGCGCACCGGGTTTGAGATCGGCGCGGGCTGGAACAGGATCTCGCCGCGCAGCGGGGCAGAATACGTTTCGATCCGGATGGAGGCCCCCGAGATCGGCGTCATCTTCGGAAACCTGGCCCCCGCGCCCGGCGGCGAGGACAACAAGAAAGTGCTCCTCTGGAACCACCCGGAGTGAGCTGAGCCGAACCGGCCCGGCCCCGAAAGGGGCCGGCTTCCTTGCGTGCTTCCAGCCGCGATCGCGAAACGGCGCGCATGTCAGGGTGCCCCACGAGAGGAAGGTCTGTCTGCTCAGATACCCAATCATGCCGTGAGGCCCGTGCCGCCTCAAGCACTTCGCGGCACCTCCAATTTTCAGCCGCCGCCCTGAAGGGCGCCGTCAGAAAATCGGTTCCTCCGCTCGCCGGCTCCGCCGGTCGCCTGCGGCGATCCTTGACCCGGCCCGACCCTCACGACCCCGGGCGTCATCTTTCACATCAACAAGGAGATGACGACGATGACGAACACCCTCGAGAGCCACATCGAAGAACTGCGCCGCGAAGCGAGCCACTGCGACCCGGCCGAGCGCGCCCAGATCGAGGCGGAGCTGGAACAGGCCCGCGCTGAGCTGGCCGCAATCGTCGCCGCCGAAGACGCCGAGCCTCCCCACTGAGGGAGGTTTCTGCCTTGCACGATGGGGCCGATGCGCCGGATCGACCGGCGCATCGGCCCGAGGCTGCGCCTCACCCCCGCGTCCCATCTTTGTTGCGCATCATCCGCGCGTCAATGGCTCAACGGACTTCACCCGGTATCCACGGGCACGCCTTTCTCGCAGTAAGTCGAGAAACAGCGCGACAGCTTCTTCCTCTCTTTCGAAATCATGCACCATCGTCCGACCGAGCGTGCCGATCCTTCCCCAGCGGCGCAGCAGACGCGGTGTGCCGAAAAGGGTCGGTTCGATCGCGAGCGTATAGAAGCGCGCCATGTTCCGGTCAGGATCCACGCGCTCGACATAGAGGTGATAGGGCTGAATGAGCATTGTCGGAGAATCGCCTGTCCAGATTCCGGCGTCCAACGACAGTTTTGAATCGATCCGGACGGTCCGATTCATCTTCGTGATAGTTGGGCGGCTCGGGACAACGGGTGCTTTGGGCGAGCCGGCCTGCGGCCGACCGGGTGCTATTCGCTTTGCTCACGGTGCCCGCAAGCGGTCTCCGCCCATCCGGGTGACGCCCCCTCTCGCGGGACGCCGCCGAACTTTCCTTGCCCTATTCAGCCACCCCGACTAAACTCACTAAAATCCGAGAGTTTACGTCGACCCACGATGCATGGCGCACCGAATCTGGCAAAGGAGTTCAGCATGGCGATCGAAGAACGGTCCATTGCCCGCACCAATGCACATCCTGAGGTGCGGAGCCCACTTTCCAGGATGGTGCGGTATGTCGCGCGCGTGACCACCGCGCTTGCCGCGGGAGCCGTCCGCGGCGTCCTCCATGGCATCTGGCACCTTGCCTATTTCCTGCTTTGCCTGCTTCGCCCGGTCGTCAACGTGATGATGCTCGGCGGTCTCATTATGCCGCTGGTCGCGTTTGTCGCTTTCGTCAAACCCGAAGCAGCCAATGGAATGCCGTTCTGGGATTTCCTGCTCATGGCAGCCGGCTTCGTCGGGGTTTCCATGGGCTATTCGAAGTTCGCCGACTGGATTGCGTCGCCGGGTACGGAAGACCCTGCAGCTCGATATGGTCGTTCCGATTGGCGCTGACCGCTGCCCGCAACCTCACGGCCGGCCGCCTTTGACGAAGCGGTTGGCGGCCGCCGCCGCGTCCATTTCCTTCCGCCGAAAGTAGACCGCGCGCCCGCAGCGGATCGGGCTATGGCCCTGCACGATGATGATCTGCTCGTCCTTGCGCATGTCTTGCGTGATTTCGTGCGGCATGATCAGCGGCCGGCGCTGGAAGTTGAGGCTTTCGGATTTCCGCGAGGCGCTGCTTTTCGTGTCCCAGCCGATATTGCGCGAACTGCCCTTCACCTCGACGGTCATTTCCCCGCATTGCGCGGAGACATTGCGCGCTGTGTCGAGCGCCTTGATGGCGGCGTAGCTCGCAAAGGCGCAGCCATCGATCCATGACACCGCGCCGTCCTTGCCGAAATGCCGCTCAAGCTGGCCGACGGACTGGTACATCAGCATCATGCTGATCCCGTATTTGCGACCGCGATCACGCGCCTCTTCCAGCACCCGCATATAGCCGAGCAAATCGACCTCATCGAGCATGAACAGGGCCCGGCGCTGAAACGCGCCGTCCGCCTCGATCATCGCATTGATCAGCGAGCCGATGATCACGCGGCCGATCCCCGGATAGGATCGCAGGATCGATGCGGGAATGTTCAGGAACACGTCTTTCTTGCCTTCGGCGATCTCGGACGATTTGAACGTGTTGCCACAGACGAGGGCAGCATAATTGTCGAGGGACAGCCACTGCGTATCCTTCGATGCCGTTGAATAGACGCCCGAGAAGGTTTGCTCCGTCATGTTGACGAACACGCCCAGCGTTTCGCGGATGAAGGCCGAAGCTGAATGCTCCTGAACGTTGCGGAGCATGGCGAGCACAGAGGTCTCCGGCTCCGAAACGATCTGGCGAAGGCTGCGCAGATTGCGCCGATCGGCGAATTCCGGCGACAGCATCACATGCGCCAGAAGCCCGGTCAGAAGATTGTGCGCCTGGTTCTGGAAGTAGGAGCCGGTGGAGCTTTCGAAGCGCACGCTTTCCGACAGCAGCATATGAGCGATGCCGACGATGTCCTCCTCCTTTTTCGTCGAGGTCTCGATCCCGTCGAGGACATTGAAGCCCATGATCGGGTTCGTCGGATCGAGCACCATGACCTCGCGCCGCAACGCCTTCCGCCGATGCTCGACCACAATCGGCGCGACCTCGGTGGACGGATCGAGGCAAATGATCGGTCCGGTGTAACGCAGCGCGGTCGGTACGACGTTGCTGGTCGTCTTGTAGCCACCCGACCCGGCGAAGAAGAGCATGTGCGTGGAATCGAAATCCTGCTTGTAGGTGAGCAGCGGCGCTGTTCCGCCCTTACCCCATGTCGACGGATCGTTTGGATCAAACGGTAGCGCGTGGACGAGCTCCTTGTCGACGCGATAGCGCTCTCCGACGACGATCTCGCCATTGTCCGGAAAGAGCCGCGCGGCCGCAGCCATCGGCAGCCAATCCGCGTCGCCGAAGGTTCCGTGCTTGGCGCGCTTGACCGGTTCGGGCACGACGCTGGAAATGCGCGCCGCCACCGCCGCCGCCATGAAGCCGACCGCCGCGCTGGCAACCGCGACCATATCGAGGAAGGACAGCGCCTGATCCCAGCTCAATGCGCCGCGCTCGACGTAAGGTGAAAGCCGGGCAACCTCGCGCAGCCCATAAAAGCCCGCCATGAGCAGAAAGCAGACGAAGCCTGCCATCGCGATCGGCCGACGCCGATGCAGCGGCAGCGCCCAGACCGCGAGGAGCCCGGCGAGCGGTCCGAACAGAAGGACCGGAACCGGCGACGTCCGCAGGAACCAGTACTGCGTCTTCCCCGACATGCCCGTCGCCAGTTCTGGCCAACGCCAATTGGCGACATAGAAGGCGAAGCCCGAAACGACGATCGGCACGAGAACGAGCAACAGGCTCGGATGCGGTTTGGCTCGGACCATCACTCCGCAGCCTCCAGCATCGCTCGGCCGCCATCGAGGGCGGGAGCCTTGAAGGCTTCCTCGCCGACATCGCGCAGCCGCCGATATTCCGGCGAGCCGGACACGACACGCGCCAGTTCGATGAGCCCGCCGAGCAGGAAGGCGCGGTCCGCCTTCGACAGTCCGGCCCGCACGACGATCCCGCCGAGCAGGAATTTGTCGCGGGCCTCCTTCTTGCGATCAGCCGTCATGAGGAACCTCCGTCGCCGCTCCAGTCCCGCCACCTGGCTGTCCACGCGCCGAACCAGATGCGCCACCAGCCCCTTTCTTCTCCGCTTTGCGAAATCGCGCCGCGATCTCCTCGAAGATGCGATCGACCTCCTCGTCGGCAATCTCCATCTCCGCCAGCCCCGCCTTCGTGGCGGCGCGTGCAAACCGCTCGGCGGATTTTACTATCAAAGTTTTACGACGTTCGCGCAGCTTCTCGATTTGCGCGTCGATATCCAGAATCGACGATTTCGCAGCCATTTATGCGGTTTCCTCTCTTGAAGTGAATTCTGTCATCACTCGATCATACTGACTAGAAAACGATAGTAAAATAAGCTACCTTGTGCAAGTCCCCAAAACGTCGATGCCGGAACTCCGGCCTGGGCCGTCTTCCGAAAAAACGGCATCGGACCTGCGGTCCGATTGGTTTGAGGGCGCAATATACGTCGCTGGCGCGACGTGCCTGGGAGATCGGAGACAGTCGTGGCGATCATGTTCGTCAGAGCGCAGGTGATCAGCAGAGGGGCAGGGCGCAGCATCGTCTCGGCCGCCGCCTACCGTCACCGCGCCCGGATGATGGATGAGCAGGTCGGTACCTCCTTCAGCTATAGGGGCGGCGCGACCGAGCTGAAGCACGAGGAGCTGGCGCTGCCGGATCAGGTTCCGGCCTGGCTGCGGAACGCTATCGAAGGGAAGAGCGTCGCGGGTGCGAGCGAGGCGCTGTGGAATGCCGTGGAGGCCTTCGAGGCGCGGTCGGATGCCCAGCTTGCCCGCGAGTTGATCATTGCGCTGCCGGAGGAACTGACGCGGGCGGAGAACATCGCCCTCGTGCAGGAATTCGTCCGGGACAATCTGACCTCGAAGGGCATGATCGCCGACTGGGTCTATCACGACAAAGACGGCAATCCGCACATTCATCTGATGACGGCGCTGCGTCCGCTGACGGAGGAGGGGTTCGGTCCGAAGAAAGTGCCGGTCCTCGGCGAGGACGGCGAGCCGCTGCGGGTCGTCACGCCGGACCGGCCGAAGGGCAAGATCGTCTACAAGCTCTGGGCCGGCGACAAGGAAACCATGAAGGCATGGAAGATCGGCTGGGCGGAAACGGCGAACCGGCATCTGGCGCTCGCCGGCCATGATATCCGTCTCGACGGGCGCTCGTACGCCGAGCAGGGCCTCGATGGCATCGCACAGAAACATCTCGGCCCGGAGAAAGCGGCGCTCGCCCGCAAGGGCGTCGAGATGTATTTTGCGCCGGCCGATCTGGCGCGGCGGCAGGATATGGCCGACCGGCTGCTCGCCGAGCCGGAGCTTCTACTGAAGCAGCTCGGCAACGAACGGTCCACCTTCGATGAGAAGGATATCGCCAAGGCGCTGCATCGTTATGTCGACGACCCCGAGGATTTCGCAAACATTCGCGCCCGCCTGATGGCGTCCGACGATCTTGTTCTGTTGAAGTCGCAGCAGGTGGAGCGGCAGACCGGCAAGGTGGCGGAGCCTGCCGTCTTCACCACGCGTGAGATCCTGCGCATCGAATATGATATGGCGCAGTCTGCGGAAGTCCTATCGAAGCGCACCGGTTTCGGTATCGCGGAATCGAAGGTTGAAGCAGCCGTGCGTCAGGTCGAAACGGCCGATCCGGAAAAACCGTTCAAGCTCGACCGAGAGCAGGTCGAAGCCGTCCGTCACGTCACCGGCGATAGTGCGATTGCGGCCGTCGTCGGTCTTGGCGGCGCGGGCAAGTCCACGCTGCTTGCCGCCGCGCGCGTTGCCTGGGAGGGTGAACATCATCGCGTCTTCGGCGCTGCCTTGGCCGGCAAGGCGGCCGAAGGGCTGGAAGACAGTTCCGGCATCAAGTCGCGCACGCTCGCGTCATGGGAAATAGCCTGGGAGAACGGGCGCGATCTCCTGGAGCGCGACAATGTCTTCGTCATCGACGAGGCCGGCATGGTGTCGTCGCAGCAGATGGCGCGTGTGTTGAAGACGGTCGAGGATGCCGGCGCGAAGGCCGTTCTGGTCGGCGACGCCATGCAGCTTCAGCCAATACAGGCCGGTGCGGCTTTCCGGGCAATATCGGAACGGATCGGTTCCGCCGAGCTTGCCGGTGTCCGCCGCCAACGCGAGGGATGGGCGCGCGATGCCTCGCGTCTCTTCGCCCGCGGTAAGGTCGAGGAGGGATTGGACGCCTATGCCCAGCGAAGCCGGATCGTCGAAACCGAGCACCGCACGGAAGTCGTCGAGCGGATCGTTGCGGATTGGAGCGCCGCGCGCGACGAAGCCATCGCGCGGTCACAGACGGAAGGTCATGGCGGCCGGCTGCGGGGCGACGAGATGCTGGTGCTCGCGCACACCAACGACGATGTGAAGCGTCTCAATAGCGAACTGCGCGGCGTGATGAACGTTGCCGGCGCGCTGACAGGCGCACGCGAGTTCCAGACCGAGCGCGGCGTGCGGGAATTCGCAGCCGGCGACCGCATCATCTTTCTCGAAAATGCTCGCTTCCTCGAACCAAGGGCGCGCCGCCTCGGCCCGCAGTATGTGAAGAACGGCATGCTCGGAACGGTCGTTGCGACCGGGGACCTGCGTGGTGGTCCGTTGCTCTCGGTTCGCCTCGACAGCGGTCGAGACGTCGTCATCAGTGAGGACAGCTATCGCAATATCGACCATGGCTATGCGGCGACGATCCACAAGTCTCAGGGCGCCACTGTCGACCGGACCTTCGTGCTCGCCACCGGTATGATGGACCAGCATCTGACCTATGTGTCGATGACCCGCCATCGCGATCAGGCAATGCTCTATGCGGCGCGCGAGGATTTCGAGCCGAAGCCGGAATGGGGCCGCAAGCCGCGTGCCGATCACGCCGCCGGGGTCACCGGTGAGCTTGTGGAGACGGGCGAGGCGAAGTTCCGGCCGGACGACGATGATGTGGAGGAAAGCCCCTATGCCGATGTCCGCACGGAGGACGGATCGATCCATCGGGTCTGGGGCGTGAGCCTGCCGAAGGCGCTGGCGAAGGGCGGCGTTTCGGAAGGCGACACGGTCACGCTCCGCAAGGACGGCGTCGAGACGGTAAAGGTCGACGTCACCATCACCGATCTGGAGACGGGCGAGAAGCGAACGGAGAAACGCGAAGTTCACCGCAATGTCTGGACTGCGGAACTGAAGGAAACGGCCTTTGACCGCCAGGAGCGGATCGAGCGAGAGAGCCATCGGCCGGAATTGTTCAGGCAGATGGTCGAACGTCTCGGCCGTTCGGGCGCGAAGACCACGACGCTCGATTTCGAAAGCGAGGCCGGCTACCAGGCGCACGCCCGCGATTTTGCCCGGCGTCGCGGTATCGACTTGGCTGCCGAGGTCGCGGCCGGAATGGAGGAGGGGGCCGGGCGGCGGCTGGCCTGGCTTGCGGAGAAGCGGGAACAGGTGGCGAAGCTGTGGGAGCGCGCCAGCGTGGCGCTCGGTTTCGCGATCGAACGGGAGAAGAGTGTCTCCTATAATGAGGAGCGTTCGGAAACCGTCGCGCCACGAATTCCCGAGGATCGACCATACCTCATCCCGCCGACGACGCGATTTGCCCGTAGCATCGAGGAGGAAGCCCGCCGGGCGCAACTCGCTTCGGAACGATGGAAGGAGCGGGAGGCTATTCTTCGCCCGGTCCTGGAGAAAATCTATCGTGATCCTGAGAGCGCGTTGGCCAGGCTGAACGTGCTGGCGTCGGATGCCGGCATGGAGCCGCGCCGCCTCGCTGAAGATCTCGTGATGCGCCCGCAGCGGCTTGGCCGTCTGCAGGGATCGGAACATCTGGTCGATGGCCGCGCCGCGCGGGACAATCGGAACGCAGCGATGGCGGCCCTGTCGGATCTGCTGCCGCTCGCTCGGTCGCATGCGACGGAATTCCGCAGACAGGCGGAACGGTTCGGCATTCGCGAGGAACAGAGGCGAGGGCATATGTCCCTGTCCATTCCCGCGCTCTCGAAACCGGCCATGGCGCGTCTCGTCGAAATCGAGGCGGTCCGCGCGCGCGGCGGACCCGACGCCTACAAGACCGCCTTCGCCTATGCCGTCGAGGACCGTTTGCTGGTCCAGGAGGTTAAGGCGGTCAATGAGGCGCTGACAGCGCGCTTCGGATGGTCCGCCTTCACGGAGAAGGCCGATGCCGTGGCCGAGCGCAACATGGTCGAGCGCATGCCGGACGATCTTGCTTCCGACCGACGCGAGAAACTGGCGCGGCTCTTCATGGTCGTGCGTCGCTTTGCCGAGGAACAGCATCTTGCCGAAAGGAAGGACCGTTCGAAGGTGGTTGCCGGCGCCAGCGTCGAGCCGGGGAAGGAGACGAGTGCCGGGTTGCCCATGCTCGCCGCCGTGACGGAGTTCAAGACCTCGGTCGAGGACGAGGCGCGGGTGAGGGCGCCCGAGGTCGCCCACTACGGCCACAATCGCGCAGCCCTTGTCGATACGGCCGGGCGCATCTGGCGCGATCCCGCCGGCGCAGTCGACAAGATCGAGAGCCTGATCGTCAAGGGCATTTCGGGCGAGCGGATCGCAGCGGCCGTCGCCAACGATCCCGCGGCCTATGGCGCGCTGCGCGGTTCCGATCGCATCATGGACAGATTGCTGGCTGTCGGCCGGGAGCGGAAAGACGCGCTTCAGGCCGTGCCGGAAGCGGAGAGCCGTGTCCGGTCACTCGGCGCATCCTATGCCACCGCATTCGCCAACGCGACCCAGGCAATCACCGAGGAACGCCAACGGATGGGCGTCGCCATTCCCGGCCTGTCGCCGGCGGCAGACGAGGCGTTGCGCGCGTTGGCAGCGGCCATGAAAAAGAAGGACGCCAAGCTCAATGTCGCAGCCGGGTCGCTCGATCCCCGTATCTGGGAGGAATTTGCCGGCGTCAGCCGATCGCTCGATCTGCGGTTCGGCCGCGACGCGATACTGCGCGGTGAGAAGGACGTGGTCAACCGGGTGTCGCCGGGACAGCGCCGGCCATTCGAGGCGATGCAGGAACGCCTGAAGATATTGCAGGAGACCGTCCGCATGGGCAGCAGTCAGAGAATCGTAGCGGAACGCCAGCGCCGGGCGATCGACCGCGGCCGGGGCGTCATCCGGTGAGAGTTTCGACAATAGAGACAAGGAGAAGACCATGACGGAACAGGAAGCCCCCTACGACGCGATCGTCCGTGCCGAGATCGCCATCGAGATCCTCAACCAGGCGCGGGCCATCGTTACGGCGCGCGTCTATGAGCTCGAAGCCACCGATCCCGATGCCGCCGAAGCGCTTCGGTCTCGGCGCCGTGACCTGATCGCCCTGCAGCAGAGCATTACCGTCGCCGATCGCGAGTCTGTCGAGAGCGTCATTGCGCTCTGGGGGCCACGTGTGAAGGACGACGCCCGGTTCTGGGCGGAGCTCTGATCATGGCGGACGATCAGGCATCCGGCCCGCTCTCGCCGGAGAGGAACGAGAGCATTTTCCGCAAGGACATCCTTCCCGACTATCTGCCGGAGACGATGAAGCCGGCGGGGCGGCCGCGGATGATCTTGCTCGGCGGCCAGCCGGGGGCCGGCAAGACGGCCGTTCTGGTCGTAAGCCATGCGGAGCTCGATCAAGCGGGGCCGACGATCCGCATCGTCGGTGACGATCTCCGATCCTATCATCCGCAATTCCTTGCATTCCAGAAGCAGGATGCGGAAACCGCGTCGCAGTTTACCCAAGCCGATGCCGGGCGCTGGACGGAAAAGCTGCTGGCGGCCGCCGTGGAGCGGAAGGTCAATATCGTGTTCGAGACGACGATGCGCACGCCGGAGAATGTCGCCCGCGTCATCGGCATGGCGCGCGCCGGTGGCTACGACATCGAGGCGCGAGCGGTCGCCGTCAATCCACGGCTAAGCTGGCAGGGCAACCACCATCGCTTTGAGGAGATGCTGCATGCTGGTGACGCGGCGCGCATTCCGCCGCAGCACGTTCACGATGCCGCTGTCACCGGATTGCGCATCAGCCTCGAGAAGGTAGAGACGGAAAACCTCGTCGACCGTGTCCAGCTTCGAACGCGGGGCGGAACGATCCTCTATGACAATGAACGAGGCTCGGCCGGTTGGTCGCTTCCTCCCGAGGCGCGGACCGCCCTTGAACGGGAGCAAACGCGGCCGATGACGCGCGGCGAGCTGCAGCGGTTCTCCGATGATTGGAGCCACGTTCTCGCCCGCATGGAGGAGCGGCGGGCGCCTGAGGACCGGATTGCAGCCGTCAGGACGAGGGCCCTTGAGGACGTGAACCATTTGCTTGCGCAGCGGCGAGAGGCAGATGGCGACGATGGATCTCGACGTGGGCGATCGATCTTCCAGACACGCGCTGATGGGCTTGGCATGTTCGTCGAACTCTACGACAATGCGCTGCGCGATGCCGAGCGCCGCCCGATCGGCAACATCGATGCCCATGCTGTCGGGCGGCTCGCGCAAAGCTTCACGGCATTGAAACTCGTCGAGGCCGCCCGCGACCTTGGCCTCTTGCCCGCCGACGGCACGATCGTCGCGACACGCGCCATGGTCCAGGACAAGCGCGGCGCCCGAGAGTTTCCCGCCGCCCACCGCCTGCCGGCCGACCTCGCGGTCGAAACGCCGAATGGGGAGCGCCGGCGGCTGGCGGAGCACTTCGATGTCCAGCTCAACCAGGTCGCCATCGACCGCGAGGTGTTCGGTCGGACGGATCGACTGTCCCGTATGGCGAATATCGTCGATTCTTGGCTGGAGACTGCCGGCCTGCGCAAAACGCTGGCTCGGGCGGCAAATGACGTCGCATCCGGACGCATGTCCGCGAGCGCTGCCATGTCGGATATCGTGGAGCCCGGCTACGCGGCGGCCGTCGCCCGCACCCGCCAGCGCCTGGAACGGAACATGGCGCTTGCCGAGCGCACCGCAATCGCCACCTCGATCGTCGACCAGCGCGGCGAACCGTTTCGCGCGATGCTGGATGACTTGCGCCTGCGAACCGGCGATCTCGATAACCGGGCGCGGGCAAAGGCCATGATGGACGAAATCCTGGCGGAGACCGCGCGGCACGAGCGGCTTGACGCCGAGCGGCGGCGCGCGGCCGAGGAATTTGCGCGCGGCATTGCCGATAACGAGCGCAGTCTGGGTGCAAGGTGGGATGTAGATCAAAGCACCAGACGCTCCAACGTCCTCGTGCCGGGGCGGGATCTCCCCGACCTGACCGAGAATGAAATTGCCGACAGGCTGCACGGTTCCGCACGTCTCGCCGACAAGCGCGCCGAGATCGAAAACCTGTCACGTCTCGTCTTCGGCAATAGCCAGGCGGTGGCATCGTCGGTGGCGAGCATCCGCGATGCTCGCACCGGAACAGCGGCCGGCGACGATGTCCGCGAGGGGCGTCTGGGGGAAATGGCCGGGGAGAGGAAAGGCTGGTTGCGCGGCCCAAGTCCCGAGCGGCAGGCAGCCGAAGCCCATGCGCCGCAGCTTGCGGCGGCACTCGCGGATTACGGACATGCGGTGGATTTCGAGCGGCACCAGATTATGACCCAGCATCGTGAAGCGCAGGCGCGGCAGCGGGTCGAAATTCCGGCGCCGTCGCCAAAGCTCACGGAAGTCTTGAGGAGCGATGGTCACGATCAGGTCCGTCGCCTGAACAGCGAGCCGTCCCTTCGTCGCGAGCTGGAGACGCTGACGCTTGCGATCAGCAGACGTCTATCGCCGGCTGACAAGGCAGATCTGAAAGAGGGCAATGTCGCTCGGCTCGCCTCTTCGCTCGGCGCGACGCGCGACCAGGCCGCAACGCTGAGGCAGGTCCATGACCAGACGCGGGCCGTGCAGGACAGAAACCTACGCCAGAACCGCGATCTCTCTCGTGGAAACCAGATCGGATTCCGCCGTTGAGAATAAGATCGGCAGGCTCAAGGCCTGCCGATCTTGCTCCGGTCTCGATTGTCTTATGGGACGGTGCCATCGGTTTTGAAAGGCTCGCGACCGGCTGGTTGCCATTCGACCGACTTGGCCTGGACAGTCGCCACTGTGGAAAGCTGACCCTGCAGCAGCGTTCGAACGCCGCAGAAGACGACCAGGTTCTGGCCTTCGACCCGGATCTGGAGGCCGGTATCGGCCGGCCGAAGGATTGCGCGGGCGTCCTCGAAGGTGAGGAGCTTGTCGGCGCCGACGGCATCCATCGACAGGCAATAGCCGTAGCATTTCGTGCAAAGCTGTTCGGCGACGCATCGTGCATGCGCAACCGGCACGAATGCTTCGGCGATATGTTTGTACATGTCAGCAACTCCAGGATTGCGAAACATTCCAGCCGAGCGGAGCGTGTCCTCGGCCGGAGGAGTGCGAATTATGCGGATATCCATGTCTGCTCGGGGATCGCCCGCACCGGAAAGGCCGGTCGGCGGTAAAGCCGGTCGCTGACCTTGAGCTTCTCCCGCATGGCAACGAGCACACGGTCTGAAACCTCGAATGCGCCGCAGCAGACCGGGAAGCGACCGTACCCATCGGATCGGCCGAGCTCATCGAGTTCTGCGCCGGCCTTTTGATAGACGCGCTTCATATGCGGTTCGTAGTTCGAGATCATCGTGTGGATGCCGCTGTCGAGTGCGACCTCGCAGAGCGCAAGGAGCAAAAGGCAAAACGCGCGATCGGGCCGAATTTCCGGTGCAATCGCGTCCTCGTCGATGCACATCCTCGTGCCTTCCCAGATGCCCGGTGCGACCAGATCGCAGGCGTCAGGAAACGTATCCCTGAACACGTCATAAAGCAGGGTCGGGCCTGTCGTCGGCATGAGACGGACAACGCCGAAGAGCCGTTCCTTTTCTTCGTCGCACCACAGCAGATAGGCCGGATTTAGGCTGTCGTAATGGTCCCGTTCGCGCGGGCCGGACACGGCAACCTCCCAGCCGAGCTTATCAGCAAAGACCTTCTTTCTCAGCCTGAACGACTGGTCGAGCAGGTCGCGATGCTTATGGTACTCGTGGCCCTGGACAAGGATATACATGTTCGCCTCCATAGGTTGATAGAGGCGATCATGCAGATAGCAGGGCGTGCGATATATTCCCCAAGTGGATACCCCTAGCTGGGGGTATTGCCAAACGGCTGAATCAGGCGCAGCTGCATAGCGCGGGCGATCGTATAGGTAATAGAACCACCGCCGAGCTTGTTGCGAGCGGATTTGATGTAGGCTCGGGTCGTATGCTCGGACAGCTTCAGAATGACGGCAATGTCGATGCTATCCTTGCCCAGGGCACTCCAATGCAGGCATTCCAGCTCGCGATCTGAAAGGTGCGGGACCGGATCGTGCGCGCCGTAAAGCTCGAAGATCGCTTTGTGATGGATAAGAAAAGCGAGCTCCAGCCACTCTTCCTGATACTGGGCGATGGTTGCGCTCCAGTCATCACCTGCTTTCCGCGAATTCAGCGAGAGCAGCGCCCGTCGCGATTTGTCCATGATCGGGATCGAATAGCCATTGGCGCCGATGCCATGGTCTTGTGCATCCATCAGGAACTCGTGGGCGGCCTGCGGGATCTCGACTTCACGCCAGTCGAAGGGCAATTGCCGTATGAGACCTTCGCGCAGAACAGGGTCGATCCTGACATAGTCGCGCAGGAGATATCGGGAAACCCAAGCTGCATTGTAAGTCGTCCGGACATAGGGGGTGTCGACGATGTCCACTATCGTGAGCGCGAGGTGATATGTTGCGAAATCCACCCCATATGCCCGCTGGAAAATCTGAAGCGACTCTTGGACATCTTTTGCGTCCTGGACCTCAAGCGCAATCCTCTCAAATCGAGAGGGCCTTTCTGCATTCATCTGTGGGTGCTCCAAGGGTAAGGGCGATAAGGCCCGGTGTCAGTCGCATTCCCCCATTATATGTTTGTTATGATATAACATATCGCATAATCGAATTTATGGAACTCATGCAATCCGCTAAGCCCAGATTAAGGATTGCCAAGGAACAGCCCACTGAACTTAGGCTTGACGAAACCCGCACCACTCCCCAGCGAGCAGTGCAAGGGTCTTTGTGACCCTCAGGAAGGACGAAATGCTCACCCGTTCCTCGATGCCATGAATGCTTTCTGCAAGTGGCCCATAGACCAATGAAGGAATGCCGCCGTGCACTGCGAAAACGGCAGCGTCCAAACAAGCGGGCATTACATAGGCAGACAACTCACGCCCGCTGTGGACATGGGTACGGTAGCCAGGACGACGCCGCGACCATCGTTGAACCAGCGCTCCGCTATAATCAATGGATCGGCTGGAAGCTTCGATATCATGTTTGAAACCTTTTTAGCTGTTGATTTGGCTGGGCGTTCCCTGATGCCGAGAATGCTTTATTAAAGCCATTCATTTCATTTTTTCGAATCATTCGAAGACCACGAAGGCAGCAGCGCTCCGGTTGGCTGTTACACTCGCCCCGGGGTATCACATATTCGGATAGACCGGCCCCTCGCCGCCCTGCGGCGGCACCCAGTTGATGTTCTGGTTCGGGTCCTTGATGTCGCAGGTCTTGCAGTGCACGCAGTTCTGCGCGTTGATCACGAAGACGTCCTTGCCGTCCTTCTCCACCCATTCGTAAACGCCGGCCGGACAGTAGCGGGTCGAGGGACCGGCATAGACGTCGAGTTCCGAGGTCTTCTGCAGGTCCGGGTCCTTCACCTGAAGGTGGACCGGCTGGTCTTCCTCGTGGTTGGTGTTCGACAGGAACACCGAAGAGAGGCGGTCGAAGGTGAGGACGCCGTCCGGCTTCGGATAGTCGATCCTGCGGTGCATTGCCGCCGGCTCCAGCGACTGCGCATCGGTCTTGCCGTGCTTCAGCGTGCCGAAGAAAGAGAAGCCGAACAGCGTGTTCGTCCACATGTCGAGGCCGCCGAGCGCCACGCCCACGGCAGTGCCGAATTTCGACCAGAGCGGCTTGACGTTGCGCACCTTCTTCAGGTCCGAGCCGATGGCGCTATCGCGCCAGCCCTGTTCGATCTCGATCGGCTCGTCATTGGCGCGGCCGGCCGCAATGGCATCCGCCAGCTTCTCGGCGGCCAACATGCCCGACAGGACCGCATTGTGACTGCCCTTGATGCGCGGCACGTTGACGAAATCGGCCGAGCAGCCGATCAGCGCACCGCCCGGGAAGGATAGTTTCGGCACCGACTGGTAACCGCCTTCCGTGATGGCGCGCGCGCCATA
The DNA here is from genome assembly GCF_033705735.1 of Shinella zoogloeoides. Lineage (NCBI taxonomy): Bacteria > Pseudomonadati > Pseudomonadota > Alphaproteobacteria > Hyphomicrobiales > Rhizobiaceae > Shinella > Shinella zoogloeoides. The sequence continues at coordinate 127,581 of NZ_CP131133.1, forward strand.
GGAAAGCCGCTTGCCGCCCTCGAAGGTGCCCTTGATCGCCGGATGCGTCTTGAAGCGCTGGAATTCCTCGAAGGGGAAGAGATAGGGGTTCTTGTAGTTGAGATGCACCACGAAGCCGACGGCGACGAGGTTGTCTTCCAGATGATAGAGGAAGGAACCGCCGCCGGTCTTCATGCCGAGCGGCCAGCCGAAGGAGTGCTGCACGAGTCCGGGCTTGTGGTGTTCCGGCTTGACCTGCCAGAGTTCCTTGAGGCCGATGCCGAACTTCTGGGGCTCGCGGCCCTTCGAAAGATCGAACTTCGCGATCAGCTGCTTGGCGAGCGAGCCGCGCACGCCCTCCGAAATCAGCGTGTACTTGCCGAGCAGCGCCATGCCGCGGGTATAGTTCGGGCCGGGCTCGCCATTGCGCTCGATGCCCATGTCGCCGGTGGCGACGCCGATCACCGCGCCTTCGTCGTTATAGAGCACTTCGGTCGCGGCGAAGCCCGGATAGATCTCGACGCCAAGCTCTTCCGCCTTGGTCGCCAGCCAGCGACAGACATTGCCGAGCGAGACGATGTAATTGCCGTGATTGTTCATCAGCGGCGGCATGGCGAAGTTCGGCAGGCGGATGGAGCCGGCAGGGCCTAGCAGCAGGAACTGGTCGTCCTTCACTTCGGTCTTGAACGGATGGTCGGCGTCTTCACGCCAACCCGGCAGCAGGCGGTCGATGCCGATCGGATCGACGACCGCGCCTGACAGGATATGCGCGCCGACTTCCGAGCCCTTTTCCAGGACGACGACGGTCAGATCCGGATTGACCTGCTTCAACCGGATCGCCGCCGAAAGGCCGGCAGGTCCCGCACCGACGATCACAACGTCGAATTCCATCGACTCGCGTTCGGGGAGTGCCGCCATGTCGCTCAGAGCGCCCTCTGCAAATCTGGCAGGATCTCGAAGAGATCGCCGACGAGGCCGTAGTCTGCGACCTGGAAGATCGGTGCCTCCTCGTCCTTGTTGATCGCGACGATGACCTTCGAGTCCTTCATGCCGGCAAGGTGCTGGATCGCACCCGAGATGCCGCAGGCGATGTAGAGCTGCGGTGCCACGATCTTGCCCGTCTGGCCGACCTGCCAGTCGTTCGGGGCATAGCCAGCATCGACGGCAGCGCGGGAGGCGCCGACGGCGGCGCCGAGCTTGTCGGCGACCGGGAGGATCACTTCCTGGAATTTTTCATACGAGCCGAGCGCGCGACCACCCGAGATGATGATCTTCGCCGAGGTCAGTTCCGGACGATCCGACGAGGACAGGGCGTCCTCGACGTGGGTCGAAAGACCCGGGTTCGCTGCCGCAGAGATGGTTTCGACCTGCGCGCTTCCGCCCTCGCCTGCTGCGGCGAAGGACGCCGTGCGGACGGTGATCACCTTCTTCGCATCGGTGGACTGAACCGTCTGGATGGCATTGCCCGCATAGATCGGACGCTTGAACGTGTCGGCCGAGACGACCTCGACGATCTCGGAGACCTGCGCGACGTCGAGCAGTGCCGCCACGCGCGGCAGCACGTTCTTGCCGACCGAAGTCGCAGCCGAGACGATGGCGTCATAGGAGCCGGCCAGCGATACGATGAGTGCGGCAAGCGGCTCGGCGAGGTTGTTGGCAAGGCTGCCATCGTCGGCGAGAAGCACCTTCGAAACGCCCGAGAGCTTTGCCGCCTGTTCGGCCGCCGCCTTGGCATTGCTGCCAGCGATGAGCACATGCACGTCGGAACCGATCTGCGATGCCGCCGTCAGCGCCTTGGCGGTCTGGTCGGAAAGGTGGGTATTGTCGTGATCTGCCAGAAGAAGAATGGCCATGTCGTAATCTCCCTTTCCTGCCTTACAGCACACCGGCTTCGGTCTTGAGCTTCTCGACCAGTTCGGCCACGCTCTTGACCTTGACGCCCGCCTTGCGGCCGGACGGCTCCTCGGTCTTCAGCACCTTCAGGCGCGGGGTGGTATCGACGCCGAAATCGGCCGGCGACTTCTTGTCGAGCGGCTTCTTCTTCGCCTTCATGATGTTCGGAAGCGAGGCATAGCGCGGCTCGTTGAGGCGCAGGTCCGTCGTCACCACGGCCGGCAGCTTGACCTCGATCGTCTGTAGGCCGCCGTCGACCTCGCGCGTCACCTTGGCCGACCCGTCGCCGATCTCCACCTTCGAGGCGAAGGTCGCCTGGGCCCAGCCCAGGAGGGCCGAGAGCATCTGGCCGGTCTGGTTCGAATCGTCGTCGATCGCCTGCTTGCCGACGATGATCAGGCCCGGCTGTTCGGCCTCGGCCACGCCCTTGAGGATCTTGGCGACCGCCAGCGGCTCGACGGCATCATCCGTCTCGACCAGCACGGCACGGTCGGCGCCCATGGCGAGCGCGGTGCGCAGCGTCTCTTCGGCCTTCGCAGGGCCGATCGACACGACCACAACTTCCTCAGCCTTGCCCGCTTCCTTCAAGCGCAGGGCCTCCTCGACCGAGATCTCGTCGAACGGGTTCATCGACATCTTCACGTTCGCAAGTTCGACACCAGAGCCATCGGCCTTGACGCGAATCTTAACGTTGTAGTCGACGACACGCTTTACGGGGACAACTAACTTCATACCTCTTCCCTTCATAGTTTGGGCCGCGCCTCAGTCACCTGATCGCTGAAGGTGAAATGCGGCAATCGGTTCGCGGCGTGGACCAACTCGACAGCTGAAGCGTCGAGGGCGGGCCTTATTGTCAGACACTATTAATGTATGTCACGAAGCGTGTCAATGTTTTGGAAGTCCTGTAGGTTGATCTCTTCTTCTCAGCTCGACTTTGTACAAAATCGGTGGTGATTTCGGGTGATGCTGAGCAGCTCCGGGGTGAATCAATTCGCCGCAGGTTCCGGCCTTAGGCCATTCGTTCGATCGGATTCGAACGGATGGATGAGCGACCAACATGATCGTAGCAGTGGGCCGGGAGACGCGGTTCCCCACGTCCTTCGCCAATAGCTTTCGCCGTTTCGTTTTTGGTTCACCGCGCCAAGCTGGGAGCATCTGCTGGTCCTGGGTGCGCTACTTTCACCCGGCAAGCGAACGATGACGGCATGCCTGCGCATCACCGGACGCGCGGAGGTAAGCAATTTTGCCGCTTATCATCAACTTCTGAACCGAGCCAGATGGAACCCCCGCACGTTGGCGGCCCGTCTGCTGTCCGTCATTGTTGCCCGGCTCGTGCCCGAGGACCCCGTCGTGATTGGCATGGACGATACAATCGAGCGGCGTTGGGGCCAACGCATCACCGCACGTGGAATTTATCGTGACCGGCTCGCCAATAGCGCCCTCCATATCATTGCAATTGGCCGTCTCAGGACCGACGAGAAAACCAAACAGTATGTCGCCCGGCGTGTTGCCGCGGGGCATTCCAAACTCGACGCAATCCGAGCACTGAAGCGATACATCGCTCGGGAAGTATTCGGAATCATCATACGCCGCCAGAAGGAGGTCAATCAGACCAGAATCGTCGCTTGACAAACAGAAGGGCGTCCAGGGATCGCAGTTCACCAGCATGGACTGGGTTTCGTTCCTCAGACACCACAATCTGGTTCACTCAGTAAGCCGACGCGGCAACTGGCATGACAATGCGGTGGCCGAGAGCTCTTCAATCTTCTGAAGCGAGAGAGGACACGCCGCAGAGTCTACCGTTCACGCGATGAAGCTCGCCAGGACGTGTTCGACTACATCGAAATGTTCTACAACCCGAAACGCAAACACGTCAGGAACGGAATGCTGTCATCCGTAGAGTTCGAGAAGAAGCAGAAAATCTAACCCGGGGGTGTCTACGAAACTCGGGGCTATTCACCTGTCACCGGCGCCGATCTGCGGCAGCTGATGGATGCCTTTGCGGCCTCGGGCGGTCGGGCCATTGTCAGGGCGGTTTCGGACGGCACGCGCGGTCACCCTGTCATCCTGCCGCGCAGCGTTTTCGCAGATCTGCTTCAGCTGGAAGGCGATGTCGGCGCGCGCCATGTCACCGAGCGTTCCGGCCTTGAGGTGATCGAGCTGGATATCGAGGTGGCGCCCGTGCCGATGTCGATACCCTCAAGGGCATAGGCGCCTTGGACGGCCGTCTGAACGGCTAGTGCCTGGGGCCGACGGTCCTGCCGACAGCAGACCGGGCCATGGTGGGCCGGGTTACTGGCCGGCGTGATCCTGCCATGCTTTTTCGGCCGACTGGTGGGCCTGTTCCACATGATAGACGGCGGCACGGCGGGCGGCCTCGCTGTCGCCGGCCTCGATGGCGTCCAGAATCGCCACCATCTCTTGCATGCTCACCTTGGCGCGGCCCGGCATCGACATGGATTTGCCGCGCATGAAATTGATGCGTGCCAGAAGTCCGGTCAGGGTCTCTTCGATGATGCGATTGCCGCTGAGACGGAACAGATCTTCATAGAAACGTGCGGTTGAGCTGACCTGCTTTGCCGCGTCGTCATCTTGAACGGATTGCTCGAATTCCTGCAGCGCGGCGCGCATGGCCCTGATATCTTCGGCCGAGCTTCGGCCGGCGGCCAGGGCTGCGGCCTCGCCTTCCAACACAGCGCGGACCTGATAGATCTCGGTCGCATGTTCCCACGTGAGGATCGGAATATAGGGCCCCTTGTTTGGGATCAGCGAGACCAGCCGCTCGGCTTCGAGGCTGCGCAGCGCCTCGCGGACCGAGGGGCGGCTGACGCCCAGCAAATCGCACAATTCGGCCTCAAGCAGGCGGTCTCCCGGCTTGAACATCCCCGAAATGATTGCACCCCGCAACTTCTCGACAGCTTGCTGCTGGACAGTTTTGGGTGAAACCCGGAGATCAATGCTCGTCATTATTCGACCTATGGAAAGACCCCCGTGCCGGCGAGCACGAGAGGTTATCATGATTTTATAGCCATCGCGCAGGCATGGAACCGTGCGGCGACGTCGATTCACTACGAGAACCGTTGGCTTAAATGTCAACTATTTCTGCATATTCGTCAATGATTGACAGATTGATAGGCAGAATGTCAGACGATGTGATAGCAATCAAGTAATCTCAGAAAAACCTTGGAAAAGTTAGATGGCCGCCCTGAACATCCGTCGCCCCTACACAATTGTCGAAGACAAGCATCGAAGATGCCGGCCGCGAGGTGGAAACGCCTGCCCGCAAGGTCGCGGTCGTGACAGTTCTGGAAAATCCCTATGCGGCAAAGGGATTCGTCGAAGATTTGTCGCCGCTGATCGCGGAAAGCGTTCCACTGGGCCAGAAAGTCGGCGAGATGGCCCTTGCGGCGCTTGGCGGGTTCGAGGTGCAGGGCCATGGCAAGGGCGGTCTGGATGGGGACCATGAACATGCTAACGCGCTGCTGACCACGGTCTTTGCAAACCTGATCCGCGATGCCATCGGTGGCGGCGAGGCGTGGATTTCCTCGATGCAAAAAGTTGTGGCACCGGGCGCGACCATCGACATCCCAATGAACCACAAAGACGACGTCTATGTGCGGTCGCATTACGACGGCATGGGCGCCGGTGAAACGATACGATCCATTGCGGCAGCGCTATCTATCAGTCCGTCCTGTGTTTCGAAATGGAAGCGTCGTCTGGCTGAAACTGGTGCTCTGACACTAGGCCAAATTGGCGGGCACAAGCGGCGGGTACTATCGGATGATCGGGCCGAATGGTTGCGCCAACGCTGCAGCACCGGTCCGTTCACGACACGCGGCTTGGTCACGGAACTGGCCGAGCGCGGCATCAGAACCGATCGCCGTGCCGTTTGGGTGTTTGTGCGGGCTGAAGGCATGAGCTTCAAAAAAACAGTGCTGCCGTCCGAGCAGACGAGAGCGGACATCGTCCGCAAACGGCACCGCTGGAAGAGCCACCAACACCGGATCGAAGCTCATCGACTGGTCTTCCTTGACGAAACCTGGATCAAGACCAACGTGATGACATTTCGGGACTGGGCGCCGCGTGGCCAGCGGCTCGCCGCCTCGGTCCCGCATGGCCACTGGAAAACCCTGATCTTCATCGCAGCCCTGCGCAGCGACCGCATCGATGCGCCCTGGGTCATCGACGGGCCGATCAATGGCGAACTCTTCACCGTCTATGTCAGGAAAATCCTCGTACCCACCCTTTCCAGGGGTGACGTCGTCATCCTCGACAATCTCGGCAGCCACAAGGGACAGGCTATTCGGCGCGCCATCAGCGCTGCGGGCGCGCATCTTCTCTTCCTGCCGCATTACAGTTCAGACCTTAATCCCATCGAGCAGGTGTTCGCCAAGCTCAAACATCTCATCAGAAAGGTAGCACCACGGAGCGTCGAAGCCACATGGCGCACCGCCGGCGACATGCTGGATGCATTCCCGCCAAACGAATGCGCCAACGACCTTAGAAACTCAGGACGCTTTCGCCTAAAAACAGCATGCTCTAGGTTGACTAATTGTCAGACATGGATAATGTCATATTATGAAGGACGCTTGATCATGCTGCATCGGGTGGAGGCCGCCCTGTGAAGGACGGCCCAAGGGTCGCATCGCGTCGGCCGCCGTTGATGGTCATACCCCTCGCAACTGCCTAATCGTTGGATAATAGTAGCATGAGAAACGCATTCCCCAACCTCTTCAGCCCCCTGAAACTCGGCAACTATGTCCTGAAGAACAGGATCATGAACACCGGGCACGCAGCGCATTACCAGCAGGGGGACGGGACCCCGAGCGATGCTTACGCGTGGTATGTCCGCGAGCGCGCCAAGGGCGGTGCCGGTATCATCGTCGCGGGCCATACGGTGCCAGTCTATGACGGCCAGCTGTCGCTGTCGCTGACCAATTATTCTGACAAACAATCGGCGCAGTTCAAGAAGATGGCCGATGCCGCGCATGAATTCGACACGCCGATCCTGGCGCAGCTGGGCCATCGCGGCCGCCGCCTGATGGATTCCGGCGCCTATCACGGCCGGGCCATCGTCGCGCCTTCGCCGGTACCGACGCCGGATTTCTCGGTGCCGATGGTCATGCCGCACCGCCTGACCATCCCCGAAATTGAAAGTATCGTCGACAGCTTCGGCTCGGCAACCCGGCGCCTGCGTGAATGCGGCTATGACGGGATCGAGCTGGCGGTGGGGATGGACTATCTGATCCCGAACTTCCTGCACTCGAACGGCAACCGCCGCGACGACAAATATGGCGGCGCGACTATGCTGGAGCGTATGACCTTCCTTCGCGAGGTGCTGGGTGCCATCCGCAACGAAATGGGGCGCGAATGTCTCGTCGGCATCCGCATGTATGACGACCTTGCCGATTTCAGCCTGCAGCTGCCCGAATTCGTCGAGCTGGCAAAGATCCTCGAAAAGGAAAAGCTCGTCGACTACTTCAACATGTGGCACGCGATCACCTCGATCCCGAAACAGGGGCGCGCGCACTGGCCAAGCTATTACTTTGAACCCGGCGCCTTTGTGCACCTGCCCGCCGCGATCAAGGCCGCAGTCGATCTGCCTGTGGTCGGCGCGGGCCGGATGGATTCGCCCGGCATCGCCGAACAGACGCTTGCCTCGGGCAAGGCGGATATCATCGGCATGGCGAAAACACTGATCGCCGACCCGCATTTCCCGAACAAGGCTAAGGCGGGCCGGGTCGAGGATATCCGCCAGTGCATCGGCTGCACGCAGGCCTGCGTCGGCCATGTCGATATCGGTCTAGGCGTCGGCTGCATCTACAACCCCGTCACCGGGCGCGAAGAGGTCTGGGGCGAGATGGAGTCGGCGGCGGTCCCGAAAAAGGTCGTCATCATCGGCGGCGGCCCGGCCGGGATGGAGGCGGCGCGCGTTGCCGCCGAACGCGGCCACAAGGTCACGCTGATCGACCGTGGCACGCGTCTGGGCGGGCAGGTCAATCTGGTGATGAAGACCCCGAAGCGCGACAGTTTCGAGGAAATCATCCTGTGGTTCGAACGCCAGTTGCCCAAGCTGGGCGTCGAGATCCGCCTGAAGACCGAGGCGACGGTCGACTCGGTTCTGGCCGAGAACGCCGATGAGATCATCGTCGCCACCGGCTCGACCGCCTATATGCTGGAACTCGACGGTGTCGATGGCCCGAACGTCTTTACCGCCCGCGCGGTGATGGAGGGCAAGGCCAAGCTGGGCAACCGCGTCGTGCTGTTCGATGCGGTGGGCCGGGGCGAAGGCGCCACCGTCGCCGATTACATCGCCGATCAGGGCCATCAGGTGAACATCGTCACCGGGCTTGAAAAGCTCGCGCCCGACATGCCCTCGCCGACCCGCCACCACCTGCTGGAAAAGCTGATGGGCAATCCGGCGGTGACCATCACCCCCTATACCGCGATCTTCGAGATCACCGAGCGCGAGGTCGAGGCCTATAACGTCGTCACTTGGGAACCGACCACCATCGAGGATGTGGACAGCGTCGTGATCTCGGCCGGCGGTATTGCCGATGAAACCCTCATCGAGCCGCTGCGCAACGCCCACCCGTCGGTCCGCGTGATCGGCGATTGCTTCCAGCCACGCGACATTGAGCTGTCGATTACCGATGGTCACAAGGTCGGTCGCGAGATCTAATTTCCAACCCTGTGGCGGGGGGGGGGGCTTCCCGCCCGCCGCAACAACTATCCTGTATGGATCTTGGGAGAACTGATTATGACCAATGCTGTTGCCGTCATCACCGGCGGATCGAGCGGTCTGGGCGAAGCCGCCGCGCTGCGCTTTGCCCGGGACGGCTATGATGTCGTGCTGCTAGACGTTGACAAGACCGGTGGCGAGCGTGTGGCGGACGTCGTGCGCGCGCTTGGCCGCAAAGCCGCCTTCCAGTTTTGCGATGTCGGCAATCCGGCCGCGGTCGATGCGGCCGCGCAGATGGTCTCGGAAAACTTCGGCCCGGTCGAAGTGCTGGTGACCTCGGCCGCGCTGCAGCCGAACCCGGAATGCATCATGACCATGGACATGGACTGGCACGACAAGATGTGGCGGGTGAACTACTTCGGCACCGTCTATACCTGTCAGGCCTTTGCGCGGCTGATGATCCCGAACAACAAGGGTTCCATCGTCACGCTGGGGTCGATCCACAGCCGGATGCCGCTGCCGCTGCCGGGCTACAACGTCATCAAGGTCGCGATCGAGCGCTTTACCCAGCTGCTGGCGGTCGAGCTGGGCCGCTTCACCATCCGGGTGAACTGCGTCGGCCCGACCCATGTGATGACGCCGCCGCTGCTGAAGGCGATTGCCGAAGGCGAGCGCGACGAAAGCAAGATCATGGCGCCGCATGCGCTGCCCTACCTGCCCGAGCCGGAAGATGTCGCCGGTGCCATCGCCTTCCTCGCGTCGGATCAGGCCAAGGCCATCACCGGTGTGCTGCTGCCCATCGACAGCGGCATCATCGCGGGCGACGCCTTTGTCACCTATGCCGGTGGTATTCCCTGGCTGAAGTGATCCTGACCTGCTGACATGGCTCCGCCTGCACGCGACTGCGGGCGAGCTTACGGTTTTTGCCCGGATGCCGAACCGCGTCCCGGCCCGCAATTCCATGAGGAAATCCGATGATCAAGCGTATCCAACCCGGCCGGCGCATCTGTCAGGCCGTGGTCGCCAATGGCACCGTCACCACCTCGGGCATCACCGGCACCGGCACTGATGCCGAGGCGCAGACCCGCGACATCCTCGCGCAGGTCGATGCCCTGCTGGCCGAGGCCGGAACCAACAAAAGCAATCTGATCAGCGCGACCGTCTGGCTGCGCGACGTGGCGGATTTCGACGCCATGAACCGCGCCTGGGATGCCTGGGTCGATCCGGCCAATGTGCCGGTCCGCGCCACCATCGAGGCGCGCCTGTTCACGCCCGACCTGCAGGTCGAAATCCAGATCAGCGCAGCGGTCTGATCCGCCACCGCCATGAAAGGAGCCATGATGAAGGTTCTCGTGCCAGTTAAGCGCGTGCTCGACTACAGCGTTAAGGCCCGTGTTAAAGGTCCTTCACCGAATTCACATTGAGGCTCTTACGGACGATGAAAGCCTGCCCGTGTAGAGGTTGCCCTGGCTCAACAGCCGCTGGGAGGAAGGGGCACGGAACGCTTCGGCACTCTGGCGTGAGATGAAGACGAAGGGTTTTGTGGTGTCAGTACCGGAGCAATACTCCCCAATAGTGCCGTTTGAATCTTCCCCAGGTGCTGCGGCCGCCGGTCTTCCGGGGCGGGCCCCGGAAGACCGGCGGCGCGTCATCGCCGATACTCCTTCCGATGGTCGGGAGGGGGATTTTGGTGATCAAGCTGAGGGAGACGATCATGATCCTGGATCTGCATCAGCAGGGGCTGACGGTGTCGGCCATTTCCAGAGAAACGGGCATCGACCGCAAGACGGTGCGCAAATACATAGAGCGAGGCCTTGAGGCTCCGGCCTATGGTCCCAGGAAGCCGCGAGCGACGGTGATCGATCCGTTTGCTTCTTACCTGCGGGAACGGGTGAAGACCTATCCAGGCCTGACCGGCAGTCGGCTGCTACGAGAACTGCGCGAGCGAGGCTATACGGGCGGCTACACGGCCGTGACGGATTTTCTCCGTGATGTGCGCCCTGCAGCAAGCCAAGGCTATGAGGTTCGTTTCGAGACGCCACCCGGCGAGCAGGCTCAGGTCGATTTCGCCCAATTCCATGTCGTCTTCACCGACGAACCGATGACGCCGAGGATCGTTTGGCTGTTCTCCATGGTGCTGGGCCACAGCCGTCTCATCTGGGCGCGCTTCGTCATGCATCAGAACCTGCCAACCGTCCTGCGCTGCCACATCGCGGCTTTCGAGGCCCTTGGCGGCGCTCCAAGGGAGGTGCTCTACGACCGGATGAAGACCGCCGTCATTGGCGAAGGCCAGACGGAAGGTATCATCTACAATCGCGTACTCATCGACCTGGCACGCCACTACGGCTTCCACCCGAAGGCATGCAAACCGTATCGCGCCAAGACCAAGGGCAAGGTCGAGCGGCCGTTCCGGTACATCCGCGAGGACTTCTTCCTGGCCCGCTCGTTTCGCAATCTCGATGACCTGAACGCCCAGCTCCGGCACTGGCTGGACACCGTCGCCAATCCGAGGAAGCATGCAACAACCCTGCGCTTCGTCAATGAAGCCTTCGCCGAGGAGCGGCCGCACCTGCGACCGTTACCGCTGGCACCGTTCAGATCCGTTCTGAAGCTGGAGCGCCGCGTGTCGCGGGAGGGCATGGTCAGCGTCGGTGGCAATACCTACAGCGTTCCGGATGCCACGCGAAGCCGAATGGTAGAGGTCCACTCTCTCGCTGACGAAGTCCGCATCTTCGAGAACGGCACGCTGATCGCAGCACATCCTGTCCTGGAGGGCCGTAAACAGCGCCGGGTTCATCCGGATCATCGGCGACCCATTCAGCCGCAACATTGGCCGGGGAGACGGCAGGAATCTCATGTTGTCAAACCCGCCGGCGATACCGTGCTGCAGCGATCGCTTGCCTTCTATGATGCCGTCGGCAAGGTCCTGGCACAGGAGAACCGACCATGAGCGCCACCCTCGACCCCATTCCGTCGATGATCGACCGTATCCGTCATGATCTCGTTGGTCTGAAGATGCCGCGCGCACTGGAAGCTCTCGACCATGTCGTGCGCCGCCTCGAGCACGGTGAGCTGTCGGCCCTTGAGGCCATCGATATTCTCCTGTCGGAGGAACTCACCCTGCGCGAGAACAGTCGCATCAAGACCGCCCTGCGGATGGGCAGGCTTGCGACGATCAAGACGCTCGCCGGTTTTGATTTTACCTTTCAACCATCTCTCGACCGGAATCGCATCTTCACCCTGGCCCAGCTCGGGTTCGTCGAGCGTCACGAAGCGGTTCATTTCCTCGGCCCACCGGGAACGGGAAAGAGCCATCTTGCCACGGCGCTCGGCGTCGAAGCCGTGAAGGCCGGAAAGAGCGTGTATTTCACGACGCTCGCCGATCTGATCGGTTCGCTTGCCCGTTCAGAGCGGGAAGGCAAGCTGCAGGAACGCATTCGCTTCTTCTGCAGGCCGAGCCTGCTCATCGTCGATGAGATTGGCTATTTGCCGGTCGTCCAGGGCGGCGGCAATCTGTTCTTCCAGCTCGTTAACGCCCGCTATGAACGCAGCGCAATGATCCTCACGTCAAACCGCGGTTTTGCAGAATGGGGCGATGTCTTTGGCGACCCTGTCGTCGCGACGGCACTGCTCGACAGACTGCTGCATCATGCCGTCGTCGTGCAGATCGAAGGATCCAGCTATCGGTTGAGGCAGCATGCCGAACTCATGCCGGAGCATGTTCGCTCCAAAGCCCTCATCGCTCCCCCGGCGTTCGCCCCACCACAAAAGCCGCGCGGGCGGCCGCCGAAAAATCCTCAATTCGCCATGTCGTCGACGTCGGCATAACTGGGGAATTTTACTTCGGCACTTCTGGGGAAAATTCACGCGGCATTGACA